>CAYUJC010000052.1:0-19383 GCA_964444945.1 uncultured Desulfuromonas sp.
GGATTCTGATCTTCATAGATATTCCAGAGGATGAGATTGGTAAAAGACCCATACAAGTCGGCTTTGGTAAAGAAGCGGTACTTAAAGCTATACTGAAGCTTCAGGTCATTGTTGCCGATGATGGCGTAGTTCAGCTTATGCATGGAAAAGGGGTTTTCGCGGTAATTTCTAAACACCCGCTCTTCAATTAATTGTTGGCGTTTTTCCGCGTTCTCTGTTTCTGCAAAGACCGGCACCGCCAGAAGAACCAGGACTACTAGAAAAAAATAACTTGATTTGTGAACCTTACTCATGGAAATAACCCTCTCGGATCAAGACGGGAAAGGCGGAGCCAGCGCAGCATGGACTACACTCCCACCTTAAGGGTGGTTTTACTGCCCATGTTTTCTTGTAGCAGCTGTGGCAGAAAAACCTGTGTATAGTAGCTGTTAAACATAGCTGCGGCAATGTTATTCAGTGCCGCATACAACCAAAAAGGGGTTTCACAGGTTTCTCTGTGACAAAATATATTTATGCAACAAAATATGCTTCACACCATTGCAACGGAGCTGAACCTGAACCCAAAGCGGGTGCGTGCGGTTACGGAGCTGCTCGACGGGGGTGCAACCCTGCCATTTATCGCACGCTATCGCAAAGAACTCACCGACAGTATGGATGAGGTGGATATCGCGGCGGTCAGGGATGCAAGGAGCCGCATCGAGGAGTTGAAAAAGCGGCGCGAGTCCATCATCGCTTCACTGAGTGAACGGGACCTCTATGCCGGGGAGCTCAAACACCAGATCGATGCAGCACCCACCCTGAAAGAGCTCGAAGATCTTTATCTGCCGCATCGGGTTAAACGCCGCACCCGCGCCACCATCGCACGCGAGCGGGGGCTCGAGCCGCTGGCGCACCTCATCCTGACCGGAGCGGAGGATCCAACCCAGGCCGCGGGCAGATTTGTCAAACCTGAAGGTGGTGTCCACACTACAGACGATGCCCTGGCCGGGGCGCGGGATATTGTGGCCGAACACATAAATGAAGACCCGGCCACGCGGGCGCTCATGCGCAAACTCTTTATGGCAAGGGGGCAGCTTGAGAGCAACGTAATCAAAAAGAACATGGAGCAGGGACAGAAGTTCAGTGACTATTTCGCCTGGACCGAAAAAGCCGCGGCCGCTCCCTCCCATCGTCTTCTGGCTGTTCTGCGCGGTGAAGCGGAAGGCTTTCTGAAGGTCTCGTTGCGTCCTCCGCAGGATGAAGCCATCGCGACGCTGCAACGCCATGTTGGGCAGAAGGATAAAGATAACAACAGGGATCAGCTCTGCGCCGCCATTGAGGATTGCTATAAGCGCCTGCTGGCACCGTCACTGGAAACAGAGCTGCGCACTCAGCTTAAACACCAGGCTGATGCCGAGGCCATCCAGGTATTTCGTGAAAATTTGCGTGAGCTTCTTATGGCGCCGCCGCTGGGGCAAAAAGCGATCCTTGCGCTTGATCCCGGCTTTCGCACCGGGTGCAAGGTGGTTTGCCTCGACCAACAGGGGAAGTTGCTCCACCACGATGTGATTTATCCCTTTAGCGGGGAGGGGAGGGCGATGCAGGCGCAGAAAACTATTCAGGAGCTGGTCAAGCGCTTCAAGATAGAAGCGATTGCCATCGGCAACGGCACAGCGGGGCGGGAGACCCAGAGCTTTATCGCTGCCTGCACCCTGACTCCAGCACCAATTGTCGTACTGGTGAATGAGAGCGGCGCTTCGATCTATTCCGCGTCAGAGATTGCGCGCCAGGAATTCCCCACGCATGACCTCACGGTGCGCGGTGCAGTTTCAATTGGCAGACGCCTGGCTGATCCCCTCGCCGAGCTGGTTAAGCTCGACCCCAAATCGATCGGAGTAGGGCAGTACCAGCATGATGTGGACCAAACCGCGCTGAAAAACAGTCTGGACGATACCGTGGTCTCCTGCGTCAACCGGGTGGGGGTCGAACTGAACACCGCCAGCGCGGCGCTCCTCTCTTACGTCTCGGGGCTGGGGCCGCAGCTGGCCCAGAACATCGTCACTTATCGGGATGAGAATGGCCCCTTTACCAGTAGAGCTCAGCTCAAAAAAGTAAAACGCCTGGGCCCAAAAGCGTTTGAACAGGCCGCCGGCTTTTTACGCATCTATACTGCCTCCAACCCCCTCGACCGCTCTGCCGTGCACCCCGAGCGCTACAGTCTGGTAAAGCAGATCTGCGCCGACAATGGCACCAGCGTGGCAGAGCTAATGCAGAGCAAGGAACGACGCAGTTCCATAGATCTGGAAAAATACTGCAGCGCCGATATCGGCCTGCCGACGCTCACCGATATTATGCAGGAGCTCGCCAAGCCGGGACGTGATCCACGCGCACAGTTCGAGGTGTTCGCGTTCGCGGTGGGGATCGAAAAAATAGGGGATTTGCAGGCAGGGCTAAGTTTGCCGGGGATCGTGACCAATGTGACCAACTTTGGCGCTTTTATCGATATTGGGGTCCATCAGGATGGGCTTGCCCATATCAGTCAGTTGGCAGAAGGGTTCGTGAAAGACCCGGCAGACGTGGTTAAGGTGGGGCAAAAGGTGATTGCGCGGGTCCTTGAGGTGGATGAAAAACGAAAACGCATCAGCCTCTCCCTGAGAAAAGGGTAGGAGGAGGCACACCTGGCTCAAGGCTGATGCGTTTCCATTAAGAGGTGGAGGTGCGTATCAATAACGCCAGTTGACCAGAAGCATCATGGGTGCGACCTGCTCCGGCAATCCGCCAAACCAGTAGACGTTGTTCTTCATGATATTTATCAGCCCGATCTGGAGCCCTTTTTCTACATTTTCCGCAAAATTCACCAGCCCCAGTTGCACCCCGTGCAACCCATTAGCGTGATTAAATATGGCCAGCTCAAGCCCGGACATCCGCCCCGAACAGGAGTTAGCCCCCCACGCAATCTTGACCCCCGAATAATTCTCGGAATAGTTGGCCAGCAGCCCCAGACTTACCCCTGAACTCATACCGCTTGAGCCGTTAATAAGGCCCAGCGCCAGGGCACGTTGCGGATTTTCTCCCCAGATATTGAGGGTCACACCGTTTATTCGGGTTGTACTCGAATGGATTGCAATATCAGGGGTCAGGCTAAGTTGAAATGGGGCGATGTCTGCGCGTACGTGGGATGCTGTAGCTGCAATACAAAAGATAACCGCCAATACTGTCGCAAGCGCTGTTGTTTTTGCCATTGGTCTCTCCATGTCGTTAATCTCTCTTTCCTCTAGTCTATCTGGTTTATGCCATCACTCTTTGTAGTGCCATTTCATCCTACATCATGCCATAAAATATTTTTTATTCCTCCCATCACTTGCCTTTATTTAACCTGTATCGGTATTATCGCCCCGGATACTTACCGGAGGAGATCAATAACGCTCAAACAATACCTGTGCATTTTACTCCAACATTGGACACTTTAACACTATGAACAAGTTCAGACACGATTTCAACTCCATTGCCCAGTGCGGAATTCTGGATAGTGGCGGACTTACGCGCCTTGCCTTAAGTCCCCCTGATCAGGAGGCGCGCACATATCTAATTAAAATAATGCAGGAAGAGGGGCTCAGGGTCCCTATCGATGCGGCGGTCATTATCCATGGAGTGCTGGAGGGGAGAAAGGCGGAACTGGCTGCGGTAACTATCGGCTCGCATCTGGATTCTGTCCCTCAAGGAGGGCACTATGATGGTGTCATTGGGGTGCTGGCCGGTATTGAGGTGGTCAGGCGCCTTAACGCAGCGGGGATACGCCCGTTGCGCTCTTTAAGAATCATCAACTTCTGCGCCGAAGAATCCAGCCGTTTCGGAGTGGCAACCCTGGGGAGCAAGGCCGTTACCGGTAAAATAAATACCGAAGATCTCAAACAAATCGCCGACAGTGAAGGTACGAGTTTTTACACCGCCCTGAAACAAAGTGGCTGCAATATAGATGCACTTGCGCAAGAGGTGCTGGGCAAAGACGATATTCACGCGTTTCTGGAACTCCATATCGAGCAGGGACAGGTTCTGGAGCAGGAAAATATAGATATCGGCCTGGTGACAGCTATCGCCGCACCGAGCAGGTTTGACGTTATTCTTACCGGACGCAGTGATCATTCCGGCAATACCCCCATGCATATACGCCGCGATGCCCTGGCTGGCGCGGCGGAAGTTGTCCTGACCGTTGAAGAGATCGCGCGCAATTCCGGTGCCTCCAGTGTCGGCACGGTAGGGGTGTTGGAGGTTGAACCCGGCGCCATGAATGTGGTACCAGGCAGGGTTCATCTGCAAATTGATCTGCGGGATACCAACATGGAAGCAAAAACCCGTGCCGGGACAGAACTGCAGCGCAGAATTGAGTTTATTGCGCAGAAACGTAACCTTGGGGTCCGGATCAAAACACTGTGTAACGATAAGCCAATAATTCTGAACGCGGCACTACGCAAGCGGATCCACCAGCTGGCGAGCGGCATGGGGATCACCACTATGGAGATGCCCAGCGGCGCTGGCCACGATGCTATGCACTTTGCCGCCATAGCCCCCACAGCGCTGCTGTTTATCCCCAGCATCGAAGGGATAAGCCATAACATAAAAGAACAAAGCTCTTTTGCGGCGATTGCAAAAGGGGTAGAGCTCCTTTATGCCTGCGTACAGGATTTAACGGCGGCATGACACGTGCGCCAGACACTGGTTTCACCGCTACCACATGCAGCATTCGCAACTGCCACGAGGAAAAAACATGAAAAACGAAAAATTGTACGCCAACCCAGAACTACTCACCTCCGCGGATCCAGCAGTTCTGCGGAACTTCTACAAATCTAGGCATCCTGCGGTTATTGCGGAGTTAATTTCTGTCTTGCCGGATGCGGATATCTGGCCGCTACTCCAACATGCAGACAAACAACTGCGCGCGGAAATTTTCAGCCACTTCGATGAAGATCTGCAGATCAAAATAGTCGAAACCTTGAACTCCAAGGATGTTGCGACGCTTATAACCGACATGCCTCCGGATAAACGTACGGACCTGTTCAAGGAGTTGCCTGAGTCCCTGCGAGAAGCGGTTTTGCCTGCTTTGGCGCAGGCCCAGCGTGAAGACATTCGCTCTCTGTCGGCGCACGAGGAGGGCACCGCCGGTGCAGTTATGACCTCCGCCTATGCGACCCTGACCCCGGAATTAACCACAGCTCAGGCCATTGAACGCCTCCGCGAAGTCGCGCCCGACAGCGAGACGATCTATTATGCGTACGTGCTGGGTGAACACCGGCAGCTGCTGGGTTTCGTGTCGCTCAAAAAGCTTATTTTGGCGCAGCGGGCGGCGCGGGTGGATGAAATCATGCATAAGGGGGTGATCTTTGCCCGGGTCGGGGATGACCAGGAAGAGGTGGCACATAAAATCCAGAAATATGATTTGCTCGCCTTGCCAATCATTGACGCCCAGAATGCCCTGGTAGGGATTGTCACCCATGACGACGCCTTTGACATCATCACCCAGGAATACACCGAGGATATGGAAAAATTCATGGGGATCGGTGGTGCCCATGCGGACGCAGCATATATAAAAACGAGCGTATGGGGACATTTCAAAAACAGATATCCGTGGGTGATAGCACTGGCGCTACTGGGTTTAGTGTCTGGTTTTATTGTGCAACATTTTGAAGGTCTGTTGCTCCAATTTGCAATTCTGGCGATGTTTATGCCCATGTTAGCCGATACCGGCGGCAACACCGGCAGTCAATCTGCCACCCTGGTGGTGCGGGCTTTAGCCCTCAAAGAGATTTCACCCAAAGATATCTTGCGTATTCTGGGTAAGGAATTTCAGGTCGCTTTTCTGCTGGCACTCCTGCTTGGAGTGATTGCCTTTGGACGGGTATTCTTTTTTGGCGCCGGGTCGACCATGCCAGACGGCTTTTCTCTGCTGCGGATTGCCAGCGCCATTTCACTGGCGCTGGGATTGCAGGTGGTCACATCTACGTTGATAGGTGCGTTACTTCCTCTGGGCGCCGCGAAGCTGAAGTTGGATCCGGCAGTGGTAGCGAGCCCGGCTCTGACCACCATTGTGGATATCACCGGATTGATTATTTACTTTACGATAGCCAAACTGTTCATAGGGGGCTTTTGACCCTCGGTGCGCAGCAGTTCGATACAATCCCGCCCAGTCGTATACATGGAACCTCAGGGGAACCTCAGGGTTATTTGTGCAGCAGCCTCAGGCCATTGCCGACCACCAGCAGACTCGCCCCCATATCAGCGAACACCGCCATCCACATGGTGGCGTGACCGGTGAAGGCGAGCGCTAGAAACACCGCCTTAATGCCGAGTGCGAGCGCAACATTCTGTTTCAATATGTTCGCTGTGGCTTGGGACAGCCGCACAAAAGCGGGAATCTTGCGCAGGTCGTCGTCCATCAACGCCACGTCGGCGGTTTCAATGGCCGTGTCGGTACCGGCTGCTCCCATCGCAAACCCGATATTGGCCCGCGCCAGTGCCGGCGCATCATTGATGCCGTCGCCGACCATGCCGATCCTGCCATTCAGTGACAATCGTTCCACCTCCCGCAGCTTCTCCTCCGGCAACAAGTTTCCCACGGCGCGGTCGATGCCAACCTGACTGGCAATCGCCGCGGCGGTATGCGGATTGTCACCGGTCAACATCATGGTCTTTATCCCCAGCGCATGGAGTTCGGCGATCGCTTGGCGGCTACTGTCCTTGACGGTATCGGCGACTGCGAACAACGCCTGTACACCGTCCGCGCTGACCAGCATCACGATGGTCTTGCCCTGGACTTCGAGTGCCGAGAGGCGCGCCGCCAATGCCGACGAGCACCCTCCAAGCTCTTCGACCATGCGCTGGTTACCCAGGTGATAGACCGTGGCGCCAATACGGCCGCGCACGCCGCGTCCGGGCAACGCGGCGAAATCACTCACCTCGCGTAGCGCTACCCCTTTGGCTTCGGCGGCTAGAGCTACGGCCTTGGAGACGGGATGATCGGAGCGTGAGGCCAGACTAGCGGCGAGCGTCCGCGCCTCCGTTAGATCCGCATCGCCCCAGACCAAAACGTCGGTCTGCGCCGGCTTGCCGTACGTAATCGTGCCAGTTTTATCGAATGCCAGCCAGGTGAGGTTTCGCCCATCTTCCAGGTACACTCCCCCTTTGATGAGAATACCGCGCCGCGCCGCAGCCGCCAGCCCGCTGACGATGCTGACAGGGGTGGAGATGACAAGGGCACATGGACAGGCGATTACGAGTAGAACCAATGCTTTGTAGATCCATGACTGCCACGGTGCGCCGAGTAATAGTGGCGGCAGGATCGCCACCGCTACCGCTACCCCAAACACGATGGGGGTATACAGGCGGGCAAACTGGTCAATGAAGCGCTGGGTTGGGGCGCGGCTCCCTTGCGCGGCTTCCACTGCGTGAATGATGCGCGCCAGAGTTGAATTGTCGGCTACAGCTGTGACCCGATACTCGAACGAGCCGGATTCATTGATGGTGCCAGCGAACACCGGATCTCCCTCTGTCTTCTCAACCGGCAGGCTCTCGCCGGTGATGGGGGCCTGGTTAATTGTAGAGCGACCCTGCACCACCACCCCATCAAGGGCGACCCGTTCACCGGGCCTCACGCGCACCCGGCTATCCAGCGTAACCGTTTTGGCTTCAACATCGGCCCAGCTGCCGTCACCCTGCTGGACGGTAGCGGTTTCCGGGGCAAGATCCAACAGGCCGCGGATCGCGTTTCTGGCACGATCCAGCGACTTGGCCTCGATCACTTCGGCCAGCGCAAACAGGACCATTACCATCGCCGCTTCCGGCCAGTGGCCAATGAGCATCGCGCCGGTGACCGCAATCGACATCAAGGCGTTCATGTTGAGGTTGAAGTTCTTGAGTGCAACCCAACCCTTCTTGTAGGTGGGCAGACCGCCGATGGCGATCGCGAGGAGCGCCAGCACAACTACCACCCAATGGTTGCCGCCGTTGAGCCAGTGCACCACCTCTGCCATGGTGGCCGCCACCCCCGCCACCGCCAGCGGCCACCAGCGAGTACCGGATTGCTCTGGCGCGCTCACCTCTGCCTGAGTCAATACCGTGCTTTGATCGGTCGGCTCCTCGTCCATCCGCACTGCCTGCATGCCGATGGCTGACAACGCTTCTTCGACGGGAGTCAGTGACGGCAGTGTGTGACTCACCGTCAGGATGTGCTGCATCAAGTTGAATTCCAGCCCGACCACACCGGGTAGTTTCAACAGCTTGGCGCGAATCAGCGCTTCTTCGGTCGGGCAATCCATGTTGTCGATACGGTACAGTACCCGCGCTGGCCTGGCGGCGGCCGTTTTTGGCTCCGACAACGAAATCGGGGCACCGCCGCAGCCACATCCTTTCGCACCACAATCGTTCATGTCGTTCATGGCAAATCCTTAAGTATTCTCTGCACGGCATTCTCATCAAGGCGGTAATAAACCATCTTGCCTTCTTTCCGAGATTTGAGCAGCCCCGAGATCCGCAGCAGTTTAAGCTGATGAGATATCGCCGACGGAGTGGACTCCAGCAGCGCCGCAAGGTCACAGACACACATTTCCCCGGGGCGTAACGCCAGCAGGATTTTGAGGCGAGACGGTTCACCCAGCAACTTGTACACCGCTGCAAGCTGATCAACTGTTTTCAGGGGAGGCATCTGTTCCCTGGCAGCAACAACGAGATCTGCGTGGATAAGGTTTACTTGGCAAATATTCGGGTCCATAACACATCTCCATGGCACATCCATATGTGAATAGGTATTCAAACGTTAAAGGGTAGGGTAAGGATTCCGGCAATAAATGTCAATAGTCGACCCCAACATATCGATCAATCCGGGTGGCCCGCCGAAAAGGTTTATTTCCCTCCCTGCTCTGGTATTCATACTCGCCAGTCTGCTGCTTGCTTGCGTTCTGGCAATTGTCACTTGGCATAACATCGACCGGGAAGAACAGTTCATGGAGGGTTTTCTGCTCAAGAAAGCACAGACCCTGATCAGAGCCTTTGAGGCAGGGGCAAGAACCTCGATGATGGTGGGCCCGCGTAGCGGTAACCTGGCAACTCTGGTCAAAGAAACTGCTCGTGAGGAAACCATTGCATATATTGTAATCCAGGATGA
Organism: uncultured Desulfuromonas sp.; assembly: GCA_964444945.1. Lineage (GTDB taxonomy): Bacteria > Desulfobacterota > Desulfuromonadia > Desulfuromonadales > Desulfuromonadaceae > JAIVHC01. Next base: position 9,134 of record CAYUJC010000052.1, read on the forward strand.
AAAAGGCCACCTCGTTGCTTATGCCGGGATTGATCCGGCAACCTTTGTATTCCCTCCCGGAAGAAAAGTTTTAACCGCAGACCAGTCGTTGACAAGATTACTCACGGATCCTTCCGGTAAAAAAATCTACGAGATCGCCCAGGAATTCAGGCCACTGACGATGATGCCGATGCGCACGGGAATGATGCGATGTTGGCAAAACTGGTGCGGCGTACCGGAGGGGAACAATGTTGAAGAGAGCCGACAGATTATCTATCTTGGTCTATATACCGAAGATTTTGATGCGGCCCGCGCAGAAGACATCAAGCAAAGCCTGATCTTGTTGGGAATTCTTTTTCTACTCAGTTCTGGTGGTCTTTATGCGCTGTTTCTTTCCCACGAGTCCCAGGTGGTCAGAGCTGCTCTGGAAAACATGGAACTGTACACCGACAATGTCATCAACAGCATGCCTGCCGGTTTGATCAGCATCAATAATGAACGGCAAATTGTTTCCGTAAATAGAAACGCCCTGGAGTTATTTGGTCTCAATGAAAGCAAGATGCGCGGCAAAACTCTCCAGCAAATAGCGGGCTCAGAAAACTTTTCGCTGGCGCCGCTGTTGCGTGCCGGTCAGGAATTTGTAGACCAGTCAATGGACTGTCTCCGTCAGGACGGCGAAATGATTCCACTTAAAGTCAGTGCCTCTCATTTACGTGACCGGGATGGCAGCTTGCGTGGTATGGTTCTTATCCTGCGCGATCAGCGTGAAATCCGCGCCATGGAAGTGGCCTTAGAGCGCTCCCGTCGGCATGCTGCTCTGGGCAAGATGGCAGCCGGAATCGCCCATGAAATTCGCAATCCACTGGGAACCCTGCGTGGCTTCGCCCAATACTTTTCGCGCAGCGAAAATCAAGATGCAAAGGCCCATGAATATGCGGACCTGATGGTTGGTGAGGTTGACCGTCTCAATCGAACAGTTTCTGCCTTGCTGCAATATTCCCGGCCAAGAGAACCTGAAATTAGTACGATTGATCTCAATGCGCTGGTAAAAAGATCACTTAACTTTGTTCAAGCCGATTCTGACAGTCAGAAAATCGAACTGACACTGGTGGCTCCGGAAGCAAACATTCAACTGAGCGCCGACCCTGACTTGCTTCAACAGGTACTGCTTAACCTGTTACAGAACAGTCTGGCTGCCACCAGTACTGGGGGCAAGATTGAACTTGGAATCAAACAACTCCCCAATGAGGTGCATCTCTGGGTCTGCGATTCCGGAAACGGACTGACTACTGAAGAACAGGCAAAGATGTTCGACCCGTTTTTCACCACCAGAAAAGACGGTACCGGACTTGGACTTGCGATGGTTCAACAAATCATAGAGCAGCATAATGGCCGGATTGAGGTGGAAAGTGAAGAAGGGCAGGGAACCATTATCAGAATAATTCTGCCGCAGATTGGGGGCACCGATGAGCAAAGCTGAAACGACTCTTCTGCTGGTCGATGACGATATCGCTCATCGCACCATGCTTAAGGCCCATCTGGGCACTGAGGGGTACGCCATAATCGAAGCGGATGATGGGGACATTGCCATACATCTGGTCAAGGAGCGAAATATCGATCTGGTTCTGTTGGATCTGAAGATGAAACGAATGGGCGGGATGGAAGCGCTTGCGGGCATCCATAAGCTAAAGCCGGAACTCCCAGTGATTATTATTACTGCCTTCTCTTCAGTCGAGAATGCCGTCGAGGCGATGAAAGATGGTGCCTTCGATTACGTCACCAAGCCGGTTGACAGCGTAGGACTGAGTTTAAGCATCAAACGTGCTCTCGATTATAAAAAATTGCAGCAGGAGAATATATCTCTGAAGCAACGGCTGGGAGAAAAGTTTGATTTTGGGAACTTGATCGGCAACAGCCAGCCAATGCAGGAACTAGCCGAAACCCTGGCGTTGGTGGCTCCGTCGGATGCGACCGTCTTGATTACTGGCGAATCTGGCACAGGTAAAGAACTGCTCGCCGGAGCTGTCCATCACAACAGCAGACGCAAAGATGCCTCCTTCATCAAAGTCAACTGCGCCGCGCTGCACGAGAACCTGCTGGAAAGCGAACTGTTCGGCCATGAAAAAGGAGCTTTCACGGGTGCGGCGGAACAACGTAAAGGACGCTTTGAACTAGCAGACAAGGGAACCTTGTTTCTCGATGAAATCGGCGATATGAGTATGACCACCCAGGCAAAAATCCTGCGTGTGCTTCAGGAAGGGGAATTTGAGCGTCTCGGCGGGACAAAGACGATCAAGGTCGATGTTCGCCTGTTGGCTGCAACCCACAGGAATCTGGAACAGATGGTCGAAGAAGGGAGTTTTCGACAAGACTTGTTTTTCCGCCTCAATGTTGTCCCGCTGCATCTGCCTCCGTTACGGGAACGACCGATGGACATTCCCGCCTTGGCGGAGCACTTTCTCAAATGTTATTGCGCTAAGAATCGCAAAGACATCCGTAACCTTCACGCAGAAGCGCTCGAAGCACTGTTGGCTTATGCTTGGCCGGGCAATATTCGTGAACTGGAAAATGCCATCGAACGCGCTGTTATCCTCTGTCTTGATGAACAGATTACGCTAACGCAGTTGCCTGTACAGGTTCGTCAATCCTACGCTGAAAACAGCGAGCGCCCTTTTGTCGTCCGGCCTGGGTTAACCCTAAAGGATATGGAAAAAGAACTGATTCTTTCAACCCTGCGGCAGACTGAGAACAATCGTACTCGTGCGGCAGAAATTCTCGGCATTACCCGTCAGACACTTCAGAACAAACTCAAGGAATATGGATTGACCTGACCTCTGTCAAAAACTTTGACAGTTAAGCCTCTGCCTCTCTTCTAAACCGGTAAAAAAATTACCAGTTGCCACACACCATAAAATAACTCTTCAATGTTTTAAGCTACTTACAGCTTTGGCACTGACGTTGCTCTTTATATAGATAACATTCACACAAAGGAGGACATCATGCTGAAAATTATTCTATTACTGGTTGTTCTGGTGGGAAGCCTGTTCCTGCTATCCGGCTGCGGTTCATGGGGCCACTGGGGCGGACACGGACACGGACACAACCATTCATCACACAATGACACCACGCATTCCCACTACAGGGTTTGCGGACATTCTGGCCACTAAGAAGGAGGTTGCGATGTTTTGTGGACCAGGTTCTACCTGGAATGGCTGGCACATGGGGGGTTGGTTTATGCCGGGATTGTTTATGTTGATAATTTTCGCAGCCGTTATCTGGCTGTTGTTCAGGCGTCAACCAGCACCAGCCATATCAACGTTAAGTTGCCCGAATTGTTCAGGCAGAATCCATGCAAGCTATTTCCGGTGCCCGCATTGCGGCGAAACACTGAAGCATAATTGCCCGAATTGCAGCCGGGTTATCGAGCAAGATTGGAAGTATTGCCCTAACTGCAACGAAAACCAGTCGACGGTGACGGGACATACCAATCCGACACTATAATTTCAAATAAAGGAGAAAAATAATGCGTCAAATTAATCTCAAAATCGTTTTATTCGCCCTCGTTCTCGGTTTGTTCGCAACGGCATCGAGCAGTTTTGCCTGTTGGGGCAATTGGATGGGGCATGGCTCTGGCGTGACTAATTCAGAAGCGGCGTTAACCGCCGAGCAGCAACAGCAGCTTGATGCTGTTAAAGAAAAATACTCGCAACAACTGGCTGAACTGCAAACGTCTCTCAACGAAAAGGCCACCGAGTATCATACTGCTCGAAACAACGACAGTACCACTGTTGGCACCTTGAAAGGTCTGGAAGCTGAAGTGGAAAACGTTGAACGTCAGTACTGGGCACTTCTCGACCAAGCCAACAACGAAGCAGGACAATTCATCACCGGTAACAATAATCCATGGTTTAATTGCGGCTATAGTGCCTGCAATCACCAAAACCACAGGGGAAAGATGTCTCAAAGTCGTCACATGGGACCGGGGCATCGCAACGGAATGAGTGATCGGCACATGGCATGTTGCTGGAGAAATTAATCACAGCTTGAAATTTAGATCGATAAAATAGGCCCGCTAGAAATTAGCGGGCCTATTTTATTCCCCAAAAAGTCTGATAGGGTTCGAAGCCCAACGGGATCAGAGCGTGATGATCACTTTTTTCAGCTTGTCACGCACATGTCCGGCAATCGACCTGAGTTCCGGGTTGTCGATGCCCTGCATTAAGGCGAGAGAGTCGATGGCCGAAACTTCGATACTTCCCTCTGATTAGTTCCCGGAGAATGACATTACAAAAGGGCATGGTGCCTGTGTGTGGCTAGACTTGCAGTGTCAGCACCCCGAACCCTTCTGCCGCCGTTTGTGAAGATTGCCAAGAGCTAAAATTATAGTAAGGTCAATGAAACCCAAGGGCTTCAAATGGACAGGAGAGGAGCACACAACATGACTGAACACGAGTATCCGCCCCAAAACTCTGTTGAAAAACAGTCGGAGCAAGGCGAGGGCGCGAAGAAGACGAACGCCCATAGTGAAGCCGGGGGGCATCCAACCGGGCAGGGGAGGCAGCATGCTTCGGAGGCTGAAGCGCGGAATTCGGACCACAGCCCGGATAAACACGAAGGTCACGCGAGTCATCATGCCCACATGGCGGCGGATTTCAGGAATCGGTTCTGGATTTCGCTGGTTCTGACCCTGCCGATTCTCGTCCTCTCGCCGATGCTTCAAACGCTGCTGGGACTGCGGGAAGCCATTCGTTTTCCCGGCGACGTCTATGTGTTGTTCGGCTTCGCCTCGGCGGTTTTCTGGTACGGTGGCTGGCCGTTTCTCAAAGGGATGTTCGAGGAACTCCACTCCCGCCGCCCCGGGATGATGACGCTGGTCGCCGTCGCTATTGCCACGGCTTATCTCTACAGCAGCGCCGTGGTGTTCGGCCTGACCGGCAAGATGTTCTTCTGGGAACTGGCCACCCTGGTGGACATCATGCTGCTCGGGCATTGGATCGAGATGAAGTCGGTGATGGGCGCCTCGAAGGCTCTGGAAGCCCTGGCTGAACTCATGCCCTCCGACGCGCATAAGCTCATGCCCGACGGCAGCGTCAAGGACGTGCCGCTGCACGAACTCTCCGTAGGTGACAAAGTCCTGATCAAACCCGGTGAGAAGATTCCTGCCGACGGTGACATCGTGAGTGGCCACAGTTCGGTCGATGAGGCGATGCTCACCGGAGAATCCACCCCGGTCACCAAGGAGACGGGCACAAAAGTTATCGGCGGGTCCATCAACGGAGAAGGCTCGCTGACAATCGAAGTCAAAAGCACCGGCAAGGATTCGTTTCTGTCGCAGGTGATCGATCTGGTTAAACAGGCCCAGGAAAGCAAATCGAAAACCCAGGATCTCGCCAACACCGCCGCGTTGTGGCTCACCATCATCGCATTGAGCAGCGGCGTCATCACCCTTTTTATCTGGCAGGTCGTCGTCGGTCAGGACTTTGCGTTCGCCATCGAACGCACCGTCACCGTTATGGTCATCGCGTGCCCACACGCCCTCGGTCTGGCCGTACCGCTGGTGGTGGCTGTCACCACGGCCCTCGCCGCAAAAAACGGCCTGCTGATTCGCAATCGGGCTGCTTTCGAAGGTGCCAGAAAACTGCGGGCCATCATCTTTGACAAGACCGGCACGCTGACGGAGGGCCGCTTTGGCGTCACGGAAACGTTGGTGTTGGACGAGGACATCACCGAAGAGAAGATTCGGCAGTACGCGGCCTCCGTGGACGCACATTCGGCTCACCCTATCGCGAAGGCGATCGCCGCTTCTTCAGATGAGCTGCTGCCCGTCGAAGGCTTCAAAAGTATCACCGGCAAGGGCGCTGAGGGGCGGGTCGAGGGCAAGGAGATCAAGGTGGTAAGTCCCGGCTACCTGCGCGACCAGAACCTCAATATCACCGATCAGCGCATCGAACCACTGCAAGCGCAAGGCAAGACCGTCGTGTTTGTCATCGTGGACGGGGAGGTGAAAGGCGCGATCGCTCTTGCCGACATCATCCGCCCCGAGGCGAAGCAAGCCATCGCCGCCCTCAAGGCCCTCGACATCCGCTGCCTCATGCTCACCGGCGACAACAAGGCGACGGCCAAATGGGTCTCGGACCAGATCGGGCTGGATGAATACTTCGCTGAAGTCCTGCCGCAGGACAAAGCCGCCAAGGTGAAAGAAGTCCAGGCCCGGGGTGTCCTGGTGGCGATGACCGGTGATGGCGTGAACGATGCCCCGGCGCTGGCGCAGGCGGATGTGGGCATCGCCATCGGCGCCGGTTCCGATGTGGCGGTTGAGACCGCCGACGTGATTCTGGTGCGGAGCAACCCGCTGGATGTCGTGGCCGTCGTGCAGCTCTCCCGCGCCACCTACCGGAAGATGATCCAGAACCTTGCCTGGGCGACGGGCTACAACGTCGTCGCTTTGCCGCTGGCGGCCGGAGCCCTTTACGCATGGGGCGTGCTGCTCACTCCCGCGGTGGGCGCGGTGCTGATGTCCGCAAGTACGGTGATCGTCGCTATCAACGCGCGCCTGCTGAAGCTGCAGAGATCGGCAAGCGCTGACAACCCTGCACAAGAAGGCTCGACCGAGCCGAATCCGCGAGAAGACCAAAAACAGGTGCCAACGAAAGGGGACAGTCATGAAAAGCAATAAAGTAAGGGTCGGCGTCAATGGATACGGAGTCATCGGCAAGCGGGTTGCGGATGCCGTGCGCCTGCAGCCTGATATGGAGCTGGTGGGTGTGAGTGACATCATCAGCGACTATCGAATCAAGGTCGCGGTGGGGCTGGACATTCCCTTATACGCCTCCCTGCCGGAGAAGGCGTCCGCAATGAAGGATGCGGGACTTCCGGTCGCCGGGGTGCTGCAGGATTTGACGGGTCATGTCGATGTGATGGTCGATTGCACCCCCAAAGGGATCGCGGCAAAGAACCTCGCAGGATACAGGGGGGCAGGCGTCAAGGCGATTGTCCAGGGTGGCGAAGCGCACAGCGTGGCGGGGCATTCTTTCGTTGCGCAGGCAAACTACGCGACCGCACTCGGGCGCGACGTAACGCGGGTGGTCTCCTGCAACACCACCAGCATCGTGCGTACGCTGGGGGCATTACAGGACGCGAAGCTGCTCAAAAAGGCGCGCGGGGTGCTGATCCGCCGGGCGACCGACCCATGGGAGTCCGACCACGGCGGCATTATGAACACCATCGTCCCGGAGGCGCATATCCCCAGCCATCAGGGGCCGGACGCCCAGACGGTGCGGCCGGAACTGGATCTCGTGACCATCGCGGCGAAGGCTGCACATACCCAGTGTCACAATCACTATTGGATCGTCGAATTGACGCGCTCTGCCAGCCGGGAAGAGGTCCTGGACGCCTTCCGGCAGGCGCCGCGTATCGCGTTCATACGCATGAGCGACGGGATCGTGGCGCTCAACAGCACCATCGAGCTGATGCGCGATCTTGGGCGCACCCGTGGCGATATGTGGGAAGTCTCCCTGTGGGAAGACGTGCTCACCGTAAATGGCACAGAATGCTATTACACCTACCAGGTGGACAACCAGGCCATCGCCATTCCCGAGAACATCGACGCGATCCGCGCCCTCGCCGGCAGGGTCAAGGACGGACGGGAATCGATCCAGATGACGGACGAAGCCCTCGGCATCAAGCACACTTTTATTGCACAGTAAGGCGTTACGCCATACATCCTCGAACTCGCTGTCTGGCATGGGGCCGACAGCGGAGCAAAGAACTCAGCATAAAAAGGAGAAAAAGCATGAAAAGACAAACAAGCACGAGTCTCATCCTTCGCTCCAGCCTCGTATTGGTCTTGGCCCTGACCCTCGGGGCTCCTCTCCACGCACAATCCGCCCAGCATATGGCTGGGAAAAACATGCCGGATGGCAAAATGATGGGTCAATGCCAGGAGATGATGGAACAGAAACAAAAAATGATGGAGGAAGTTAAGGCACAAAACGCTGAACTTGCCGCGCAGGTCGCCAAGATGAACAGCGCTCCGCAAGGGGAGAAGCTCGACCTGGTAGCTGCCGTCGTCACCGACCTGGTGGAGCAGCGGATCGCGATGGATGCGCGCAAGGCCAAAATGCAGGAGAAGATGATGCAGCACATGATGCAGCATATGCAGATGGGCAAGGAATCCATGGCACAGTGTCCGATGATGCAGGGTATGGGTATGCAGGGTATGGGTATGCAGGGTATGGGTATGCAAGGCATGGGCGGAAAATCGGGGGAGGCCCCCAAAGCACAGCAAGAAAAATAAAGGTGTTGCCTGGAGCACCACAACAACCCGCATCCTGAACACCACGCCAGCCCGGCTGGAAACCGGAGACTTCACCTCCAGCGCACGTTCCAGCCGGGTTGGGCGGCTGGTGAAGGCGGTTCCTTGCGGCCACGATGCTGACGATGGTGCAACCTGAACCGGTTACGATCCTCGAAGGAATCGGAGTGCCTCCATTACCAAGGGTGAGGCCAGGGGTGAGGGGGTAAAGTCAACTCAGCGGTTCGGCAGTGGTTCTGTATAGGCAAAGGTCGGAGCATCTCGGCGTCCATGCCAAAGTTTACATAATACATATTATGCGACGTTGCCATTATATTGCTTAGGCTTCGGGCCTGAAATCTGTAATAATGTTTCCCTGTACAGTAACAGAATCAAAATATTGTCTGGATAAATTATGGAGGCCAAATTGGCTGAACGGATTCAGGAAGAAGTTTTAAATACTGTCTTGCAATCGGCAGAGCTGCCTACATTGTCTAATGTGGCATCCCGTCTGATTACCATTACATCGCAGGAAGACTCTACGATCAATGACATTGCCTCCCTCATATCCAAGGATGTGTCATTGTCAACCAAACTCCTGCGCGTGGTCAATTCCGCTTTTTATAGTTTCCCGCAGCAAATAGGCACTATCCATCTGGCAACTTCTATTCTGGGCACCAATGCGGTTCGCAGCCTGGTTCTCTCTTTCTCCTTCCTGAAGCCGGAACAGATAAGTTCCACCTCCTTTGACTATGCCCACTTCTGGGAAAATTCTCTATTTGAAGCGGTTACCGCGCGGATGCTGATGTCCGCCATGAAAGCCGAAGATTCAGAGGAAGGCTTTGTCGCCAGCTTACTCCAAAACCTGGGAATCATGATACTGGCGCGCGCCTTTCCAGAACAATACACCACAGTGGATAAAATGCTGACCTCTGCTGACGCAACGCTCACGCGTACGGAGTTGGAAAAGCAGATAATCGGAGCAGACCATACCTATATCGGGAGTGAAGTTGTTAAAAAATGGGGATTCCCTGAAGCCCTCGTCGCCCCTATTGCTTATCATCATTCTCCACCTGAATATCCTGGTGATTCAAAAAGGATCAGACTGTTGTGTCAGGTGGTTCACTTGTCCGACATGCTCTCCAAAGCGCGCCGGTCAAAAAGTCCCGAGGAGCATGTGGTTGAATTTCGCCGCCGGGCGGAACAAAATCTCAGCCTCAATGACACGGTACTTGAAAACCTGCTGGACAAGGTCCATACCGAAGTTGAGGAGACCGCAAAGTTTTTTAATCTCAAAATTACGCCGCAAAAATCTATCGCTGAAATTTTGCAGATCGCCAATGCCGAGCTGAGCGTTTTAAACTTAAGTTATGAGCAGATGAACCGGGCCCTGGTGGAGAAAACGGTAAAACTGGAGCTGTTGACCAAAGAATTAGAGAAGAAAAACAATTTCCTGGAAAAACTTGCCCACATTGATGGCTTGACCGAAGCTTACAACCATCGCTATTTTCAGATTTTTTTGGACAAAGAGATTAAGCGCGCGGATCGCAACGAAAGCCATATCAGTGTGATTATGATTGATATCGACAACTTTAAACCATTTAATGACAGGTATGGACATCAGATCGGCGACCAGGTCCTTATCCAGTTTTCCCAGCTATTTCGTGATTCTGTCCGGGAATATGATCTGTTTGCGCGCTACGGCGGGGAGGAATTTATCTTGATATCGCCGGATACCGATGCAACACAGGCGGGGGAAGTTGCTGAAAAAATGCGCACCAAGATAGCAGGCCATCCCTTTACATACAAACACGAGAACTACCACATAACTGCCAGCTTTGGCGTTGCTTCAATCAAACCGGCCGCTGACGCGTGCGGCAAAAACGAATTGATTTCCCGCGCAGACAAAGCCCTGTATGAATCAAAAAAGAAGGGACGCAACGCTGCAACCATCTACAGCGACAAGAAAAGATGGTTT
>CAYUJC010000053.1:0-19359 GCA_964444945.1 uncultured Desulfuromonas sp.
GATTAGTGGTTGAGGGTTACTGTACTTCCGCTACTGTTGGAACGCTGTGCGAAATTCTTCCCCTGAATTCCGGTGAGCCCGTAGCTGCAGAAGTGGTTGGATTTCGCGACGGTAATACCCTGCTCATGCCCTTGGGAGAGCTTAGAGGCTTAGGCCCGGGCAGTCTGATCCGGGTATTACGCAGTAGCGCGACCATGGGCTGCGGTGATGCCCTGCTGGGCCGGATAATCGACGCCATGGGGCAGCCTATTGACGGAGGAGCGCCACCTCGGGTTGACAAGCACATGCCCCTGTACGCGCTGCCGCCCGGCCCCATGGAGCGCAAGCAGATAAACGAGCCCCTCGACCTTGGCGTCCGCGCGATCAATTCCATGCTCACCTGCGGCAAAGGGCAACGCATGGGAATTATGGCCGGTTCTGGGGTGGGGAAAAGTGTGCTGCTCGGTACCATGGCCAAACATGCACGTGCAGATGTTAATATTATTGCCCTTATTGGCGAGCGTGGCCGCGAGGTGCGTGAGTTTGTCGAACGCGATCTGGGCACGGAAGGCTTGGCGCGCTCCGTGGTGCTCGCAGCTACCTCGGATCGTTCTCCGCTGCTGCGGATGCGCGGTGCATTTGTGGCCACCACCCTGGCGGAATACTTCTGCAATAAGGGGAAAAATGTTCTCCTCATGATGGACTCGGTCACCCGGTTTGCCATGGCTATGCGTGAAGTAGGGCTCGCCATCGGTGAACCCCCCACCACAAAAGGGTACACCCCTTCGGTTTTTGCCACCCTGCCAAAATTACTCGAACGCGCCGGCAGCTTTAAGCAGGCTGGTACCATAACCGGCCTCTATACGGTTCTGGTTGAAGGGGATGATATGAATGAACCTATCGCCGACAGCGTCCGTTCCATTCTTGACGGGCATATTGTCCTTTCGCGTGCCCTCGCGGCTAAAAACCATTATCCATGTATCGATATCCTCCACTCCGCCAGCCGCGTCATGCGTGACATCGTCGATGAAGAACACATAAAGTACAGCGGCGGTATTCGTGAAATACTAGCCACATACAAAGAGGCTGAAGATCTAATTAATATCGGGGCCTATGTGGCCGGGAGTAATCCCAAAATTGATTATGCCATCTCGCGGATCGATGCAGTCAATCAATTCCTGCGCCAGGGGATGGATGAACAGGATCGGTTGGAAGATTCTGCCGCCAGCATGAAAAAATTAGTGCTCGATCGGCGCAGTGAAGAGCGCGCCTGATTCAACATTCCATCCTGTTGCCTCCCCCCGTCTCGGCAAGTTCCGCCTTACTTCAACATCCTGATTTATCCATGGTAGTTGTTTTCAGCAGGTGTTTTTCTATTGGCAGAGGAAAAGTACATGAAACCCTTTAAGTTACAGACCGTGCTGGAGCATCGGCAGCGTCTGGAAGATATGGCCCAACAGAAACTGGCGCAGGCGCGCATGGTCGAAGAGGCCCTCTGTGACGAGCAGACCTTAGCGCAAAAAGAACTTGAAGATTTGTGTGATGAGTATGCGCAACGTCAAGCCAGGGGGATGCTCAGCCACGAATTCATGTTGTATGAAAACCGTGTTGAACATCAGCGCAATCACCTTAAACAGTTAGAGTGGGCGCGGAAAAAAGCTCAAGATTTTGTCCGCGCATGTCGAGAAGAGCTTGGAGAAGCAAGCCAGAACAAACACTTGCTGGCCAAGCTTAAAGAGAAAAGAATCGCCGAGCAGCAACAGGAACTCAAATATAAAGAGATGAATGAGCTGGACGAAATGACTATCCTGCGCCAATTCGAGGAAGATTTATGAGCCTTCATAAACTTATTTTTGCTGGTAGCGTCATCTTGGCTCTTCTTGGAAGTGCTGCAGTGGCTTTTGCGCTGGACGACGAAGCCAATATAGAATCGGTTGAGGAGCGCAGACTGCTTGCCGAACTCAAGCAGAATCGCCGCCTGCTGGATGAAAAAGAGCGTGAGCTGCAAAACCGCGAGTTGGAACTAAATATCCTGCAGGGTGAGGTCGATAAGAAGCTCGACCAACTGCAGCGTCTACGTGAACAGGTTGAAGAGATGCTGGTGCAGAAAGATGAACGCGAGCTGGAGCGCATCAACCAACTCAGCCAGATGTACAACCGCATGGAGCCGGCACAGGCTGCACAGATTTTGCTTGAGCTTGATATGCAACTTGCGGTGGGGATTCTGGGAGGAATGAAGGCACGCAGCGCCGGAACCGTGCTGGAAAATATGCAAGGTGAAAAAGCAGCACAGATCAGTACCGCATATTCGACGTTAAAAAAGGACTGACATAGAAAATTAACCCTAAGCCGCCCGGAAACGCAGGACTCAGTCAGGGTTCAACCAAGGTGAAGTCGCGCCGGCGGTTAAAGATTATATGTGGAAGTAATTAGACCATACAGATGAGGTGTTCATGCAAACCTTAGCGTTTACGCAGCATATGCGAGGGACAGGTTCCGCGGACAGAGCGCGTCCTGGCGCGGATTTGGCACCAGAGAAAAGCAAAGCGCCTTCAGCGTTTGAGCCCGCGCTGCGCAATGCCGCAACCCGGAACAAAGTGAGCGCTCCCGCAAAAGAAAACCGACAGCAAACGCGCACCGAAGATTTAGCCGGAGCCGCAGTTGCATCCCCGGGTAGAGGTGACGCTGGTGAATCTGCAGCGCCTGAAAGCAAAGCTGCTCCTTCCTCTTCGACGGCGGCAGCGCGGGCTCTGCCTGCTGACAATGCCCCCCCTGCTGACGGTACCCAACTTCTAAAAACCCTGCATGGGGCACTCCAGGCTGTTGCACAGGATCCGCACAATGGCGCAGCCACAGAACAGCTGCAGGCGATGCTCCGCAACACACTGCAAATGTTGGAACAGGGTGGAGCTGCACAAGGTGAAGCCCTTGCGGGCCAGCTGCAGGGCGGTATGGGGACGGAAGGGCTGCAAAAGCTGCAGGATATGCTGACCGCATACACCGCTGCCACAGGGCAGGATGTCGCTTCCATGCCTATGGGGCAAGAACTTGGACAAGAAAGCAAAGCTGCCCTGGCCCAGGTTTTGGCAGCCCTGGAGCAGGCCATGCGCCAGGGAGAGAGTAACGCAAGAGGAATAAAGACAGAGTCCGCCTGGGCGCAGGTCAGTCAGCCCGAAGTGGTTGAGGGCTTTGTGCTGCTCCCCAATGCTGTAAAGAACGGCAAAGCTGCGGGCACAGTGGATGACCCGCGCTTCGCCGAGTTGCTGAACAAGCCCGTCGATTCTTCCAGCCTGCGTGAACAACAGCAGCAGCAAGAGGGCAGGGGCGCTGGTGGAGGCACCGATACGTTGCCCCCCAAGTTTTCAGCGCAGGGACAGACGCAAACCCCACCGCAACAAACGCAGAGTGGAGGCGCCTTTGCTGCCGAAACCACAGAAACGCAGACCACCTCTACCAGTTTCACTGCTGCAGCGTCACCTGCAACCTCAGTAAGCAGTGGGGCAGACGGGGTAGTCGAAACTCTGAATCCGAACTTTTCTGCTGACGTTAAAGTGGAAGGGCTGCCTGGGAATAGCACCGCCCCTGGTGCCGACCCCAGCGTAATAACCCTGAAAAATGGGGCAACCATGCCCATGGCTCGGGTTGTAGATCAGACCATTCAACATCTGAGTCTGCATGCACGTGGGGATAGCAGCGTGGTCACGGTCAGGCTCCACCCGGAAGAGCTGGGTGAGCTCAATATACGGATGGTGATGGAGGGCGATCAGCTCAAGCTGCAAATTCAGGCACAGAACCAGCAGGTGCGGGAAATTCTGGAGCAGAACTTCCCCCGCTTGCGTACCGCTATGGAGGATCAGGGGGTAACGGTGGAAGATTTTCAGGTGAGCCTGGGGAGCAGTGGCGCCGAAGAGCAGGCGCACAGCCAGGGAGATGACAATTTTTCGCAGCACAACAGAGCTGTGAATGCAGGACGGTTGACTGACCATGACCCGGATCCTCTGGAGATGTCTGCGCCCCAACACGCAGTTACACCTGGCGCGGGCGGTTTGAGTGTGCACGTTTAACATGAAGGAAATGAGGTAATTATGACCGATATCTCTGGAGTTACATCAGGCAGTTCCACCAGTGGCAGTAGCATCACATCCGGGCGCAACGAACTGGGGAAGGATGAGTTTCTGACCTTGATGGTGGAACAGCTTAAAAATCAGGACCCCATGGATCCAGTCGACTCCAATGAGTTTACCGCCCAGCTGGCACAGTTCAGCTCGTTGGAACAGTTGATTAATATAAACAGCAGCCTGGAAAGTATGGGGGATACCACCGCCGAGGTGCAGCGCCTGTCGGCGTTATCGATGATTGGGACCGAAGTGGTAACCAAGGGTTCTGCGTTTACCTTCAGCGGTGAGCCGGTAAAGCTTGGGTATAACATGAGTGAAGCGGCCGAGTTTGGGGTGCTCTATATCCGTGATGCCGCGGGCGCCACCGTCGCCACCAAGCCATTGCTTGGGATGAGCGAAGGGCAACATATGCTTGAATGGGACGGTACCGGCGATAGTGGCAACCTGCTGCCGCAGGGGAAATACAGTGTCGCAGTCTCCGCCTTTAATGGCGAAGATCCCGTGGCGGCGCACCCGTTGATCCGCAGCCGGGTTATCGGGGTCGATATGCTTGACGGTAAGGATATTCTGGTCACCGGGTCGGGTGAGTATAAACTTGCAGAGGTGGAAAGTGTGAGAGAGGGCTGATTCTATCAGCTCAACTGAACAAGGCGAAGTACACAGATCTTATTTATCACGGGCAGTCTACCGTGCTTTTACAGGAGGTTTATATGGGAATTCAGAGTGCATTATACAGCGGAGTCAGCGGCCTGAACGCCAATGGCAGTGCCTTGACCGTAATCGGCAATAACATCGCCAACAGCAATACCATCGGGTTCAAGTCCGGGCGCACCGTGTTCTCCGATCTGATGTCCGCCACCGTTGGGAGTTCGGGGGGTAATTCCCAGATCGGCCGCGGGGTGGGATTGTCAACGGTGGATAATGTCTTCAGCCAGGGTACCTTCGAGAATACCGAATCCAATACTGATCTCGCTATTGAGGGGCCCGGCTTTTTCATGGTGAGTGACCCTGCCGCGGGTTCAACCTACTATACCCGCGCCGGTGCCTTTAACTTTAACCAGGATGGGACCCTCGTAAGCCCGGAAGGTTACGCCGTGCAGGGATACTATCTGGATGAAGACACGGGGGAAACCTTCGGCGATGTTACCAATTTACAGATCGAAACCAAGTCGTTTTCCCCCGCCAGGGAAACCAGCCACATCAACCTCATGACCAACCTCAATGCCAATGCGCCATATTTGGGCACTGCAGGCGACGCTGCCTCTCCGTTTGATATTACGGATCCATCCGAATCCAGCAACTACGCCTCTTCGGTGCGAATTTTTGACTCCCTCGGGCGCGAACATCTGGTGACCACCTACTTCAATAAACTCGATCCGGATGCAAATCCGGAGGGCTATATGCAGTGGGAAGCACACACGGTGGTGGCCGGCGCCGAGGTCACCCTAACGGATGGCACCGCATGGCCTGCAGAGTGGGCCGAAGTTGGGCGCAGTATGCTCACCTTTGATACCGGGGGACGCCTGGTCAATACCAAAGATCTGAGTGACACCATATATGGCACCGATCCAATTGATCCAGCTAACTGGTCAGCATCGATTGACGATGACCGGGCATACGATCTCAGTGGGAACCTGTTTGAAACTACCAATTCTGGCATGGCAGCCAATAATGGTTCTGGGACCGATGATGGATACCCACTAACTACGGACCTGGTGAAGTTCAAAGGGACTGAACCCGTTGTTACCACCCTTGATGGAGCCCTGTCCTGGAATAATGAAGCGGACGCAGGGCAGACCCTCGACTTCGCCTTTGCCGCCACCCAGTATTCGAGTGAATCGGATGTTATCTCCCAAAGCCAGAATGGTTTCGCTACCGGGACGCTGGTGAGTTTATCCATCGACGGCGATGGTAACGTGCTGGGCAACTACTCCAACGGTGAGCCGCGTAAGCTCGCCCGGATTGCCCTGGCCAAATTCTCCAACCCGCTGGGGTTGACCAAGGTGGGCAACAATATGTATGGCGCCACTGAGGCGTCTGGGACCCCGGTAATCGGGACCGTCGGGTCCGGGGTGGGGAAGATCTTTACCAACTCCCTTGAAATGTCCAACGTCGATCTGGCGCAGGAGTTTGTCAAGATGATCACAACCCAGCGTGGTTTTCAGGCGAACTCCAAGATCATCACCACCACCGATGAACTGCTGGGTGAACTGATCAACCTCAAGCGCTAAGACTCACTTAGCCCCGGGCTGTTCTCGCGCGCAAAGCCAGACGGTCACTACGGTAATACAGTTGGAGGGGGCCCAACACGCACAACCGGTGGCGGACAACTTCTCTCCGGCGCCGTGTGCGGTTGTGCGGGGTGTTTTTAGAGTTTTAATCTTCAGCGTCATCGTAGTAAAGTGGCGGAAATTTTGTTAGGATGCCGAGTCTGCAGAGTGGATTTTATTAGCTTGAATCTGTGTCCCAGGGTGTAATTCATGGATCTTTCCACAATTTTCGGAGTTGTAGCCGCCTTTGGCCTCATGATTGCCGCAATCATGACCGGCGGGTCAATATTCTTATTCGTCGACCCAGCCGCGATTATGATCGTTGGAGGGGGGACCATAGGTTCAACCCTGGTGCACTATCCCTTCAATGAACTATACCGCGCAGTTGGGGTGGCTAAAAAAACCCTGTTTGTCAAAGAACAGGATCCAGCGGCCATTATTTCCCAGTTGATCGAATTCGCCATCAAGGCGCGGAAAGAGGGGATTTTATCCCTGCAGTCGGTGATGGCGCAGATCGATGACCCGTTTTTTCTCAAGGGGCTGCAGATGGCGGTAGACGGGCAGGAGCCCGAATCACTCAAGCAGATGCTCGAACACGAGATTGATTTCATTCAGGAGCGGCATGAGAGCGGGGCGGCGATTTTTGACACCATGGCGGCATACGCTCCGGCCATCGGGATGATCGGGACCCTGATAGGTCTGGTGCAGATGCTCCAGACCATGGATGACCCAGCCACTATCGGGCCCGCCATGGCGGTTGCGCTGTTGACTACCTTCTATGGCGCCTTGGCTGCTAATGTCTTGTTCTCCCCTATTGCCGGAAAGCTTAAATATCGCTCCGCGTCAGAAGTGTTGTGCAAAACCATCATTGCCGCAGGGATGAACTCTATTCTGGCTGGGGAAAATCCCCGGATTATGGAGCAGCGTCTCCATGCGTTTGTGGCTCCGAATCAGCGCCACGGCAACTTCAATAAAAAATAGATTTGTGTATCAGCTGCGTGGGCAGATTTGTGCTGCCGGAGTATATACTAAGTGGCAAAGAGAGAAAAAAAACGAAAGGCCGGCGCCCCGGAATGGATGGTCACCTACAGCGACATGGTCACGCTGCTGCTGACCTTTTTTGTGCTCCTCCTCTCCATGGCGAGTATGGATAAAGTCAAGTTTGAAAAGGCTGCCGGGTCGCTGCGGGGTGCGTTCGGCGTCTTCGGTGGCCAGGATGAACAGAAGATTTCCCAGCCGACCATAGTTGAAATAGCTCCGATTCAGGACGATCTGGTGCAGCGCACCTACACGCGGATCATGACCCAGATGAATCGCCTGCGCCTTGATCGTTCCATCGAACTGGTTAAAGATCGCGGTGCGGTAATATTGCGTATCAACGATGCTGTTCTGTTTGCCCCCGGTTCAGATCGCTTGAAAGAGGAAGCGTACCCGGTGCTGCGCAAGGTCGCCGGTTTGATCGAGCCCCTGCCGCTTCAAGCACGGATAGAGGGGCACACCGATAATATCCCCTTTGCCAGCAGCGTTATGAGCAACTGGGAGCTTTCAGTGATGCGTTCCATTGCGGTGCTGAGGTTTTTCCAGCAACAGAATTTGTTACCCCTGGAGCGTATGTCGGCGGTAGGCTATGGAGATCAGCATCCGATAGCGCCGAATGACACTGCGGAGAATCGAGCTAAAAACCGACGGGTGGAGTTTGTCCTTGAGAACACCGGCGATTACCGTGAACAACTTCCATACCTTATAGATGCAACCGAGCAGTTGCCGTTTTAGTTCAGCCAGTTCAGCGCGATAAGTTCCATTGGATTGCCGGGCTGCGGTGAGCTGCAGGGTCGAAAAATGGGGGTGCTCCCCAGAGACCAGCGCAGATTTCGAGCGGCAGATTTTAAGCAGGAGATAAGTAAATGGCTGAGGAAGAAAAACAGGGCAGTGGCGGCGGAAAGTTAAAGCTTATCCTCCTTGTGCTCGGAGTGGTAGTTCTCCTTTTTGCGGTTGGAGTCGCCGCTTATTTACTGGGAGCCAGCAAGACCGCTGGGAAGATTGAAGGTGGCAGCGGAGGGAACCTTACTCTGAGTCAGGAACATGCCACCATAGGTCCTATGGTGAACATAAATGACTTTATCATCAATATCCTGGACAAAAATGAGACCCGCTACCTGAAAGCGGCCATCACCATTGAGTTGCACAACCCGGAAACCGCTGCTGAAGTAACGGAGCGGATGGCGCAGATTCGCGATGCCATCCTGTTACTCATTGGAAATAAGACCTTTGCGGAATTGAATGATCTACAGGGAAAGCTGCAACTGCGTGCCGAAATTATCGCCCGCCTCAACAAGATATTGACCAAGGGCAAGGTAAAAGGGATTTACTTCACCGAATTTGTGGTGCAATAGGGGTTCGCGTTGGAACGCATTTTATCCAAGGAAGAGATAGCAGAGCTGCTTTCGGCGGTCCGCGAAGGAACACTCGACGCTGAGCTGGAAACTCATGAAGCTGACTATACGCTTAAGCCGAAAAAGGTAAGCAGTTTCAGCTTGGTGCAGACGCGTGGCCAGAGCGGGATCCGGCTGCCCAATTTTGATATTCTGCTGGATTCGTTCGCACGGAATCTGGCGTTTTCCATTTCGAGTCGGGTTGAGCGCACAGTTTCCGTCGTGCGTGCCAGTATTCAGGAGGTAGAGTTCGGTACCCTGATTGAGGAGTGTTTGAATCATGAACTTTTCGGGGTTATCGGAATCGAGCCGCTGAAGAAAAACGGCTTGCTTATCTTTGATTCAAACCTGGCATTTTCCCAGATTGAGATCATTCTTGGCGGTGGTTCTGGACGGAGTACGCAGGTACCGAAACGTGGTTTGACAGCTATAGAACTGAATCTGTCCAAGGATATTTTCTCTGAGACTTGTGCAGAACTCAACAAGGCATTCAGCGACATAGTGCGACTCAACGCATCCCTCATCCATGTAGAGACTAATCCCCGTCTGGTCAATATTGTCACCGCGGAGACAGATATGATGGTGGCAACCTTCAAAACCAGAATTGAAGAGATCGAAGGGAATATTCGTCTGGTGATCCCCTACAGTTCGCTGGATCCGGTGCGGGAAAAACTGAAGACGGAATTAGGTATGGCGCGCCCTTCCGGGCAGTGGCGCGAATATATGGCGCAGGAAATCAGCCAGATGGAGGTTGTGGTTACCGCAGAGTTGGCGCGGGTGAAATTGAATGTGCGTGAAATTCTCAATTTGCGTAACGGTGATGTAATCTCCCTTGACTGTACCCCGCAGAGCAGCGTACGTCTGTTAGTGGAGGGGCAGCCGAAGTTCAGCGCCTATGCAGGTTTACGCGAAAACAAAAAAGCGGTGCGGATTGTAAAATCTCTGCACAGGAGGTAGGTAAGATGGCCGAAAAAGAGCAACAGCAGACCCAGGAACCTGGGGAGGATCAGACCGGACCGGGGCAAGCGTCACCGACTGAAACTGCGCCGGGTAAGGGGGCAGAGGTTGGGGCGGAAAATATAAAAAACTTGGATTTACTCTTGGATATTCCCCTGGATGTATCTGTTGAAGTAGGGCGCTCACGCATGTTGGTGCGCGACTTGCTTCAGATGGATGAAGGCTATGTGGTGGAGCTGGGGAAACAGGCTAATGAACCGTTGGATGTATATGTCAATTCGCGCCTGATTGCTCGCGGTGAGGTGGTTCTTGTTGATGACAAGCTGGGTCTGCGCTTGACGGATGTGATAAGCCCAGCCGAACGCATTGAACATTTGGCTTAGGTTTGTATGTACAGCACTGTTGTTCGCGTAGCGCTTGTTTGTGTTTCGGTTTTCCTGCTCTTTCCCTCGACACTGATGGCAGCAGCGGACAGGAGTGAGCCTTCCCTTTTCTCCATGACGTTGCAGATGCTCGCCGCTCTGGTGCTGGTGTTGGGGCTGTTTCTCCTGCTGTATGCCTTGGTGCGGAAGTCGCGGGGCTGGCTTCCCGGCAAAGCACGCGAGGAATATATTGAAGTGCGCGCAGTGCGTCACTTAGGCCCCAAAAGAACTCTTTACCTTGTCGATGTAGATGGCAGGCGGTTTTTTCTTTCCGCTGCCGGAGAACAGATTCGCCTGCTGTCAGGCTGGAGCGCGGAGAGTTCCGCGCCGAAGAGCGACCTTGACACCGATCAGGATCTGCCGGTGGATTTTACCACCTTGATGCAGCGGCAAATGGCAGATGCTGGAGCTGATGGCTCTGCAGAGAAAGAGAACGGGATGTGAGCGTGTCCAGAAGCATTAAATCAAAACCAGTTCTCCCTTTTTCGGTTCTGCCTCTTTTGGCCTTGGGCGCTGTGCTGCTGGTGCCGCCCACCGCTGTAGCGCTGGAGATCCCCACCATCTCGTTTGGGGTAACAGACGCCACCACTCCGGCAGAAGTCTCTACCGCTATCCAGGTGCTGCTGGTGCTGACTATCATGTCGATTGCGCCCGCCATCCTTCTCATGACCACTGCGTTTATCCGGGTGGTGGTGGTACTTTCTTTTGTCCGCCAGGCGATGGCGACCCAGCAGATGCCGCCGAACCAGATCATCATCGGGCTGGCACTGTTTCTGACTTTTTTTATTATGAGCCCGGTATTCAGTACCATAAACGAGAACGCGATCCAGCCCTATCTGGATGGAAACATGGCACTGGAAATAGCTCTGGATGAGGCTGTTGCTCCCATGCGCGAATTTATGTTCACCCAGACCAGAGAGAAAGACCTGGCGCTGCTGATAGAGATAGCGGGTAACGCACAGCCTACTGACCATACCGAGGTTTCAAGTATAACTCTGGTGCCTGCGTTCATGCTCTCTGAGCTTAACCGCGCGTTTCAGATCGGTTTCATGATTTATGTGCCATTTCTGGTTATTGATATGGTGGTGGCCTCGGTGCTGATGTCGATGGGGATGATGATGTTGCCTCCACCCATGATTTCACTGCCATTCAAACTGTTGCTGTTTGTGCTGGTGGACGGCTGGGGGCTCGTCGTGGGCTCACTGGTACGCAGTTTTGCCTGATTTTTTACGCTGCAGCAGCTGAAGCGAGTCGAGAAGGAGGCGGACATTGACACCTGAATTTGTGGTAGATCTGGGTCAGAGCGCGGTGCGCACTGTACTTCTTGTCTCTGCACCCATGCTGTTGTCAGGGCTGCTGATCGGGTTGATGGTCAGCATTTTCCAAGCCGCCACCCAGATAAACGAGCAGACCATGACTTTCATCCCCAAAATAGTTGCAGTACTGCTCTCCCTTATTATCGCCGCACCCTGGATCATCCAAGTAATGATCTCATTTACGCAGAATGTATTTCAGGCTATTCCAACCGTAGGGGGCTGATAGGTGGAACTCTCCCTGCTATCGGCTACCGCAGTACAGCATATGCTCATTTGTATGTCTCGGGTTGCGGCTATTGTGGCCAGTATGCCGGTTTTCGGCACCAACATGGTCCCGGGCCGGATCAAGGTGGGGCTGGCGGTGATGCTCACGCTGCTGGTGTATCCGGTGGTTGAAACCCGGATAAATATCGTGGATTTCTCCGCTGTTTCCATGGGGTTGCTCATGGCCAATGAGGTTCTGCTGGGAGCGATGCTGGGTTTTATCGCCAGACTTATATTTACGGCAGTAGAGTTTGGTGGAACGGTGGTGGGGTACCAAATGGGTTTTGCCGCGGCCAATGTGTACGATCCGCAAAACCAGCGCCAAGTGTCCCTGATTTCGCAGTTCCAGAACGTGTTTGCTATTCTGGTGTTTCTTGCTATTGATGGGCACCACATTTTTCTGCGCACCCTGGTGGCTTCATACGAACTTCTCCCGCCGGGCTTGCTCGATCTGTCTGGACCAGCGGTGCCGTACATTGTCGAACTGATGGGGCACATGTTGGTTCTAGCAGTGCGCTTCAGTGCCCCGGTGCTGGCGGTGTTGCTTCTGTCCGGCCTTATTCTGGGGATAATGTCGCGGATTTTCCCCCAACTGAATGTGTTTTTGCTCTCGTTTCCTATCAATATCGGCCTCTCTTTCATAATAACCGGGCTCACCATGACTGTTGTGGTATCGTTGTTGCAAAATGAATTTGCGGCATTGCCGGAACGGTTCTGGTTATTGTTTGAAGGGTTGCGGGGCTGATGGCGGAAGAGCAGGGGCAGGAGCGTACTGAAGAAGCCACGTCGAAACGGCGTGACGATTTTCGCAAAAAAGGGCAGGTGGCGCAGAGCAAGGAGGTCAATACGGCATTGCTGCTGGCGGCGTCTATCCTCCTCTGGTATTTTTATGCCGAAACCTTCTGGGGTAACCTCACCAATCTTATCGAACATCTGCTGTATAATGCCGGCACTTTTTTCATAACTCCGAAATCAGTCGTCCAGCTGTTGTTATTTGTATTGTGGCGGATGGCGGGGTTGATTATGCCCTTGCTGTTTCTCGTGCTTGTGGTGGGGTTTCTGTCCAGTTTTGTCCAGATCGGGTGGTTGGTCACCAGTAAACCGCTGATGCCCGATTTCAGCAAGCTCGACCCGGTGAAAGGTGCAGCACGCTTTGTCTCCAAGCGTTCCCTGGTAGAGCTGTTGAAGTCGCTGGCCAAGGTTCTGCTCGTGGGGTACGTGGCCTATTCCACCCTTGCGGGCGAGTTTGAGCGCGCCCTCAAACTCGTGGATATGGAAGTTATCAGCACCCTTGGCTATGTGGGAGACGTTGCTTTAAGCGTGCTGCTTAAAGCCTGCGGGGTTATGCTGCTGCTGGCGTTGCTTGATTTTCTCTTTGTACGCTGGGAGATGGAAGAGAAAATGAAGATGACCAAGCAGGAACAGAAAGAGGAGTTTAAGGAGAGTGAGGGGGATCCTCATCTGAAGTCCAGGATTCGCGCTTTACAGCAGGAAATGGCCCGCGGGCGCATGATGGCTGAAGTGCCGACGGCGGATGTGGTTATCACTAACCCGACCCATCTTTCGATAGCGATCCGCTATGATAATGAAAAGATGGACGCCCCGGTGGTGGTGGCCAAGGGGGCTGAAGAGCTCGCGTTTAAAATACGTAAGGTAGCTAAAGAGCATGATGTGCCTCTGGTTGAAAACGTCAATGTAGCCAGAGCGTTGTATGCTGTGGATATAGGTGACGTAATCCCGGAGTCGATGTTTAAGGCAGTGGCTGAGATTCTGGCTTATGTCTATGGGTTGAAGCGCGGATAACTGGCGGTGTCAGATAGATGTTTGAAGTAATAACGCAAAACAGGTGGGTAAATCTGCTGTTTCGTAGCGATGTGGTTGCGGCGCTGGGTCTTGTCACGATCCTGATGCTGATGATCATCCCGTTGCCATCTATCCTGCTCGATATTTTCCTGTCTCTTAACATCACCATCGCGTTGCTTATCCTGGTTATGAGCCTATACATGAAGCGCTCGGTCGAGTTCGCTATTTTCCCGGCGGTGTTGCTGGCTACAACCCTGTTTCGTCTCTCCCTCAATGTCGCGTCTACCCGCCTGATTCTGCTGTACGGCGACACCGGCCCCAGTGCAGCCGGTGCGGTTATCATGTCGTTCGGGCAGTTTGTGGTTGGGGGTAACTATGTTGTCGGCATTGTAATATTCGTAATTCTGGTAGTGATAAATTTCATGGTTATTACCAAGGGCGCCGGCCGGGTGGCCGAGGTTGCGGCGCGCTTTACCCTTGATGCCATGCCTGGTAAGCAGATGGCCATCGATGCGGATCTCAACGCCGGGCTGATTAATGACCAGGAGGCCAAGCAGCGTCGCGCCGACATTGCCAAAGAGGCGGACTTCTTTGGCGCCATGGATGGTGCGAGTAAGTTTGTGCGCGGCGATGCCATCGCCGGTATAATCATCACCCTGATAAATATCGGTGCCGGTTTTGTCATCGGGGTTATGCAAAAAGGGATGCCCGCAATTGAGGCAGCGCAGAACTACACCATCCTCACCGTCGGTGACGGCCTGGTGGGGCAGATCCCCGCGCTGGTTATTTCCACCGCTGCAGGTATTCTGGTTACCCGCACTGCTGGAACCGGCGATTTCGGCTCCGATCTTAAATCGCAGTTCAGTATCCACCCCCAGGCTCTGTGGGTTGTGGCGGCTATTCTGTTGGTGTTTGCAATTATTCCGGGGATGCCATTCGGCCCCTTTGTCACCTTGGCAATCATTCTCGGGCTGCTTGCCTTCAGGCTGCAGCAAACCAGTGAGATCAAAGCTGCCGCTGAAGCGGAAGAGGTGCGGGGACAGGCGCAACAGCGCCCCGAAGCACATGAGGAAGAGGATTATGATAAGATGCTCCACGTCGATCTGCTTGAGCTTGAGGTAGGGTATGGCCTTATCCCGCTGGTGGATGCGGCGCAGGAGGGGGAACTCCTCGGCAGGATCCGTTCGATCCGCAAGCAATTCGCCCTCGACTCCGGTTTTATTGTCCCCCCTGTACACATTAAAGACAATCTGCAGCTTAAGCCAAATGAATACAGTCTTATCCTTAAAGGGGTGAAGGTTGCCGGCGCCGAGATGCTTCCCGGACACTACATGGCCATGAATCCCGGCATGGCGACGGAAACCATCAAGGGGGTTGAAACCAAGGAGCCAGCTTTCGGCCTGCCGGCGATCTGGATCTCAGAGGATAAAAAAGAGCGCGCCCAGATTGCAGGCTACACCGTGGTAGATTGTACCACGGTGATAGCGACCCATATCAGCGAGCTGATCAAGCGCCACGCCCATGAGTTGTTGGGGCGCCAAGAGGCACAGAATTTGCTAGATAACCTTAAGAAGGTCTACCCCAAACTGGTAGAAGAGCTGGTGCCCGACCCCTTGAGTCTGGGATTGGTTATGCGTGTGCTGCAGAATCTGCTGCGCGAAGGGGTCTCTATCCGGGATTTACGCACCATTCTGGAAACCATGGCAGACCACAGCTCCGGGAGTAACGACCCGGATCTGCTTACAGAGCGAGTACGCGGTGCGTTGGCGCGCCAGATAAGCACTGCATATGCACAAGATGGAATGCTGGCGGTGATGACGTTGGAACGGCACGTCGAGGAGATCTTCAACCAGGCGTTACAGCGCTCTGAACACGGGAGTTCTTATCTGGCGCTCGATCCACGTCAAGCACAGACTATTCTGGACGCCATCGCCCAGCAGGTACAGAATTTTAGCGGAGGGATGACCCCGGTGTTATTGTGTTCGCCAACTATTCGACCCCATGTCAAGAAACTGACTGAACGTTACCTCTCCAGTCTGGCGGTAATTTCCCACAACGAGATTGCACCAGACCTGAAGGTGCGGTCCATCGGAATCGTGAGGATAGATGCAAGTTAAAGTTTTCGAATCAGAAGATATGCCTTCTGCGTTACGTATGATTAGAGAAGAGTTGGGGGCCGATGCCCTTATTCTATCTTCGCGTACCATACGCAAAGGGGGAATGGGGTTGTTCGGCAAACCGATGCTAGAAGTGACAGCCGCCATTGATGACGATGCCGGGCTGGAAAGCGGCACGGGTTCAGCGCACGAACGCAATGCGTTTGAACTCCTTGCCTCATCTGACGTAACCCGCCCCCAGAAGCCCTTCCTGCAACATGTCGATGCAGCTGAGGATGAGTTGAGTTACGCGCAGATCTGGCGGCGCCAGCGCGTGATAAATTCGCCGGAAGATGTCGCCTCGGTTTCGGAACGAAGGGCAAGTCAGAGGTCAGCGCCGGGATCGTTGCTGGGATCCTCATATGGATCCAAACCTGTGTATGGTGCAACAGCAGGTCTGCCTGAGGCCGAGGATCGCGAGCAGCACAGCCAGCGTGGGGATGATTATGATGTAGCGCAGCTGCGCGCTGAGCTGGGTTCGCTGCGTAAAATGGTAGGCGACCTGGTTGACGATCTGCCTCTGCAGCTCGAACGCCTGGCTCGGCCCCGCTTAAACGTACCGCAGGCATCCAGCTTCGAGGCCGCAACAGCCCACTCTGTTGCACAGCCAGGAGCAGCATCAGACTTGGTCGAGACCCTCAAAAATTGCGGAATAGAAGCAGATACGTCTCAAACCATCGCCCATTTTGTTACTGGCCAGTTATCGGCGAGCCAGCTTGCAGATAAAGAGCAGGTCCAGGATTTTTTACGCACCACCATCGCCGATCTGGTACAAACCTACGGCTCAATCTTCCCGGCGCAAGAAGGGGAAAAGCGCCGCATCGCTCTTATAGGCCCCACCGGGGTAGGGAAGACCACCACCATCGCGAAGCTTGCGGCAGCGTACTTGCTTGGCGGAGGGAGGAAGATAGCCTTAATCACGATTGACACCTATCGAATTGCCGCAGTAGAGCAGCTGAAAGTGTATGGTGAAATCATGAACCTGCCGGTGGAGGTTGTGGTGCACCCCGAACAGCTTGAACAGGTGCTGGCACGTCATCAGAATAAAGATCTGGTTCTTATCGATACGGCAGGACGCAGTCCGCGTGATTCGGTCAGCCTGGATGAGTTGGAGGCGTTTTTAGCGGTGGATGCGGAAATTGAAACCCATCTGGTGCTCTCTGCAACCACCCGGGACCGGGATCTTCATGAAATATATAAACGTTTCAGTGTTCTTACGCCCCGCAGCCTGCTTCTGACCAAGCTTGATGAATGCGACAGCGCCGGAGTCTTGTTGAATGTTCATGTACGCCACAACTGCCCGCTATCATATGTCGCCAATGGGCAGAGGGTCCCTGAGGACCTTGTGCAACTTACTCCGGAATATATTGGCGATCTGGTTCTTAAGAGCAGGGAAGGACAAAACCCATGTCAAACCTAGCGTCTGCACATCCTGATCAGGCACGAACCCTGCGTTCAATGAGTGATCAGCTTGGCGAAAGTCCACGCATGAGTGCAGGATCAAACCGGGCCGCACGGGTGCTGTCGGTGACCAGCGGCAAGGGCGGGGTGGGAAAAACCGCCGTAGTTTCGAATCTTGCGGTGGTATTGGGCAAAATGGGCAAGAAAGTGCTTATAATTGACGCCGATCTTGGCTTGGCCAATATAGATGTAGTTTTTGGTCTGACTCCAGCGTACAACCTCAACCATTTTTTTTCGGGTCAGCACAGTCTGGCAGAAATCCTGGTAGAAGGGCCTTACGGCATCCAGATTTTGCCGGCGGGCTCCGGGGTGCAGAAATTTACCCGCCTGGACTCCGGGCACAAGATGCGTCTGCTCGAAGATCTCGAAACCCTGCCGGGTGACTTTGATGTGGTTTTGATCGATACGGAGGCGGGGATATCGGATAACGTCACCTATTTTAATCAAGCCGCGCAGGATATCCTGGTGGTAACCAGCCCGGAACCCACCGCAATTACTGATGCGTATGCCCTGATGAAGCTCTTATCATCGCAATACCATGAAAAATTTTTCAGCCTTATAGTCAACTCGGTGCGCCATACTGATGAAGCGCTGGATGTGTATCGCAAGCTGACCATGGTATCCAACCGCTATCTGGATATCTCCATCGACTATCTGGGCGGAATCCCCTTTGAACGCAAAATGTATGAATCAGTGCGGTGTCAGAAGGTGATGGTCGAATTGTATCCGAATAACAAAGTCAGTCTGGCTTTCGAGCAACTGGGGCGCAAGCTTGTCGCCGAAGCCGGGCATACGCAACCCAAGGGGTCGCTGCAATTTTTCTGGAAACGGCTGTTGTCTCTGGGGAGTAATGCCTGATATGTCTTCAACCTATGGATCCTATTCCAACACCGCCTCCCCTGCGGTGAACCTTGCCAGAGAACACATGCCTCTGGCACGCATGGTGGTAGAGCGCATGAAAATGCAGGTGCCGGGTTTTGTAACGCGCGATGATATGATGAGCGCCGCCATGGAAGGGCTTATGGATGCGGCGTCACGCTTTGATCCTGAGCGTGGGGTTATGTTCAAGACCTTTGCCGAACGCCGGATCCGCGGGGCTATTTACGATGAAGTACGTAAAATGGACTGGTTTTCCCGCTCTCTCAGAGGGAAACAGTCCAGGATCTCGAAAGCGGTCGAGCAGCTGGAACAGCGCCTGGGCTGTTCTCCTGAAGAGGAGGAGGTTGCAGTTGAGCTGGAATTGAGTCTGGATGAATATCGGCAGCTGCTCTCCCAGGTGGGGCACCTGGGCTGTGTCAGCCTGAATGAAGTTCTGGATGCGCAGGATGAAACCCGCAACTTTATGGATCTGCTCAAGGATGATGCCCCCAGCGCGCAGGAAAGTCTGGAACACCACGCCCTTGCCCAACAGCTGGCGCGCCATCTTGAAACCCTGACTGAAAAAGAGCGTCTGGTTGTGTCGCTGTACTACTATGAAGAGCTGACCCAAAAAGAGATCGCCGAGGTTCTGGAGCTGACTGAAGGGCGCATTTCGCAGCTGCATAGTCAGGCGCTGCTGAAGCTGAAAGGCAAGCTGGCGCGGGATATGGATTTTCAATGTCAAACAAGGTAAATATTGCGGATGTGGTAGCCGCGCTTGGTTCTATAGATGTACTCACGTTGCTGCTGTTGTTCATGCTTCTGTGCATGGCGCTGATTTTGCGCGCTTTACGTCGGCGCATGCAGACGCTCGAAGACCGACGGCTGGAGATGGAGCAGCAGGTAAGCCACGCTTTACAGCGGATAAACAAGCTTGAAGAACAGCAGCTGCGCGCGCACACAGCGGTACAAAGAATCGGGATTCCCAGTGCGGTGGTGCCTGAAGAGGAGCTGCTCTCCCGCCTGCAGTCCAGACCGCGGTCCGGTGATGCTCCCAGCCGTTATCGCCATGTTGCCGCGCTGGCGCACCAGGGGATGGATGCCGAGCACATAGCTGAAATCCTCCAGATCTCCGTGGCGGAGACTTCACAGTTGATGTCGCTGACTCGTCTTGCGCAGCGTGATCCAGCGCGCTAGGAGTTTTCAAATACCGCCATAAACCACACCGCCGCGCCCTTCCTGCCTATATCTCTATCTGTGCGGCGCAGTCTTCTAAGTTGTTTTATCCTCTTGAGTAATCAGCCTAAAGTAATCAGCTGTATC
>CAYUJC010000054.1:0-19149 GCA_964444945.1 uncultured Desulfuromonas sp.
GAGGATAAGGGCGCCGGGGACGATCCCCCCACCAAGGACCCGATCCAGTTCGGCAATGCCGATCTGACGTCGCTGCTCATCCGCCGCCGCGATGGCACTGATCAGGACCGGCGCCGCCCCGGTGCTCACGCTCTTGCGCGCAGCGCCGCTCTTCTCCTGTGCATGCACCTCTTCGTGCAGGGTGTTCCACTGCTGACAGTCAGGGCAGCGCCCCAACCATTTCGGGCTCTGATACCCACACTGGGTGCAGGTATAGATGGTGCGAGTTTTGCGCTGGGCCATAGAATGTCATCTTCCCCATAAGTTTTAAAAATTTTAATCGCGGTCCCGATTTTAGAGGCGCGCGGCCGTGGTGTCAATTGGCGGATGCAGAATTTAGGCCAACTGAACAGGACAATGGTGCAGGCAATCGTGAGTTTTCGGGTCATAATTGGGGGGTTCTCTCAAGGGATAAAAAGGTGTACAATGGTCGGCTAACATCGAACATACATACACACACTGTCCAGGCGTTGTACCATCCCTTAGACTTTTTATATGGCTTTACATAGCAGTGCGCAGACTCCCGAAGGACACCTATGATGCTTGAACCCAGAATTATCCGGACCCTCGAAGAGATTGTCGGCACAGACAATGTCACCACTCACCCCACCGATATGCTGTGCTACTCATACGACGCCACCCAACAGAGTTTTCTCCCCGATGTGGTGGTCTTCCCCGCTGACACCGCGCAGATCAGCCTGATTGTCAAACTGGCGAATGTGGAAAATGTGCCGGTGTTTCCGCGTGGCGCCGGCAGCGGCTTCTCCGGCGGCAGCCTGCCCATCTCCGGAGGGATAGTGCTGGCGACCGCGCGCATGGATAAAATCCTCGAAATTGACGAAGAAAATCTGGTGGCGCGGGTGCAGCCCGGCGTAGTAACGGAACAGTTCCAGTTGGCGGTGGAAAAGCTCGGCCTGTTCTACCCCCCCGACCCGGCGTCCTTGAAATTCAGCACCCTGGGGGGCAATGCGGCGGAATGTGCCGGTGGGCCGCGCTGCGTCAAGTACGGGGTCACCAAGGACTACATCATCGGGCTGGAGGTGGTAACCCCGCAGGGCGATATCATCCGTACCGGCGGCGTCACCATGAAGGGGGTGGTCGGCTACGACCTGACCAAGCTCATGGTTGGCAGCGAGGGAACCCTGGGGATCATCACCGAGCTGATCATAAAGTTGCTCCCCCTGCCGGAAGCCAAGAAGACCATGCTCATCATGTTCGACTCCATCGACGGCGCAGCGCAGGCGGTTTCTGCCATTATCCGGGGGAAGATCATCCCTGCTACCCTCGAATTCATGGATGCAGCCACCCTTGAATGTGTGCGCAAGGGCACCGACCTTAAGATTCCCGCGGCGGCCAAAGCGGTGTTGATTGTCGAGGTGGACGGGGAAGCGCAGATGCTCGACCGCCAGACCAGCCGCATCTCTGAAATTGTGCAGCCCCTGGGAGTGGTGGAGACCCGCATCGCCGCAACTCCGGCACAGAGTGAGGAGTTGTGGAAAATGCGCCGCAGCGTTTCCGCCAGTCTGCGCAACGTCAACCCGGACAAGTTCAACGAAGATATCTGTGTCCCCCGCAGCAAGGTGCCCGACATGATCCGGCGTGTGGATGAGATCTCGCAGCGCTACGCAATCCCTATTGTCAACTTCGGCCACGCGGGCGACGGCAACATCCATGTCAACATCATGGTGGATGCCAAACAGGAGGGGCAACTCGAGAAGGCGCAAGCAGCCATCAAAGAGGTGTTCGCCGCCGCGCTCGAATTCGGGGGCACCATGAGTGGCGAACACGGCGTGGGCAATACCAAGGCGCCGTACCTCTCTATGGAGCTCGACCCGGCGGCGGTGGCATATATGCAGACCATCAAGCATGCGCTGGATCCGAAAAATATTCTCAACCCCGGCAAAATCCTGCTGGAACAACCCGTAGAACTGGACTGACAGCATGGGCAGACACAAAACCCTGGAAGATTTTCGTCCCCAGATCGACGCCTGCGTGAAGTGCGGCGCCTGCCAGGCGCAGTGTGCGGTGTACAAGTCCCTGAAACGTGAATCCACCGTAGCCAGGGGTAAAATTGCCATCGCCGCCGCCCTGCTCGACAAAAAGGGTCCGGTGGACGAGCGTTTTGTCCTCGACATGTCGCAGTGCCTGCTGTGTGGCTCGTGCCACGACAAATGCCCGAATCTGGTGCCGACAGATGAAATTGTGCTGGCAGCGCGGCGCGAAATCGCCGAGCGCAAAGGGTTAAGCACCTTCGGCAAGGTTTTGACCGGTGTCATCAAGCGCCCGAAGCTGATGGATGTGCTCGCCAAAGGTGGCGCCCGCATGGAGAAGCTCATCTTTCGCAAGGTGCCACAACACAGCGGCCTGCGCCTGCGGTTTCCGGTGCCGTTTATCGCGGCGGATCGCTATCTGCCCGAGATGACCCCCAAGCCCCTGCGCGAACGGGTGCCGGAGTATATCCCCGCGCAGCAGGACAATGAATCGAAACCCCTCAGCGCATT
This sequence comes from uncultured Desulfuromonas sp., assembly GCA_964444945.1. Lineage (GTDB taxonomy): Bacteria > Desulfobacterota > Desulfuromonadia > Desulfuromonadales > Desulfuromonadaceae > JAIVHC01. The sequence goes on from CAYUJC010000054.1 coordinate 2,541, forward strand.
TTTTACCGGCTGCATGATCAACTATACCTATCCGCAGATCGGCGAAGCGCTGGTCAAGGTCTTCCGTTTTCTTGACCTCCCCCTGTGGATCCCGCCTGCCCAGGGGTGCTGCGGTCTCCCTGCCCACGCTGCCGGAGATGTTGCCACCGTGGACCAGCTGGCGGACGCCAACGTTACCGCCTTTGCGCAGCGCAAGGTCGATACGGTGATAACCGCGTGCGCCTCGTGTAACGCCGGGATCGGTAAATATTACCGCGCCATGGGGGATCAATACGCCGCCCTGGGCAAGCAGGCAGAAGATGTGCTGGTCTTTCTGGTGCGGATGGGGCTGGTGGAGAAACTCCAGGCCCTGCCCCGGGTGGAGAACCCAACCAGAGTTACCTATCATGATCCCTGCCATCTGCGGACCCAGGGGATAACCGCCGAACCACGCGCACTCCTCAAGGCGCTGCCCGGGGTGGAATTTGTCGAAATGGAGGGGGCGGAGCACTGCTGTGGGCTGGGAGGGACATTCTCTGTCTACCACTACGACACCAGCCGCACTATCGGCGCGCGCAAAGCCGATGGAATCAAGAGCAGCGGCGCCGAACTGGTTGCATCGGCATGTCCCGGCTGCATAATGCAGCTGCAAGACAGCATCAACCACGCCGGCCTGAATAAGCAGGCCTGCCATGTCCTGGAGCTGATAGCCCTGGATCTACCTTAAAAATCCCGCAATGGGCCACGCCCATACTTGCCATACTTAACTTCCAGCTACACAACCACAAGGAGAATCACCATGCTACGAATCCTTACCCTGACTCTGTTCTGCGCCTTTATCCTCATCTCCGCCATCCCGGCACTGGCCGTACCGCCGGGCCAAAGCCTGACCTTTGACAAGGCGGCGCTCGGGCCGGTTCAATTTGACGGCACCTTGCATAATAAGGCTGCCACCAAAGGCTGCGCCACCTGTCACAACCCCGACGCCTTCCCGCAGATGAAAAAAGGGGGCGCAACCATCACCATGGCGAAGATCTATGCCGGTGAGCAGTGTGGCGCCTGCCACAACGGCACCGACGCATTCGCGGCCCAGGGCAACTGTGCCCGGTGTCACAAGCGCTGATCAGGAGCACTGATCTCATCTAAACCCATTACCCAAAACAGGAAGCAGGTGGTATCCAGCCACCTGCTCCTTTTTCTTACGAAGGTTTTGAAAACGCAATGAGTACCAAAGTAAAAGCTCTCGGCATCTTCTCCGGCGGCCTCGATAGTACCCTGGCGGCGCTGCTGCTGCGCGCGCAGGGGATAGAGGTTTCCTGTGTCACCTTCGTCACCCCCTTCTTCAATGCAGAAAAAGCCACAGAGATGGCGGCATACTACAACCTGCCTCTGCAGATTCAGGACATCAGCACACCCCACCTGGCGATGCTGAAAAATCCACGTTACGGCTACGGGCGCAACATGAATCCCTGCATCGACTGTCATGCGCAGATGTTTGCCATGGCTGCTCGTATCATGGAACAAGAAGGTTATGCTTTTCTCTTTTCCGGCGAGGTGATCGGGCAGCGCCCTAAAAGTCAGAACCGCGCGGCCCTGCAGGCAGTGAACAAGGCTTCGGGATGTGGGGATAAAATCCTGCGCCCCTTAAGTGCAAAACACCTCCCCATAACCCGCATGGAAGAAGAGGGGCTGGTGGATCGGGAGCGCCTGGAGGAGCTTCAGGGACGTTCCCGCAAAGGACAGGCAGCGCTGGCTGAGCGCCTCGGGGTAGACAAATTCCCTTCCTCCGGCGGCGGATGCCTGCTGACAGAATCCTCCTTCTCCACCCGTCTGCGCTGTCTGCTTCAGGATCAGCCTGAATGTACCCCACGCGATGTGGAGCTCCTCAAACATGGGCGCGCGTTTCGTCTATCCGCAACCGCCATGCTGAGTCTGGGACGGAAAAAAACCAATAATGAGATGCTGCACACCCTTGCGGGGACAGAATTGCCCCTTATGCGCAATGAGAATTTTTCCGGCCCGAACGGAGTACTCTGTGGCACGCCGACCCAGGAAGACCTCACGTTGGCCGCCGCGCTGGTCGCCGCATACGGAAAAGGCAAGGACGAGGACAGGGTCACGGTCAGGATCGAAAACTGCGGCGCGCAGACCCAATTTCTACAGGTCGCCCCCTTGAGCCGAGAGCAAGCCATAACAATGCAGCTGTAACAAAAGAGTGGTTGAGCTTTCCCCGCGCAAACAGGACTTTCATGTTCAGCATGGGAAGCTGCAACATAGTGTCGCGCTCTTTTAATCCCTTTGCCTTCTTGCTCTTTGCACCCATCACCGCGTTCCACCTGCTTACATAGATAGACGCTATTAATTATGCCATCTTGACTGCTGTCAGATACCACGAGAGAAACTAAGCCACTTCTCATGGGAGCAGCGCTACAGAAAACAAAACTTTGCACGCTAACACAGTTCAACCACCATTCTCCAGTGCTTTCTTGACTTATGCGTAATTTTGTTGTAAATTATTGTTTTGACGCAATTCTTACAAATGTAATAGTGACGCATTTGTGCGCTAGAACAGGCAAAAGGATTGCAAAAATTGCGATACATCTATTTAGTGGGGAAATTATGGGGTTCAACATTGGAGACAGAGCGGTTTATCCGGCTCAGGGTGTGGGAATTATCGAGGCCATTGAAACCAAGGAATTTTCTGGAGAAAAGCATGATTTTTACGTGCTGCGCATCTGCGACAGCAACATGACCATCATGGTGCCAACTGGGAATGTCAAAAGCGTGGGGATGCGCAACCTGGTGGACAAGAAAAACCTTTCCCGCATTTATGATCTCTTCAATGATACAGAGGTGGGCGCCTCCAAAGGGCTGGCCTCATGGAGCAGACGCCAACGGGAATACACCGAAAAGATAAAAACCGGAGATCTGTATGAAGTAGCTCAGGTGCTGCGCGAACTATATGTTATTGCAGAAGGGAAAGCTCTTTCATACGGAGAGAAAAAGATGCTTGACCTGGCCCGGCGTCTGGTAATAAAAGAGATAGCATTTGCAGAAGGTGTGGATGAAGAAAAAGTGAGCCCGCGCGTGGAGATGACCTTTGCCTCCTGAGAAAAACGGCCCTGCGCACATTAATAAGCATTGTATGCAAAACGGCACCGTAAGTATTTACAGAATAAAATTCAATTGACCAGGTTGCGAGCCTGGTCTTTTTATTTTTGGTTTGGCCATGAAAACTACCGCCGAAACAGCAGCCGCAAAGCGTGACCATAAAGTCATTGCGCTAATCCCCGCAGCGGGGCTGGGGCAACGGATGGGTAGCACAACCCAGAAGCAGTATCTGAATCTGCGCGGACTCCCTATTCTAGTCCACTGTCTGCGAACCTTCGCCGCCCATCCGCAGATCGACGAAATAATTATCATAATCCCGGAAGAACAGATGGACTTCTGCCGCTGGGACATCGTCCACGCATACAACATCGACAAAGTCAGTGCGCTGGTGCGCGGGGGAGTTCAGCGCCAGGATTCTGTCCGCAACGGGGTGCGCGCGTGTCAGTGCAGTGCCGATGATATCATCCTTATCCATGACGGGGTACGTCCGCTGGTTGAACCTGAAACCATCACCGCCGTAATCCACGGCGTGCGCGCACACGATGCCTGCATCGTCGGCGTTCCCCTCAAGGACACCGTCAAAGTAGTGCAGGATGGTATTATCCACTCTACTCCGCAGCGCAGCGGACTCTGGGCGGCGCAGACACCACAGGGATTCAGATGCTGCCTCATTGCAACTGCGCACGAGCAGGCTCTGGCCAGGGGCTTCAGCGCAACCGATGACGCCTCGGTGCTTGAATGGTATGGGCATCCGGTGGCCGTGATTGAAGGCAGCTACGCAAATCTGAAGATCACCACTCCCGAAGATCTGGTGCTGGCTCAGGCGCTGCTGGAACAGAGGGAGCGAAAACAATGATCCGCATCGGCCATGGCTACGATGTACACCAGCTGGTGCCGGAGCGCGCCCTGATTCTGGGCGGGGTTACCATCCCCCACAGCCATGGCCTGCTTGGACACTCCGATGCGGACGTCCTCCTTCATGCTGTGTGCGATGCCATTCTCGGCGCCATGGCCCTTGGAGATCTGGGGCGCCATTTCCCCGATACCGCCGCACACTTCAAGGATATCGCCAGCACCGAACTCTTGCGCCGCGTGATTTCCCTTACCCACCTGAACGGCTATACAATCGGCAATCTTGATGCTACCATCATCGCCCAGAAACCACGCTTAGCTGACCATATCCCCGCTATGGTATCCACCATCGCCTCTGTGTGCCAGTGCAGCAGTGGACACATTAACGTAAAAGCCACCACCACTGAAAAGCTGGGCTTTACCGGCCGCCAGGAGGGCATCTCCGCCCACGCTGTGGTGTTGCTGACCCAAGCATAAACAACTTTCGCAATTAACTTAACTAAGGATATATCTGCACTATGAGCACAGAAGCCGCCGGCAAGGACTTTATCCGCCAGATTATTGCAACTGACGTTGGCGCCGGGAAAAACGCTGGCCAGGTAATCACCCGCTTTCCGCCTGAGCCCAACGGTTTTCTCCACATCGGCCATGCCAAGGCGATCTGTCTGAACTTCAATGTCGCACAGGAATTTGACGGGCGCTGTCATCTGCGTTTCGACGACACCAATCCGGTTAAGGAAGAAGCTCTCTACGCCGATGCTATTCGCCACGATGTAGCTTGGCTGGGTTTTACGTGGGGCGAGCATGAATTCTACGCCTCCGACTACTTTGAAGACCTCTACCAGATGGCGCTGAAGTTAATTGAAGCCGGTTTGGCATATGTAGATGATCTCAGCGGCGAACAGATCCGTGCACTGCGCGGTACCCTGACCGAGCCAGGCCAGAACAGCCCACACCGCGACCGCAGCGTGGCAGAAAATCTGGAGCTGTTTCAACGCATGCGCGCCGGCGAATTCGGCAATGGGGAAAGGGTGTTACGCGCCAAAATCGACATGAGCTCCCCTAACATGAATATGCGTGACCCGGTTATGTATCGCATTTTACATGCAGTGCATCACCGCACCGGGGATACATGGTGCATCTACCCCATGTACGACTTTGCCCACGGCCAGTCCGACGCGCTGGAGGGGATCACCCATTCTCTGTGCACCCTCGAATTTGCCGATCACCGCCCCCTGTACGACTGGTTTATCGAAAAGCTTGATCTGCATCAATCGCGGCAGTACGAGTATTCGCGCCTCAACCTGGGCTATACGGTGCTGAGCAAGCGCAAACTCCAAGAGTTGGTAACCAACGGAGCTGTCAGTGACTGGGATGACCCACGCATGCCGACGCTGGCCGGAATGCGGCGCCGCGGGTTCCCCCCGCAGGCGCTGCGCAACTTCTGCGCCCGCATCGGGATCAGCAAGAACGACAGCTGGATCGACATGAGTGTGCTGGAAGACTGCGTACGCGAAGAGTTAAACGAAAGCGCTCCACGTGCGATGTGCGTGCTCCGTCCTCTGAAGGTGGTTATTACCGATTACCCGGCAGACAAACAGGAGGAGTTCAGCGCCCCCAACCACCCACAGCAGCCAGAGATGGGGGAGCGCAGCATCCCGTTTACGCGCGAGCTGTTCATTGAGCAGGATGACTTTATGCTCGACCCACCGAAGAAGTTTTTCCGCCTCGGCCCTGGACGTGAGGTGCGCCTGCGTAACGGCTATGTAATCAAATGTGAAGAGGTGGTGTACAACGCAGATGGCACCATCAAGGAATTGCACTGCACCCACGATCCAGCCACCTTGGGCGCAGCTCCTGAGGGGAGAAAAGTCAAAGGGGTGATCCACTGGGTCAGTGCGCCCCACGCCGTGAAAGTCAGGGTGAACCTGTACGATCGCCTGTTTCAGGTTGAGACTCCTGGAGCGGGAGCACACGCAGAAAACTGGCTGGAAGATCTCAACCCGAACTCCATTGAAACCCTGGAGGATTGCCTGGCCGAGCCCTGTATCAGCAACGCAGCGCCCGCACAGGCATATCAGTTTGAGCGCTGTGGCTATTTCTGCCTCGATGCGCAGCAGAGTACCGCCCAGCTGCCAGTGTTTAATCGCACCGTCACCCTGCGCGACTCCTGGGCGAAGGTGAATAAGTAAAATTTATCTGCATTAAACGAAACACGCTACCCATACCAAGCCCCTGAACCACACACAAGGACTGATATTACCCCTATGAGTTTACGTCTCTACAACACCCTGACAGGCACCAAGGAAACCTTCACCCCGCTCCAGCCCGGCAAGGTGGGGATGTATGTGTGCGGCGTCACCGTGTATGACTACTGCCACATCGGCCATGCGCGCGCCAATATCGTGTTCGACATCATCTTCCGCTACCTGAAGTACAGTGGCTATGCGGTGACCTACGTGCGCAATTATACCGACGTGGACGACAAGATCATCCAGCGCGCTAACGAGCGCGGCATCAGCTCAGCCCAACTGGCACAGGAATTTATCCGGGCGTTCGATGAGGATATGGCCGCTCTGGGGTTGGAAAAACCCACCATCGAACCGAAGGCCACCGAACATATGGAGGAGATCATCCATCTGGTGCAGCGCTTGATCGATGCAGGGAAAGCCTATGCGGTGGATGGGGATGTATACTTTGCGGTGCGCAGCTTTGCCAACTATCTGAAGCTGAGCAAGCGCAACCTCGACGACATGCAGGCCGGGGCGCGCATCGCCCCCGGGGAAAAAAAGCGCGACCCCATGGACTTCTCTCTGTGGAAAGCGGCCAAGCCCGGTGAGCCTTCCTGGAGCTCGCCCTGGGGAGAGGGGCGTCCCGGCTGGCACATTGAGTGCTCGGCCATGTCGACCCGTTATCTGGGCGAATCGTTCGATATCCACGGCGGCGGCAAGGATCTCATCTTCCCTCATCACGAAAATGAGATCGCCCAGAGTGAGGGTGCCAGCGGAAAGCCCTTCGTCAAGTATTGGATTCACAACGGCTTTGTCAATGTGAATCAGGAGAAGATGAGCAAATCGCTGGGCAACTTCTTCACGATCCGCGATATTCTGCAGCAGTACGACCCCGAAGTGGTACGTTTCTTCATCCTTTTGGCGCACTATCGCTCTCCCATCGACTTCTCCGAGCAGAATCTCAAAGAAGCGCGTCATGGCCTGAGTCGTTTCTACGAAGGACTGCACGCGGCAGCCGAAGTGCTGAGCCAGTGCGATATCGACTCCAGCATAACCACCACCGAGGGCGAAGAGCTCACAGAGCGGTTCCGCACGGCGATGGATGATGACTTCAATACCGCACAGGCCATCGGCTTTTTGTTCGACGGGGTCCGCAACATGAACCGCCTGATGAGCGAAAAGAGATTCCGCAAGAAGGCGGATAAGATTGCCGCGGTACACAGTTTGCACCAGACCCTGCTCGAACTCGGCAGCGTCCTGGGGATCTTCGGCTCTGACCCTGTGACATGGCTGGAACAGCAGAAAATGGCGGCGCTGGCAGATATGGATATCAGCGCGGAGGAGATAGAGGACAAAATCGCCCAGCGCCTGCAGGCGCGCGCAGACAAAGACTTTGCCCGCTCCGACTCCATCCGTGCAGAACTGGAAGCAAGCGGTATCCTGCTGCTCGACAGTGCTGAAGGGACTGACTGGAGAATTAAATAGATTGCCAGGGGCGAAAAATTTTTCGCCCCTACCTCGATTCACCCGCTTCTCTTCCAGAAAGCTGAAATCGGCATCCTTGTGGGCCAGCTGTTTAAAATCCACATGACGACTGTCCTGATGACAGTGCCGCGATCGAATCTCTGCGCTGGGCCGGGGCCGTAGCCTGATACAACAGAGCTAGAGAAAAATTGCCGGAAAACCCTGGGGGGTGGATACCCACAGCTAAAAGCACCCCTTTGCTACAGACACTCCTCTAAATATTCCTTCAATACCAGGGCCTGATTGTGCTCCGTGTCGCGGGCGCCATAAACCAGAGTGAGGCGCTTCTGCTTAACCCCCTTCAGCAACTCTTTTCCTAACTGGCTTTCCTTTAACTCCGCAAGGTAGCGCTCCCTGAACTGTTCCCACTTCTGCGGGTCGTGGTCAAACCATTTGCGCAGCTCCGTCGAAGGGGCGATCTCCTTGTTCCACTCATCCAGAGCCAACTTCTGTTTGGATACGCCGCGCGGCCACAGGCGATCCACCAGCACCCGGTAGCCATCCTCCGGCGCAGGGCTTTCATATGCACGTTTTGTCTGAATCTGCATAGGTCCACCTCCCTGAGTAATCAGTCCTGCTGGGATTTATCTCTTTTCAGTTCCGCGATCTGCTGCCTGAGTTCCTTTTCTTTGTCCCACGCTTTGGTAACATCACGCAGGATGGAGGCCATCCCGATAATTTCGTTATCTTCATCCCGCATTATAATCATGGAAAAGGCGCAGGAAATCTGACTGCCATCCTTGCGCAGGGCCGGAACCGAAAGCAGCTCGTATTTGCCGTAGCGGATTTCTCCTGTCGCGATGGCCCGGTAGTATCCTTCCCAGTGCCGCTCCCGCAGGCGGGGCGGAATAATAATATTGAGGGACTGCCCCATGGCTTCCGCGTGGCTAAAACCAAAGACATGTTCTGCCCCCTCGTTCCAGAGGTGGATATTCCCTTCGCGGTCCGAAAAAAGAATGGCATCTGGAGCAGTGTCAATGATCTGCATATATTCTCTGCACGTAAGCTTCATGGTCATATGTTCCTCCCTGGAATGAAAATTGCTCAGGATGGGTACTGCTACCCCAACCTGAAAATATATTGCGCGTTAAGTGCACCCCGTTTTGGATTTGCTGAAGTATACCAAAGATGAAGAGAAAGTCTGCCATCGGAAAATTCGCCCAATAACCCTGCTCCCGGTTGCGTAAAAAATACGCATATGCTCATATATGTTCATTGCCTGAGCATAAAGTCGAGGGTGTACCCACGGACACCGGCTACACAGCCTGAACACAACTTTACCCTCAATTCAAAGGAGAAAGCTGCATGGAAATAAAAATAATTTACTGTGCCCCCTGAGGACATCAACCCAGAGCGGCGAGTCTCGCCGCAGATTTGAGCGCAAAACTGGGTGATGCAACGGTTGAAATCGAAGCAGGTACGCAAAAAAGTGAATTCGCCGTATTCGTTGACGGCGAACAGATATTTTCGCGCCTGGAGCAGCGCCGCTTTCCAGAGCTGGCTGAATTGGTACAACATTTCACTGCATAGGCTTCATCTGTGTGCGTATTCCTGTTTAATAGAAAAGCAGAGATGATTAATATGGATCTATCCCTTGCCCGCCGTTTCTTTCTACTGTAAAAAATATAGGGGTAACACTTCTGCTCTACCGTTCGGATGTTGCCAAAAGGTGCAAGTACGTTATGGTTGAGACGAAAACAGTGGCACCTGCCCTTGTATATCAACGCAAAGGGTTGCGATGTCCACCTATCCACTTCATCACAGGGAGGATCAATTATGGCCAGAATAGTATGGGTAGATAAGGATGACTGTATAAGCTGCGGCTTGTGCGTGGATAATCTGCCGGATGTTTTTCAGTACGATGACGATGGCAAAGCCGAGGCATACAACAGCGCTGGAGCCAGTGAAGAGGAGATTCAGAGCGAAGCCATAGATGTGTGCCCATCGGAGTGTATCCACTGGAAGGAGTGATTCAAACCACACAACCAGATGAAACAAAGCGGGTGCTTTTAAGCACCCGCTTTGTTGTTCTCACCCCTGCCTAGTTGTGCAAGTTACGCATCGTTTTAGCCAGAGATTTGATTTCCCCTAAATCTTCGGTCATCATATTCCAGCCATACCAGTAGGCATAGTCCGGATTTACATGGAAGAATGCCTGATAGGCGCGCATCCGGTGTTTCATGAACATGCGCACCAGTATCTGGTCGATATAGGACAACTCATCGAAATTTTCATCCCAATTGGCTCCGTTGGTGTGCATGAAGGTCAGCAGGAACGGATAGTTGTGCGGATAGCCTGCCGGTTTCTGAATGATTTCATCTTTGTACAGCGCTGCGACGGTTTCGATAGCATCTGCCATCAAACGGTCGGCTTTGGTCAGAATGGCGTCACCCATATCGAGCTGCTCTTTGGCGTATTGGCGTGAATGGCACTGGGTGCAGGTGTCGAGCATCTTATTGCGCTCTTTTTCCCAGGAAACCTGATCTAGCCTTGCCATATCGTATTTTTTGACCGCATCCAGAATAGCGGTGGGCTCGCCAGTTTCTGGATTGAGAATACCAAGAGCCTTGAGGATGGTTACACGGTCAGCGGCGGCCTGCGGATCTTCCGGCAGGGGCAGGCGTACCCCAAGGAAGCCCCAGGCAGTGTGATTTTCGTGGGTGCCGTCAGGCAGATGACAGGTCTGACAGGTAGGGGCGGCAGCTTTTTCCGGCAGATCACCACTCTTTTTGGTAAAATAACGCATGCCATGCTTGGAGCTGGACCACATCTCCCATTGGGGATGGTCATAGCCCATATGACACGTCTGGCAGGCTTGGGGGTTCTGCGCTTCCTTCAGGGAAAATGCATGACGGGTATGACATTCATCACAGGAATTGTTCTGGTAGCGATACCCTTTCGCCAACTGCTCGGCTCTTTGCGCTTCAGTCTTAATTCCCATGTTATGGCACCCACCACAGCCACGTCCCCCTTCGATCAACTCATCAGGCGCCAAGTGGGTAGCCGGGATGGCATTGAGCACCGACCACCCGTGGTTGTGTTTGCCCTTGGCGAATTCGGTAAACTGTTTCCGATGGCACTGGGCACATTTCTTCTCATTGGGCAGGAGGGCTTTCTGGTAGTCCTCTGCGCTCTTGTGGGCATTGCCGTGGCACACATCACAGGTTACCCCCACCTGCGCGTGCCTGCTGGCTTCCCAATCCATAACCTGCCCCGGCGAATTCTCACTGTGACAGTCGATACAACCATTGTTGGCCAGCGCTAACCCCGCGTTAAGGATAAACCCCACGCCGGCGAGCCACATTAACAGTAACGTCTTCTTCATCTTGTTGCCTCCTTTATGCTGCTGAACCTGATGAAGCCCATCCACCATGAATGCCGCAATGGATGGGCCATTCCGCCTCTTTACTTAAAAACGGCGCCAGATTGCACAAGGAGCACTCCCCGCATACCAGGTGGTCTGCTACTGTGCATTGCTATGTGAATCAGTCTTCACATTCACCCTCTAACTATACATTTCGAGCGGTTTTTTTCAAGAAAAGGGGAGAAACCTTTTGGTCTTTTTGATCTGAATCATATTTTGTCCTTGGTATTTCTGTCAGAATGGGTCCTAAGCTCACAGAGACCTGCAGCCATAGAGACCTGCAGAAATCGAAGCATCCCCCAAACCACGAGCCACAAGGAGCTAATACAATGGATAAAGCCCAGCTACCCGAATATTTCAAAACCACGACCGGTACTTCTGTCCTGTCCACCTGCGACGGTGATGGGCAGGTTAACTCTGCAGTATATGCGCGCCCGCGCTTCTTTGCCGACGGGCGTATCGGTTTTATAATGCTGGATCAGCTCAGCCACGCTAATTTGCAGAGCAACCCGCGCGCGGCGTATCTGTTTATTGAAGAGGGAAAAGGTTACGCAGGGGTACGCCTGCACCTTAAAAAAGTTGCAGAAGAGCGCAACACCGAACGCGTAAAGGAGTGTCTGGAAGAGCGCGGCAAAGGCAAATTTTTTAACCAGACCTGCTACCTGGTATTTTTCGAGATTGAACGGATTCTCCCTCTGGTTACCAAGCCAAAGTAACTTGGCGCTTTCTGGCAGCAGCGCCCGCAGCCTGGGCAGGACGGCTGCCAGCTCTCCATGTTGCAATACTGCATAAAATATTGTTGACAGCCTCCATCTGCTTGGCTATATTGCCAAGCAGATGGAGGATCTGTATGGCCTACGCTGAAAAACATTATGTCGCCCGCGCGCACATTATCAAAGCCATTGCACATCCGGTGCGCCTGTTCTTTGTCGAAGAACTTGCACGCCAGGAGCGCTGTGTGCGCGAGCTGACCGAGATGGTTGGATTCGATATTTCCACCGTATCGAAACATCTGCGCGTCCTTAAACATGCCGGAATCGTTATAGACGACAAGCGTGGCAACCAGGTTTTTTATCAACTGCGCACCCCCTGCATCCTGAACTTTATGGGGTGCATCGAAGGGGTCATCAACGGCGAAACCGCAACCACGAACTGCGCCTGCTGAAAAAACTCTAAAGGGTCTTTTGCAGGCGTTTTTTCTTACCCGTTCATTTGGCTGTATGGCCAAATAGAAAAAGGAAACTTAGATGGACTGGAAAGCAGAATGGAAACCTCTTTTCTGGATTATTGCCGTCTTTACTGCATGTTTTTTTCTCCCGGTGGAAGCACCGCGCGTCCAGAGTGCTGTTATTGAATCACTTTATCTGGTCAAGTGGTACGCGCAGGAACATGTACTCCTCTGCCTGGTTCCAGCCTTTTTTATTGCCGGAGCGGTGGCGGTCTTCGTCAGTCAGGCGGCGGTGATGAAGTACCTGGGGCCCAAGGCAAACAAGTTCCTCGCCTATGGGGTGGCCTCGGTCTCCGGCACCATCCTCGCGGTCTGTTCCTGCACCATCCTTCCCCTCTTCGCCGGGATCTACCGGATGGGTGCAGGCCTTGGACCTGCGTGTGCCTTTCTGTACTCGGGGCCTGCGATCAACATTCTGGCCATTGTATTGACGGCGCGCATTCTCGGCCTCGAAATGGGGATCGCCCGCGCCGTTGGCGCAATTTTGTTTGCCGTTATCATCGGACTGGCCATGCACTTCTTCTTCCGGCACGAAGAAGCCGAAAAAGCGGCGGCGGCTCCGGCGCTGGGCGAAGAGGAGGGGGGTCGACCCCTGTGGCAGACGGCACTCTACTTTGCCAGCATGGTCGGCATCCTGGTCTTCGCCAACTGGGGCAAGCCCGACCAGCCGACCGGGTTATGGCATGCACTCTACGCCGCCAAATGGTGGATCACCGGCGGGTTCTCCCTTGCACTGGGGCTGATGCTTGCCACTTGGTTTGAACTCGGGCTTCCGCGCATTGCGCTCGCCGCCATCCCTGCGCTGCTGAGCGCAGTTATTCTGCCGCAATACCCGGAACTCGCTTTTACCTTTGGTGTGGTGGCCCTGTCGGTTCTCAGCAATTTAAAAAGCACCCGCGATGGCGAAATGGGCGCCTGGTTCAGCGAAAGCTGGGATTTTGCCAAAACAATCCTGCCGCTGCTGCTGCTCGGCGTGCTGATCGCCGGAGTCCTGCTGGGGCGGCCGGGGCATGAGGGGCTGATCCCGTCGCAGTGGGTCGCATCTCTGGTCGGCGGCAACTCTGTGTCTGCCAACCTGTTCGCTTCGGTTTTTGGTGCCTTCATGTACTTCGCCACCCTCACCGAGGTGCCTATCCTGCAGGGGCTGCTTGGCGCAGGAATGGGGAAAGGTCCGGCGCTGGCGCTGCTGTTGGCCGGACCAGCCCTGAGCCTGCCGAACATGCTGGTGATCCGCAGCGTCATGGGCACTAAAAAAACCGGCGTCTTTGTCCTGCTGGTGGTGGTAATGTCCACCAGTAGTGGTCTGATCTATGGAACACTTTTTTAACTCAAAGGAGAACTACCATGAAGAAAATTCAGATTCTCGGCACTGGCTGTCCTAAATGTGAAAAACTTGCTGGAAACGCAAAAAAGGCAGCTGACAATCTCGGGCTCGATTATGAAATAGAAAAGGTCACAGAGCTTAGCCAGATCATGGAATTTGGGGTGATGTCCACCCCCGCTTTGGCGGTGGATGGCAAGGTGTTGGTGGTCGGGAAGGTGGCGAGCCCTGCTGAACTTGAGAAACTGCTGGGGTGAAGTGATGAGATTATTAACGACTAGTTGCGCTCTATTTCTGCTGTGCCTGACAACCAACCTCTTCGCCGCTGACCTGCCGAAACTGGTTGACGTCGGCGCTGACAAATGTATCCCCTGCATCAAGATGGCCCCGATCCTTGATGCGTTGCGCGCCGATTATGCCGGACAGCTGGAGGTTGAGTTCGTCGATGTCTGGAAACACAAAGAGAAGGCCTCTGCCTATGGGGTGCGGATGATCCCTACGCAGATATTTTATGCTGCGGATGGCACTGAACTTTACCGTCATACCGGCTTTTATGGGCGCGCGGAGATCCTCAACAAGTGGGATGAACTCGGCTACCCCTTCGAGCAAAAAAACTGATGCTTGCGCAGCTGATGTCCAACTTGAGCCAGGCGGTGTATGCCGCCCCGGCTGTTGCGTTGGCAGCCGCGGCAGGTTGGGGGGTTCTGAGCATCCTGCTTTCCCCCTGCCATCTGGCGAGCATCCCGCTGATTGTCGGGTTTATTGACGGGCAGGGGCGCATGAGCACGTGGCGGGCTTTTGCCATCTCAAACCTGTTCGCGGTCGGCATTTTGCTCTCCATTGCCCTGATCGGCCTGTTGACTGCGCTGGCCGGGCGGATGCTGGGCGATCTCGGCCCCTGGGGCAACTGGCTGGTCGCAGGGATCTTTTTTCTCTTCGGTCTGCATCTGTGGGGGCTCATCCCCATGCCCTGGTCAGGCCCGGGGCAGATCGGCATGCAGCGCAAGGGGCTGCTCGCCGCCCTTATCCTGGGGCTGGTTTTCGGCATCGCGCTCGGACCCTGCACCTTTGCGTATATGGGCCCGGTGCTGGGCGTCGCCTTTACCGAAGCGAGCACCAATCTGGTCTTCGCCGCCTCCCTGTTGCTCGCCTACGGTCTCGGCCACTGCGCGGTGATTGTCTTTGCTGGCACCTTTACCGAAAAAATCCAGCGCTATCTGAACTGGAGTGAAGGTTCCAGGGGGACGCTTTGGCTCAAACGGATCTGCGGCCTGCTGGTTATGGCTGGTGGGGCCTGGTTACTCTACACTGCGGGCTGAGACCCGCCCCCGGCCAAACGACTTATCCTCAGAGATCAGGCCGCTGCGCTTTAAAAAACCTTCTTACCTGGTTCCCATGTTCCGCATGGGAACCTCCCTTCGGGCTATGTCTTCCCCTCCCTTGCCCTGCCCTGCTGATAGCCGCGCAACGCTGGCCCGGCATAAATATAAATCAACGGACTGAACCTCGGGCAACTCGGAACAAAAATGGGCCGTATCCCAAAGAAGTCAGGCGATTGACTAAGTGGCCGGCGCAAACCATGGCAGATCAAACATCCGCGAAAAGCATAGATAGTCAAGGATCTCTTTCTAACGCGAATTACTGGGGTGGCGCCGTCTGGATTTTCAACGCTTCACACGGAAAGTTCCGGTTATTGTGAATTGCAGGATAACTTTCGAAACTTTGATTTTAAGCATAGCTCGCGAGCGCCTGCAGAATCAGCGGCGATTCCAGGAAAAGGTGGCGCTGGAGCGTGATGCATCAGCTTCATTGAGACGCTGACAATTTTGTTGCCATGTGATGCCGATAGCCAACTATTTCTTTGCGCAAGGTAGAGAGCATGGTGATTTTTGCGTCAACCATATCGATATGGTGATCGAGCATTCTTATCAGTTCAGGGATCAACTCATCCGTCTTCTTTGCATCTCCGTAAATCTTATACAAGTCCTGCATTTCCTTGATAGTGAGCCCCAGCTCCTTAAGCCTCAGGATGAACTTGATCCTGCGGACCATATACGGCGTATAGCCACGATTTGAACGATCCTGCCGTTCCACGGACTCAATTATCTGCATCTCTTCCCAGTAACGCAAAGTCCTGGTCGAAATTCCAAGTTCGTTACAGAGTTCGCCGATAGGCACAATCTCGCCAGCGTTCTGACTGCTGTTGTCCACAATATCCTCCGTTCGGCCCAAAAAAGAGCCCGAGTATCGATAAATAGGGGTTTATTGCACTTCTCCACCCCCTGATTTACTTGGCTTTTTTTTCTTTGCATGGGGCGTTTTTGCCGCCAATCCAGATCACCAGGGCCGACCTGGACTCACAAGCCACCATAACCGTTACATTATAACGTTTACGTGAATATGTGAATATAATTAATTTACGCTTCCAGCAAAAGCAAAGAACATAACGAGGTTTTACTAAAAAAGTACTGAAAAACAGCCAGTTGTCTACAGATACCTTTATGCTACCCTCTTGAAAAAGAAATAGTGTTGAAT
Source organism: uncultured Desulfuromonas sp. (assembly GCA_964444945.1). Classification (GTDB taxonomy): domain Bacteria; phylum Desulfobacterota; class Desulfuromonadia; order Desulfuromonadales; family Desulfuromonadaceae; genus JAIVHC01. The sequence goes on from CAYUJC010000054.1 coordinate 18,686, forward strand.
TTTCAATTGACATGTACGTAAACGATATATAAAAATATGCCCAAGAGCGAGGGTAGACATCAAGGCTTTGGAGTGTGTAGTTGGTTCAGTAAAGTGAAATTCCGACTTTGGTGGTGCGCCTGCACCCCTGATTCGGTTCATATCCTGAGATCAAGCGGGCAAAGGAGCTGTTATGTTAAAAGTAGCGCGGGGCGGAGATGAAGGGATCAGCCTTCTCTATAATCTGAGTAAAGAAGAACTGGTTAGAATCATCGTCGATGACGCCAAGAATTGGTTGGCGCACGATGGACTCTGGTTTCAGGCGATTGAGCGCCGCTACGGGATGGGGGCGGCAGTGGATGCCGACATCGAAGCCTGGCGTTACTTCACCGTTATCGAAGCCAAGCGGATCATGGCGCGCCTGGGGATGCAACCGGGGGGTGGGATTGGTGCTCTGGTGGAATGCCTTAAGCAGCGCTTTTATG
>CAYUJC010000055.1:0-18894 GCA_964444945.1 uncultured Desulfuromonas sp.
GCTATCAAATACGGAGTCAACGATATCATCCCCACCCCAGCCACTGCTGATGAAATCCGGGCTAAGGTGCAACAGAATCTGAAAAATTCTTGCTAATAATCTGCTAAACCGCCACAATAACTCTTCAGTTCAAGCAACCTGCAATAAATTCAAGATCCCTTTTTAAAGTGAAAAATCCTTGGCTGAATCCGTTCTGTTAAATATCGATAATGCTGTTGCGCCGCAGTTGCTGGATTTTTTAACTCAGCAGCTTGGCGCCGAGTTATACCTGACGCAGACTCCCGAACAGGCTTACGCCATTATGCGGAGTCGTACAATAAAGCTGTTTTTATGTTCTCTGGGGCAAGATACCCTCAAATACGCAACTTTACTCAAAGCGGTCAAAACCTTTTCCCCCGCTACGGTCACCATTCTTATCATTCCACAGGACACCACAGTACCTATCAACCAAATTCTGCAGACTGGCGCACATTTTTATCTCCATGTTCCATGCAGTAGCGCTGAAGCGGCCGAAATCTTCCAACGCGCGGAACAACATTATAAAACCCTGCACCTCTCCGGACCTGAACTCCAGGACCTTGTGCCGGATTTCCCGGAAATTATCGGTCAGACCGCGAAGATGCAGCAACTCTTCGACATGATTCGACTTCTGGCCGATGACAGCGACAGCACCATTCTTATTCACGGCGAGAGTGGCACGGGCAAAGAGCTTGTTGCCAGGGCCGTGCACAACAACAGCCCCAGAAAGCACCATAATTTCGTTCCCATCAACTGTGCCGCCATCCCTGAAGAGCTCCTCGAGAGTGAGCTGTTCGGGCATGTAAAAGGCTCCTTCACCGGCGCAACCGCACACAAAAAGGGGCGTCTGCACCATGCGGAAGGGGGAACCTTGTTTCTGGACGAAATCGGCGACATGAGACCGCTGCTCCAGGCCAAGATTCTACGCGTAATCCAGGAAAAGGAGTTTGAACCGGTAGGGAGCGTAAAGAGTATAAAGATAGATGTCAGGATTGTTGCGGCCACCCACCGCAATCTTGAATTGGCCATAAAAGAAGGAGCATTCCGCGAGGATCTCTACTACCGCCTCAACGTAGTTCCTTTACACATACCGGCGCTGCATCAGCGCCGCGGCGATATCGCTCTGCTGCTCGACACCTTTGCACAACGCTTTTGTCGCAGCAAAAAACGTCCGCTGTTCAGCTTCGCTCAAAGCACTATCGAATATCTGCAACAATACCCCTGGCCCGGCAACGTCAGAGAACTTGAAAATCTGGTGCAACGCCTGTCTATTCTCCATACCGGCAAAATCGTGTTCCCCGATGATCTGCCGGAAAAATATCTACACTCCCCCAGCGATGCTACGCTTAATCCTGACCTCGGTGATGGCAACACAGACTTCAACACCCAGGTAAGTGAATTTGAAGATCGCCTTATCTTGCAGGCTCTGATGAAGACCGGCGGTAACAAGAAAGAAGCCGCGCAGCTGCTGAACCTCAAACGCACAACCCTGCTGGAAAAAATCAAGAAGAAACGGCTCGGTAAGAGGCAGGACAAATAAACGCCTCGCCACACAACACCTGTGGCGCTTCTAAATTCCTGCCTCCGCCAGAAAGTTCGGCGCAGTTACGCCAAGGCCTTCAGGGCATCTTTGAATTCTTTGATCAACCCTCCGGCCCCGCCAGCTGCGTCGATCAACGAGTCCAGAATCGCATCAATAGCTTCTACAATCTTTTTAAACCATTCCCGAACGGAAAACTGGCCCTTCACTTTCTCCCATTGATTGCCAATAGAATCAAGGACTTTGAACTTAAACCGAAGTGGGCGTCCCTCAAGTCCATGTTGGCGCAATTTTTCCGGCCGAATATCGCGAACTGCATAATCCAACTCTAAACCGGCGCCATCTGCGATATCGAAGCGAAATGTTTCCCACGCCAAATCCAGCAACCCGGGGGACTCTTCCCAGAGGTATGAAAAATCATTTTGGTTCTCCAATACGAAGCCGAGAAAGCTACGCACGTTTCGCACAAACAGCTGAAGTTCTTCCCGCCCTGGATTAGCGGAACTCGCAATCTCACCAAACCACATTGCACACCTCCTTTTGTATTTTCACCAAATGAGTCTGCAGAAAACAATTGTCGCCACATATGTTGGCCTACCCCATATTATCAGATCGTGACTTGGGCGCTATGCACCTTTTTAACTGGGCACCACCGCTGCAGAGTCAAAACTGCTTTATGACTTTCCCGAGAACCACATTAAAACATTCCAGCTCCTCAGGGGTAAGCGCTGCGGCTATCTCTTCAGTCAACTTGACATGAAATGCATGGTGCTTCGAGAAATGCTTTTTACCCTGAGGTGTCAGGACAACACGATATGATCTCCGATCACTTTCATGGGGTTGACGCTGTATAAGTCCTTTTTGTTCTAAGCGATCAACGGTTACGGTTAAAGTCCCCGTTGTTACTCCAAGCTTTTCTGCCAGTTCTTTCATGCGCAGAGCTTTTTCATGCCCTATGATTTCAATGGCATGCATTTGATTAGGCGTTAAGTCGCTGCCCCGCACCACTTCCTGCTCCCAGCTGGAGAGCTTTTCATAAAACTCAACCATGTTTTGAGCCAGATCCTTTACGTCCATTTTATCTCTCACCCGACATAGGTACTCAATGAATAACCACCAAAGATAACCGTGACAACACCCGCACTCCGCATCAGGGCTGCCTCAACCCAGTCCTGCGAAAGCTTCTCCAGTATTCTCGTCACCCGGAAGATCAAATAGATGACTCCGCCTACCGCAATTGCTGTAGCTGCAGCATAAATTCCAAAAATTACTGTTGCCTTCAAAGCACTCGCCGAATCAAGTGCATATTTATACATAATGGCGACCGTTGGGCAAGGGATGATCATATTCACAAAACCAATGCCGAATAATGCCATGCCGGTCAACTTCTGTTTTTTCTCCTCCGCATGCGGATGTAGATGCTCCAGGTCGTACGCGTGATCGTGCCCGTGGGTGTCGTGATGATGTTGATGAATAAGTCCTGGTTTTATAATTAACACAACACCAAGAACAACCAGAATAGAGGCCGTCCCGACATCCGCCCAGAATTGAAATGAGTCCGGAATCAAAGCAGAAACTGCTCCTAGCGACATTCCGAGGACTAAACAAGCTACCACTGTTCCAGCCAGAAAAGAGGTTGTCAACCACGCAACTCTGCCGCCATTTTTTTCTCCTACCACAAAAGGTGCCAAGATTAACCAACTATGCCCGCACGGATTTACTCCATGAACCAAGCCAAGAATTAAACTGCTCTGAAAGGCCATCCAGAAAAGGCTATCAATCTCCATATTTTTACACCCCTTAAGATTATTAAAGCCGAATTTTGCGCGCACTCTACGGCGTTAACGCTTGGATGTCAAGTATTTTGACTGTCAAACAATATGGGCTGTATCAGCTTCATACTTTATATAAACCTGGCCATTTGTTTTTGTTTGACATTCAAGATAAAGTTATGTAACTTTGCTCTCTGGAAAATGACAATTGATTTCATTTTCTTTAGATAGTGGCGAGAATTCAGCTGATTTCTGCATTGGTATTCGACATTCATGCGGTACGCGATGGCGGAAAATTGGCAAATATCAAGGAGCGAACCATGCATTTAGACACAATCTTAGTCATAGGCATCGTTATTGGCGCCGCCTTTTATCTTTACCATAAATTTGTCAGGAAGAGCTCAAAAGGTGGCTGTTCAGGAGACGGATGCTGCGGTGGGAAACGCCATACAGAGGATAAAAAGTGCTGCGCGGCAAAATAGAAAAAACAATTCGCTGCGGGAGGTGCCAAAGGGCAGGAAACCACGGGGGGCTCATGGCCGCAGCGATGCACTCTGTTCAGAGAACTCTTCCAGCACCCGCTCTTACCTCAATGATACAAAAGCGCCGCTGCATGTGTGGTTATTTGCAGCGGCGCTTTGTTCTGCCTGGTTCCGTATTTGGTTAAGCGGGAGCTGAAGTCAAACTCTGCATTGCGTGATTAGCGCAACATCCCCCCGCCACCATGCATCGATCCATGCGGCCAGCGTGATTCACCTTCCCACATGGGACCAGCACTCCCACCGGGGCCCATGGCAAAGCCGCCGGCGTAAGAATAATTGGTCACATCGTTAAGGCCATCGCCTTCAGCATCGGTGAAAACATCGTTGATTCCATAACCTTCGCTTCCAGCAACATCGCTGTCCACCCAGCCGAAGCACTGGCGGAAAGGGCGGAGGGTTACATCGTCGATGCCGTCGCCGTTCGCATCCTGATAACGCCCCTGAAATCCGTAACGATACGCCATATTGGCGTAAGATCCGCTGGTGTAATCATTAACGCCGTCGCCATCTGCGTCGACGAACCGGTCATTGATGCCGTCACCATCTTCATCCACAAAGCCAAAGCCATGGCCGTAGGGCAAGCCGCTCAGGTCATTGATGCCGTCACCGTTTGCGTCGGCGAAAAAATCATTTTCGCCATGGCCGGGGGCACCATTACTGTCTAAATCAACCCAGCCCGGCATCGCTACGTATGCTGCACCGGTTATATCGTTAATGCCATCTCCGTTTTTGTCGGTGAAACGGTCATTGATGCTGTCATCGTCTTCATCCACAAAGCCGAACCCATGCCCGAAGGGAAGACCGGTGAGGTCACAGATGCCGTCACCGTTCGCATCGAGGAAACGATCATTGATTCCGTCACCATCTTCGTCGATAAACCCGAACCCACGCCCATAGTGGCGCTTTGTCAGATCATTGATCCCATCGCCATCGGCATCAACAAAACGATCGTTGACCCCATCACCATTGGTGTCCGAGTAACCATACTCATGCATATATGCGTATCCGGCAAAGCGTCTTCCCTCATCACAGATCCCGTCGCCATCGGCATCGGTGAAGTTATCGTTAATTCCGTCTCCATCTTCATCCACAAAACCGAAGTGGTAGCCGTTAAAGCCGGTAAAATGCTTAATTTCTCCAGCGTTAATAGTTATGGTGCCGAAATCGAGCCCTCTCCCTTCCGCCATACGGAACTCAAACTCATAATAGGTATCCCCGTCCTCCCAGAACAGAGAGTGATCACCGTCTTCTATGGCAGAAATAGTGAAATTGCCATCAGCATCAAGCATAACACTACGGGTTTCATCGTCGAGATGGAGCACAGTAGGCACGGTTGCATATACCCTGCTGGGAGAAAACATATTCAGCCAAAAACTTGCCTGGCTGGTCTGTTCCACCAACGTTCCGCTTACAGATGCAGTAGCAACAGAAGTTGATGGAGTTGTGGAGGACGAACTGCTCCCGCCCCCTCCGCAGGCGCTTAATAGAACGACTAACGCGACACTTAACCCTAGTAAACTTACTTTTTTAGCTTTGTACATCCATCTAATCTCCTTGAAGGGATGAAATAACCAGTTTTTACCCACGTAAGGCTAAAACTGGGGCAAAATTGCCTGCTGTAGCTGCAGTGGTTTTAAACAGCTTTTTTTATGGAGATCCGCGCTAAGAGTAAAGTAAAGAAACGTAAAGATTGTTGCAGCTAAAAAACTGTGGGGCTTCCTTTTTCCTGTTTTCTGTTTTTGTCAGTTTGGGTTTCTTTTAGGCCATACTTCTCTATTCGGTAGATCAATGTGTGCCTGGGGATGCGCAGAAACTCGGCGGCACGGGTCTGGTTGCCGCCACTGCGGCGCAGCGCTTCGAGGACGGCCTCTTTTTCGAGATCCTCGAGGGGATAACCTTCCGCGGGGAGGTTGAGCACTCGATCCTCAGCTTTAATGCGCGGCGCGGGGCGTACCTTGAAGTCCTCTGCCTCGAGGGTAGCGCCGCGACGCAGGATGAGCATCCGCTCCACTGCGTTCTCGAGCTCGCGCACATTACCGGGCCAGGGATGCGCCTGCATCCGGGCGAACAGAGCATCGTTGATCTCGATTTCTGAACCGGCGTACTTGGTGACGAAATGGCGTACCAGCAGAGGAATATCCTCTGCGCGTTCGCGCAACGCCGGCAGATAGACGGGGATGACGGCCAGGCGGTAGTAGAGATCATCACGGAAACGCCCCTCCCCCACCTCCTCTTCGATATCGCGGTTAGTGGCGGCTACGACGCGCACATCAATCTTGCGTGGCGTCCCTCCCACCGGCTCAATCTCGCGCTCCTGCAGGGCGCGCAGGAGTTTGGGCTGCAGCTCAAGGGCGAGCTCGCCAACCTCATCGAGAAATAAAGTGCCTCCATCGGCGAGCTCGAATTTTCCCTTGCGGTCCTTGATGGCACCAGTAAACGCGCCGCGTACATGCCCGAACAGCTCGCTTTCGAGCAGCTCGCTGGGAATCGCCGCGCAGTTGACCGGAACAAAGGGCCCATCGCGGCGCTCGCTGCCGTAATGGATGGCGCGGGCGACCAACTCCTTACCGGTGCCGCTCTCACCGAGAATTAATACGCTCGCTTCGGTGGCCGCCACCCGACGCACCACCCCGAAGACCTGCTGCATCGCCTCGGAGATGCCAACGATGGAGGTGAAGTCGACCTGATCGCTGAGCTCGGTGCGCAGGCGCGCGTTCTCTTCCTGCAGGCCGTAGTAAGACAGAGCCTTGTCGACGGTAAGGCGCAGTTCATCGCGGCCGAAGGGTTTGGTTAAATAATCATAGGCTCCAAGTTTCATCGCCTCGACAGCTTTTTCCACCGATCCAAAGGCGGTGATGACGATCACCAGGGTCTCCGGCGCCTCTTCTTTAACCGTCTTAAGCACCTCGATCCCGGAGATACCGGGCATCTGGATATCGGTGATCACCAGCGGTGGCCGTTCGTTGCGAAAGGTCTCCAGACCACCCCCCCCTTCGCTGGCGGTAAGAACGCGGTAACCCGCTTCCTCGAGACTGAACTCGAGGACCCGGCGCAGGGATTCGTCGTCTTCGATGATCAGAATGGTCTTCTGTTCCATAGTCGCGGACTTTCTTATTGTGTACTGGTTGATGCTGGAGCGGCAGGCAAATAGACGGTAAAGGAGGTTCCCTCTCCGCTGCGGCTTTCAACCTCAATGCGGCCACCGTTTCCTTCAATGATACGCTGGGTGATGGCCAGGCCGAGGCCAATCCCTTCGCGGCGCGTGGTGAAGAAGGGATCGAAGATTTTCTGCAGATTCGCCGGCGGAATCCCCGGACCGTAATCATGGAAAACTACAACAACCTCGTTCTCCTGGGCCTGCAGTAAAATCTGCAGCCGACCACCGTCCGGCATCGCCTGAATGGCGTTAAGCACGAGGTTGAGAAAGGCCTGGCGAAGCTGTCCCGCGTCGCCGATGATCTCAGGAACCGGTGTCAGATCGAAGTCGATAACGACCGCATGCTTCTGTGCCTGCCGTGAGGTCAGTTGCACAATCCCCTCAATCAGCTCGACAACCGAAAAACGGCCGCGCTCGGCCGGCGCCGGGCGCGCGAAGCGCAAAAAATCCTCCACCACCTGGTTCAACCGCTCCACTTCTTTGACCAGGATCTTCGCGAATTCATAGCGGCGGTCCGAGGGCTCGATCCCCTCCATCAAAATCTCGGCGGTGCCGCGGATCGAGCCGAGGGGGTTGCGGATCTCGTGGGCCATGCCGGCAGAGAGCGCCCCCAAGGCCGAAAGCCGGTCAGCACGGCGAAGCTGTTCTTCGATATCGAGGATCAAATCGGCCTGCTCGCGCAGCTGCGCGTAGCTCTGCTCAAGCTGTCGGGCCGTGCTCTGGGCGCGGTTTTTCTGCAGACGCTCGCGCTGAGTGAGCAACCCGGTCACGAAGCCGATGACGTTGTAGAGCAGTATCTCAAGATACTGTTCGGGGCGCGTAGCTGGATGGTGCCCCCACTGAAAGACCACGTGCGGTAAATAGAGGATCGTCACCATAATGGCGGTAGTCATTCCGCCGCGCAGCATGTACCACAACCCACCGAAAACGATAGGCAGGTAGTAGAGGCGTCGGTAGATGTCGTGAAATGTCGCCATATTGGTAGCAGTTGTATAATGCAGAATTGTAATGCCCACCACCAATCCTGTCAGTACTGCAAGGCGAAATTTGTCCTGGCGCGAGACGCTCATTTTTGGGCCAACTGCCACACCAGGGCTGGGGGAATATTTTTTTCTGCCGCTTGTGGCAAAGCAAGTACCTCCTTCAGATAACAAGGATAATATGCATAACGGATCCGGTGCCGATTCACAGCTCCAAGCGACGCAACCGCAGTGCATTGCCCACCACTGATACCGAGCTCATGCTCATGGCCGCCGCCGCGATCATCGGACTGAGCAGAAGGCCGAAAAACGGGTAGAGGATTCCGGCAGCGATGGGGATACCGAGGATGTTGTAAATAAAGGCGAAAAAGAGATTCTGGCGGATGTTGCGCATCGTCGCACGACTTAAGTTCACCGCTTTGACGATACCGGTCAGATCACCTTTGACCAGGGTGATGCCCGCGCTCTCCATGGCCACCTCGGTCCCCGAACCCATAGCAATGCCAACGTGGGCCTGCGCCAGGGCAGGGGCATCGTTGATGCCGTCGCCAGCCATAGCGACCATGCGCCCTTCATCCTGGAACTGGGCGACAATCTCATTCTTGCGATCTGGAGAGACTTCCGCCTCGATCTCGTCGATGCCGAGCTCTCGCCCTACTGCCTCGGCGGTGGTGCGGCTGTCGCCGGTGAGCATGACCACCCTTATGCCCCGCTCCTGTAACGCCATAATAGCCTCTGGGGTGGTTTTTTTGATGGGGTCGGAAACCCCGAGGATCCCTGCCGGTTTGCCGTCGATGGCCACGAACATCGCGGTGGCCCCTGTCTTGCGCAGATTCTCGGCTTTTTCAAAGAGAGCGCCTGCGTCAATGGACAACTCCTCAAACAATTTCAGGTTGCCGATGGCAACCTGAGTATCGCCTATCTTCCCGACTACCCCTTTGCCGGTTTTTGCGTCAAAATCATCCACTGCAGAGAGTGCTATTCCCCTCCCCTTCGCTACAGCTACGATAGCCTCAGCCAGCGGGTGCTCACTCCCCTGCTCAAGGCTTGCCGCCAGCCGCAGCACCTCTTCTTCAGAAAAATCGGCGTTGACTTCGATATCGGTCAGGCGCGGGTTCCCTTCGGTCAGGGTCCCGGTCTTGTCCACCACGAGGGTATCGATCTTTTCCATGGTCTCAAGGGCCTCGGCGTTCTTGATCAGCACCCCATGGGTCGCACCGTGCCCGGTGCCGACCATAATCGACATGGGGGTGGCCAATCCGAGGGCGCACGGACACGCAATGATCAGTACCGCCACGGCGTTGACCAGCGCATGGGCCAGCCGCGGTTCCGGACCGACCAGCGCCCAGACAATAAAGGTCACGATGCTGACCCCCACCACGGTGGGGACGAAGTAGCTTGCGACCTTATCCGCCAATCCCTGAATGGGCGCCCGGCTGCGCTGCGCCTCAGAGACCATCCTCACAATCTGGGCAAGCATGGTATCGCGCCCTACCCGTTCGGCCTCCATAATGAAGGTGCCGCTCTTATTCAGGGTGCCGCCGGTGACCTGGTCGCCTTCGCCTTTCGTTACCGGCAAAGGTTCGCCTGAGACCATCGCCTCGTCAACAGCGCTCGAACCTTCCCGGAGGATGCCATCAACCGGGACTTTTTCTCCCGGACGCACCCGCAGACGATCACCTTTATGCACATCCTCAAGGGGGATATCTTCTTCGTTACCATCATCACGTACGATGCGGGCGGTCTTCGGCGCCAGGCCGAGGAGAGCCCTGATAGCACCACTGGTACGCTGGCGCGCGCGTAGTTCAAGCACCTGGCCGAGCAGCACCAGAGTGACGATTACGGCGGCGGCCTCAAAGTAAACGGCGACATTGCCTTGCGCATCGCGAAACGCAGCAGGGAATATCTGCGGCGCCAGAACCGCCACAATGCTGTATATCCAGGCCACTCCGGTGCCGATGGCGATCAGGGTGAACATATTCAGCTGCCAGGTGACGATAGACTTGTAACCGCGTACGAAAAAGGGCCAGCCGCCCCACAGTACCACCGGGGTAGCCAGCACCAGCTGCACCCAGTTCTGCGTGGTACTCGAAAGAACCTGGTGCAGGGTGACACCGGGAATAGCGTCGGACATGGCGATGAAGAACACCGGCAGGGTCAGGACAAGGCAGATCCAGAAACGCTGGGTCATGGACTTTATCTCGGGGCTTTCTCCCTCGTCAGCGGTAACCTCCTTCGGTTCTAAATCCATCCCGCATTTGGGGCACGAGCCCGGCCCTTTTTGCAACACTTCGGGGTGCATGGGGCAGGTGTACTCGCGTTCGTCGCTTCCGGGTGCCTGTTTCTCCGCTTCCTTCTTCTCTCTTTTCTCAAGAACCGCCTTGGGATCGTGCTGAAATTTGTCCCGACATTGCTCGGAACAAAAATAATAGGTTTCTCCTTCATATACATATGAAGCAGCAGCCGTGTCCGGTGAGACCTCCATGTTGCAGACAGGATCTTTCATCAGGTCCTCCTTAGAATATTATAAAAATTCAACGTTACAAAAAGACAGTGGTCCAACCATTTCGGAGAGCTGTTTGCCCTGTTATACATAAAAAAACCTTCCCCCGGAAAATCAACCCGACAGACCAACGTACACGTTATGTGCCAATCGGCCTCCAAAAAGAAGTCTAATCGCCCCCAATCAGGAAGCAAGGGGAATTTATGTGGCATGTTCAGGAAAACGCTTGTGCGCGCAACTGCAATTATTGAAGAATATTCCCCACCATGTTGCAGAATATTCTTCAATTACTCCAGCAAAAAATCCAGATGCCCAAGCAAAACGCTTTGTTTAACGCGCTAAAGGATCCAGGCATGCTCTGTGCAAATCGGTGCGAAGGATCCAAGCTAAACAAAGTGACGCTTGAGTCTATACATAAGACAGCACAAGCCAACCTCGGGGCCAGGGGATCGGTACCGCTACATTGAAATTGCCCTTACAAATTGAATCCAGGAAGAGTTGATGCTGCGAATCTGTTGCTATTTCTATTCCGTAGAATTTAAAAAACAATGCATTTTTAGATAGTTACCATCTGCAATGGGGCTGCGAAAGTTGAGAGCATAATTTTTTCCTTGACCAATTTACTTTTTAATAGCCTAATTCCGCCATATACCATACTATTTTAATCAACTATACAGAGAAGAAATCTTCACCTTCGGAGCATAAAATGGAAACAACCCGTCGCAGCATCGTTAAAGCCATTTCGTGGCGCCTCATTGCGACCGTGATCACAGCCGCTATTGTTTACCTGCTCACCGGGAAGCTTGACTTTGCCGCAAAAGTGGGACTGGCCGACACGTCCCTGAAATTTATCATTTACTTTGGCCATGAACGGCTCTGGAACCGCATCCCCTACGGTCGTCAGCAGAAGCAACCTGAATACTCCATTTAAACAGGAGAAGGTCCATGAACAACACTGTCCCTGTCGAAGCCCTCGGCACCAACCCGACGCCAGAACAGCAAGCGCTGGACATTCTCCGCCGGGGCATTGCCCGCGCGGCCGGCCCCGTGGCCCTGGCGTGCTCCTTCAGCGTGGAGGACGTGGTGATCATCGACCTGCTGCGGGAAGTTGCCCCGGAGGTGCGCATTTTTGCCATCGACACCGGGCGCCTCAATGAAGAAACCTTTGAGGTAGCCGAAAGCCTCAGCATGCGCTACGGCATCCACTTCGATTGGTATTTCCCCGAGCGCGCTGCGGTGGAAAAGCTGGAGCGGGAAAAAGGGCTGTTCTCCTTTCGCGAAAGTCTGGACAATCGCCACGAATGTTGCCGCATCCGCAAGGTCGAACCGCTGCAACGGGCATTGGCCGGCCTTTCCGGATGGATCACCGGTTTACGCCGGGAACAGAGCATCACCCGCACAGACCTCAACAGTATCACAATAGATGAAACCAACGGTGGCCTGCTCAAAATCAACCCCCTGTTTGACTGGAACGAGGCGCAAGTCTGGGACTACGCCAACAGCAGACGGCTGCCGGTCAACCGCCTGCACCGACAGGGCTACCCCTCCATCGGCTGTGCCCCCTGCACTCGGGCCATCGAGCCCGGTGAACATGCACGGGCCGGCCGCTGGTGGTGGGAAAATCCGGAGCACAAAGAGTGCGGCCTGCACAAACGCTGACAAGCTGTAGCGGCGCCGATAAAGACGCAGCGCGTAATAACACTTTATATGGCCAAGACAAAAGGACATAGACATGAGCCAGAAACTGACCCACCTGCAACAGCTCGAAGCAGAAAGCATTCATATCATCCGCGAAGTGGCCGCCGAGTTTTCCAACCCGGTGATGCTCTACTCCATCGGCAAGGATTCGGCAGTCATGCTGCACCTGGCGCGCAAAGCCTTCTACCCGGCCAAACTGCCCTTTCCTCTACTCCATGTGGACACCACCTGGAAGTTCCGGGAGATGATCACGTTTCGCGACCGCATCGCCAAGGAATACGGCTTTGAGCTGCTGGTGCACGCCAACGAGGAGGGGGTGCGCGAGGGGATCGGCCCCTTTTCCCACGGCTCGGCCCTCCACACCGACGTGATGAAGACCGAGGGGCTCAAGCAGGCGCTGGATAAGTACAAGTTCGACGCAGCCTTCGGCGGCGCCCGCCGCGACGAGGAAAAATCCCGCGCCAAGGAGCGCATCTTCTCCTTCCGCACCGCCACCCACCGCTGGGATCCCAAGAGCCAGCGCCCTGAGCTGTGGAACATATACAACACCCGGGTGCGTCCCGGCGAAAGCATCCGCACCTTTCCGCTCTCCAACTGGACGGAGCTCGACGTCTGGCAGTACATCACCCAGGAGCAGATCCCCATCGTGCCCCTCTACTACGCCAAGGTACGCCCGGTGGTGAACCGCGACGGCATGCTGATCATGGTCGATGACGAGCGCATGGAACTGAAACCCGGGGAAAAAGTGGAGATGAAGTCGGTACGCTTTCGCACCCTGGGGTGCTATCCTCTCACTGGCGCGGTGGAATCGACCGCGACCACCCTGCCCGAGATCATTCAGGAGATGCTGCTAACCCGCACCTCCGAGCGTCAGGGACGCCTGATCGACCACGACCAGTCCGGTTCGATGGAGAAGAAAAAACAAGAGGGGTACTTCTAACAGGGACAAGAGCCCCAAGGCGAACCGCATTACTCAAGTCTACCGAGCCTCGAACCTCGAACCTCGAACCTCGAACCTCGAACCTCGAACCTGGAACCTTGAACCTTGAACCTGGAACCTGGAACCTTGAACCTTGAACCTTGAACCTGGAACCTGGAACCTGGAACCTGGAACCTGGAACCTTGAACCTTGAACCTTGAACCTTGAACCTTGAACCTTGAACCCAAGGATATGACCATGACTCACCAGTCCGAACTCATAGCGGATGATATACATGCCTACCTCAAAGCCCAGGAAGAGAAGTCGATGCTGCGCTTCATCACCTGCGGCAGCGTCGATGACGGCAAAAGCACCCTGATCGGACGGCTGCTGTGGGACTCAAAGCTGATCTTCGAAGATCAGCTAGCCGCCCTGGAGGCCGACAGCAAGCGAATCGGCACCCAAGGGGAGAAGATGGACTACGCCCTCTTGCTCGACGGGCTGGAAGCTGAGCGCGAGCAAGGGATCACCATCGACGTGGCTTACCGCTTCTTCTCAACCGACAGACGCAAGTTCATCGTCGCCGACACCCCCGGCCATGAGCAGTACATCCGCAACATGGTCACCGGGGCCTCCACCGCGCAGGTCGCCGTCATCTTGATCGACGCCCGCAAGGGGGTGCTCACCCAGACCCGCCGGCACAGCTACCTGGTGTCACTGGTGGGCATCCGCCACATCGTGCTGGCGATCAACAAGATGGACCTGGTGGATTACAGCCGCGATCACTTCGAAACCATCCGCAAGGAGTATGAGCACTTCGCCGCAGAGCTGGGGTTTGAACAAGTTACCGCTATCCCCATCTCAGCCCTTGAGGGGGACAACATCCTGACCCTCAGCGCGCGCACCCCCTGGTACCAGGGGCCGACGTTGATGGAACACCTGGAAACGGTCCAGATTGCCGACGATGCGGACCAGCGCCCATTCCGCATGTGGGTGCAGTGGGTCAACCGACCCAACCTCGACTTTCGTGGTTTCTGCGGCACCATCGCCTCGGGCACCATCCACCCCGGAGATAACGTGGTCGTAGCCTCTTCAGGCAAAACCAGCACCGTGTCCCGCATCGTTACCATGGACGGTGACCTCTCCGAAGCCGTCGCCGGTCAGGCTGTGACCCTGACCCTCAACGACGAGATCGATATCAGCCGCGGCGACCTGCTCGCCCCGCTGGAAGCGCGCCCCCATGTGGCAGATCAGTTCCAGGCCCACCTGGTCTGGCTGCACGAAGAGGCCCTGCTCCCCGGACGCAGTTACCTGCTCAAGACTGGGGCCACCAGCGTTCCGGCCCAGGTGAGCGAAATCAGTTTCAAGGTCAACGTCAACAGCCTGCAGCACGAACCGGGCAAAACCCTCGCCCTCAACGAAGTGGGAGTGTGCAACCTGAGCGTCGACAAGCCGATCCCCTTCGACGCCTACCGGGACAACCGCGCTACCGGCAACTTTATCCTTATTGACCGCCTGAGCAACGCCACGGTCGGCGCCGGCATGATCGATGCGCCGTTGGAGCGGGCCACCGACAGCCACTGGCAGACCCTGGACGTCGATAAGCGGGCCCACGCCGCCCTCAAGAGACAGCAACCGCGGGTACTCTGGTTCACCGGTCTTCCCGGTGCGGGCAAATCGACCGTGGCCAACCTGGTGGAGAAAAAGCTCCACTCTCTGGGGCGACACACCTGCATTCTCGACGGCGACAACCTGCGCCACGGCATCAACCGCGACCTCGGGTACAGCGACGCCGACCAGGTCGAGCACATCCGGCGCGTGGCCGAGATGGCCAAGCTGTTCGTCGATGCCGGTCAGATCGTGCTGGTCTCGGTGGTCTCTCCCTTCCGCAGCGAACGGGCGGTCGCCCGCGAACTCCTGGAGCCGGGCGAGTTTATCGAAATCTTTGTCGACACTCCACTCAAGGTGTGTGAGGAGCGCGACACCCGGGGTGTCTACCAAAAAGCCCGGGCCGGGGAACTGAAGAACTTCGCTGGCATCGACGCCGCCTACGAGACGCCGGAGAACCCCGAAATTACCATCGATGGCGCCACCCACACCCCCGTGGAGCTGGCTTTGCAGATTGTCGCCCAGATCTTCGGCGATCCCGACGCTATTGAGTGGCATATCTAGACTATGCTTTCACCACAAGGGGACAAAGAGCGAAAATAAGCGTAAAACTATCGCAACTATTCACCACCTGTTGGCCGGGGCTTGTGGTACCCATGGAAAGGGCGTCTGTCACCACGGACGGCGACAGTCGAACGGCCATGGACGGCGCAAAGTGTCCCTTGGAATGGGTGTCACAATGCCTTACTGAATAGTTGCAAACTATCTATCGTTACGCATTATCCTTTTTGATCTTTGCCCTTTAAATGTATGAAGTGAACGGGCGGTGAGATACTTTCTCCCGCAGAATAAAATTTACCCAAAGAAAGAGTAAGGAAGACCCCCATGTCCGATAGTACCATCGACTACCAGAAACTGCGCCTCGACGGCGTCTACCAGCAGAATGCCAAAGGCGACCTGATGCTGCGGATAAAAATCCCCGCTGGGGTTCTCTCCGCCGAACAAGCTTTGAAGATCAGTGCCATCTCCGAACATTTTTCCAACGGCGAGCTGCACCTGACCACCCGCGGCAGCATCGAGCTGCACTGGCTGCGCCACGAGAACCTGGGTACGGTGGCAGCGCAACTGGCCGCAGTCGGACTCACCTCCCGCGGCGCCTGCGGCGGCGCAGTACGGGGTATCTCCTGCAGCACCACCTTCGCTCCCGGTTTCGAAACGGCCCAGGCGCTGGCCCGCCGCCTGCACCGCCATTTTGCCGGCAACCCTCATTTCGAAGGGTTGCCGAAAAAATTCAAAGTCAGTGTCGACACCAGCTACCAGGGAGCACGGCACCTGATCCAGGATGTGGGCTTAGTCCACGTCGGCGACCGGCACTACGATGTCTGGATCGCTGGCGGCCTCGGACGTGAGCCGCAACCCGGTTTCCTGTTCGAAAAACAGGTTGCGGAAGAACGCCTCATCCCCCTGATTGAAGCTATCGTCCGCTGCTACCGCAAGCACACTTTGCCACCGAAGCGACTCAAGTTTCTGGCCAACCAGGTGGGCCAGGCGCGGCTGCGAGAGCTGATCCGCGCCGAACAGACCGGGGCACCCGAATCCTTCCCCTTCCGCGTGCTGGAGCAGTCCTTGACTCCCAGCCCGACGGCCGCAGGGATCGTGGAATTTCCGGTCTTCACTGGCGAACTGCCGGCCGCCCACCTGCGCCGCCTGGCGACCATCGCCGCAGAACAGGGCGGTGGATTCCTGGCCGTCACCGCCAACCAGAACCTGGCCTTCATCCCCGCCGACAACCAGGCCCGTCAGGCTATCGAAGCGGCCCTGGACGCCAGCGGTCTGACAACAGCGACCCGCGGTGCCGAAACCACCTTCCGCGTCTGCCCCGGCAACCACCTGTGCCGGATGGGGCTGGCGCCGACCCGCGACATCGCCCGCCAGGTCCTGGACGTCCTCGGACCCAAAGGCAGGATGCTTTCCTGGGCCATCTCCGGCTGTCTCAACTCCTGCGCGCAGCCGCAGTTGGCCGACGCCGGCATATTGGTGACCCGGGCGGTCAAGGACGCCGACGGAGAACGCCAGCCGCGCTTTAGCCTGCTGCTCCGGGAAGGAGAGGGGTTTGGCACAGAACTGGCCAGCGACCTTTCACTGGAGGAGCTGCTGCAAGCCGTCGCCGAACTGGGCTAGCCAGATGGAATTTCGCTGATAGAATGGAAAAAACCAATTAATCTCTGACCACTTTACAAGGAGCCCGCCATGAGCCGTATCTTTACCGACAACTCCCTCTCCATCGGCTGCACCCCACTGGTGCGCCTGAACCGCATGGCCCCCACGGGGGGCGCTACTATCCTCGGGAAGACCGAGGGGCGCAATCCGGCCTACTCGGTTAAATGCCGCATTGGCGCCTCGATGATCTGGGACGCCGAAAAGAAAGGGCTGCTCGGGACGGGAACGGAGATTATTGAACCAACCAGCGGTAACACCGGCATCGCCCTGGCCTTCGTCGCCGCCGCGCGCGGGATCCCCATCACCCTGACCATGCCCGAGACCATGAGCATCGAGCGCCGCAAAGTTCTCAAGGCCTTCGGCGCCAATCTGGTACTTACTCCCGGAGCGAAAGGGATGGGGGGCGCGATCAGCGCTGCTGAGGAGATGGCCGCCTCTGACCCGAACCGTTATCTGCTGCTGCACCAGTTCAAGAACCCGGCCAACCCGGCGATCCACGCACAGACCACCGGGCCGGAAATCTGGGATGACACCGAAGGAGCGATCGATGTACTGGTCTCCGGGGTCGGCACTGGCGGCACCATCACCGGGGTCTCCCGTTATATCAAAAAGACCCGCGGCAAGCAGATCATCTCGGTAGCGGTAGAACCAGCCGATTCGCCGGTGATCAGCCAGCAGCTGGCCGGAGAAGAGCTCAAACCCGGCCCGCATATGATCCAGGGGCTCGGTGCCGGCTTCATCCCCGACACCCTCGACCTCTCACTGGTTGACCGGGTCGAGCAGGTGAGCAACGATGAGTCAATCGAATTCGCCCGGCGGCTCGCGAAAGAAGAAGGGATCCTCGCGGGATTCTCCAGCGGTGCCGCAGTAGCCGCCGCGGTGCGTCTGGCGGTCCTCCCCGAGTTCAAGGGGAAAACCATCGTGGTGATCCTCCCCGACTCGGGCGAGCGTTACCTCTCAAGCGTTCTCTACGAGGACCTCACTTAATATGAAAAGTTTTTGTGGATATTTTCGGTTGACACAATAAATCCTATTTCCTACTATTTAACTCAACATAGCGTTGGCCCTTGGTCAACAGCACTGTCTTTATCAAGAGTGGTGGAGGGAAAGGCCCTGCGAAACCACAGCAACCGGTCCGCAAGCGCGGATGCCAGGTGCTAAATCCTTCTCGTTGTCGCAAACGCGATGCCGGGAGAGATGAGGACGGCGCTTCGATGAACCGCTTTTGCGAGTTCTTCCCGAAGCCCCTTCTCATCCCCATGTGAAGGGGCTTTTTTGTGCCCCGAACCTGACCCAAAAGGGGGATGACTGTGAACCACAACAAAATACAAACCCAGGAAACCAAGTTGGTGCAGATCGGCGTCGGCCGTGACGAACACACCGGCTCGATCAGCTTTCCCATCTATCCCAGCGCCACCTTTCGCCATCCGGCGGTGGGACAGAGCACCGGCTACGACTATATCCGCTCGGGCAACCCGACCCGCCAGGTGCTCGAAGAAGGGCTGGCTGCCCTCGAAGGAGGGAGCCGCGCCTGCGTGTTCTCCTCCGGCATGGCCGCCCTGACCACCCTCTTTCTCCACTTCAGCGCCGGCGATCACCTGATCGTCTCCGAAGACCTGTACGGCGGCACCTACCGCGTGCTCGACCAGATCTTCGGCAAACTCGGCCTGACAGTCAGCTACGTCGATACCACCTGTGTCGCTACCATCGAAACCGCTGTAACCAAACAAACCCGGGCCATTCTGGTAGAAACTCCGGGCAACCCGCTGCTGGGCGTAGCGGACATCCGCGCCATCGCCGCGCTCTGTCGCCGCCAGCGCTTGCTTTTCATCGTCGACAACACCTTTCTCACCCCGGTGCTGCAGCGGCCACTGGAGCTAGGGGCGGATGTCGTGGTACACTCGGCGACCAAATACCTGGGCGGCCACAACGATCTC
>CAYUJC010000056.1:0-18515 GCA_964444945.1 uncultured Desulfuromonas sp.
TGGCTTTTCTGCTTATTGCATGCAGCTTCTTGAATATCCTTTTGCAAGAGGCTCGGATGTTACGAAATATCCATCGGAAGGAAGAATGAGTCGACCAGATGAAGAAAAAGATGCGCTGCAAAAGCGTATCGCCGAACTGGAGGCAGAGAACCAGGCGTATATACATTATATTCGCGACAAAACCAATCACCTGCTGGAAGTGATTGGCACCAAAGGACTTGCCGAGGATGAGCTAAATGATTTAGCTTTAATAAAGTTTGATCCTATTGGGATTATTGCGCAGTCTTTTCAGCAGATTTTGACAAATCTCAACCAGACTATCGATGATCTGCGGGAAGCAAAAAATGAGCTCCAAGCCATATTTGACGCCACCGGGGTCGGCATCTCCATCATCGACCGCAACTTTGTTGTTGAGCGCTGTAACGAAAAACAGCGCGAAATGCTCGTGGATCCCGGAGTTGAAGAGATTGTCGGACGGCACTGCTTTGAGGTCTACTGCGATCGCAACGCTCCAACTTGTGCATGTCCAGCGCTCGATTCTTTTGAAACAGGCAGCGCCGCACTGGTGCGCGAAGTAAAGAAAAGGGGGCGCTGGTTTCAACTGGTGACAACACCATTTTCACGGGCGGAAGATGGGAGCATCAGTCATGTGATCGAGGTGTCCATGGACATCAGCGAAAAGAAAAAAGTTGAGGACGCAGAAAAAAAACTGCGTGAGTTCTGTCAGACTGAAAGGCGCAAGCTTGCGACCGTTATTGAGAGTCTTTCGGATGGGTTGCTGGTTGTTGATGAGGAAACGCGAATTATGTCGTGTAATCTCGCCGCGGATAAGATAACAGAGCAGCGGATCGGAGAAAACTACGACCAACCGCTGGCGCACGCGATAGCTGAATTTGCGCCCCTGCTCCAGAGTGGTGTCAATAACGTTCAAGGGGTGGAAATCATGACCCGGACCCGCAAGGGCGACGATCTGCTCCTCTCCGTCAATGTCGGGCGTCTGTCTGACAACGATGATCGTGCTACCGGCTACGTCCTGACCTTTCGAGATATTACCGAAGAGAAAAAGCGCGCTGAGTTGTATAATCGCGCTGAGAAACTTGCCGCCATCGGGCAGCTTTCTGCGGGGGTGGCACACGAACTAAACACTCCACTGGGCAGCGTGCTGGGATACGCGCGCTTGCTGCTTAAAGACGACACGCTACCCGACAACTTGAAAAGCTGGGCAGAGATCATCGCAGAGCAGGCAAAAAAAAGTAGCATTATTATCCAGGGGCTGTTGCGCTTTGCGCGCCAGTCTAATCCAGCGCATCGCTGCCTTAAAGAATATCTTCTCAATGATGTGATCCAGCAGACATTGCCGATAGTGTCCACGGAGCTTGACAAGCGGAAAATCGAACTAATCAGCAATCTCAACCCCGTGCTTCCAGTTGTTGCCGATTCGCAGGAACTTGAACAGCTCGTTCTAAATCTGACTATGAATGCCATCCAAGCAATCGGTGAGAATGGACAGATTCGCATTTACACTGCCCAGTCTGGCTCTACAGTGGTTATGAAAATTACAGATAGCGGACCCGGAATCCCTGACGAAATCAAGTTTCGCATCTTCGATCCTTTCTTCACCACAAAAGCTCCAGGAGAAGGGACTGGCCTTGGCCTCTCCCTGTGCTCTGGTATTGTCAGCGACTTGGGGGGCACCATTGACATCGGCAGCGGGGAGAACCCTGGTGCGACCTTTATTGTTTGCCTGCCAGCGTCCGCTGCGGCAGAAGACTCAGGAGTTTAGCATGCACAACTCCAGCTCCATTTTGATAGTCGAAGATGATCCTACCATGCGTAATCTTATCCATAATATCCTTGCAGCGGAGGGAATTGATGCGCAGATGAGTGAAGATAGTCACGATGCCGTGAACCTGCTCAAGACAAACCGGATCGATATTGTCCTCACTGATCTTAAGATGCCCCAACTTGACGGAATGGAAATCTTGTCCTGGGCACGGCGTTACAACCCTGATTGCGTAGTGATTGTGATCACTGGTTACGGCACCATTGAGTCGGCTGTAGAAGCTATCCGCAAGGGTGCTTACGACTATGTGCAGAAACCCTTTGAACCCGATGCATTAGTGCTCATCGTTAAGCGTGCATTGGGACATGTCCGCTTGGTGCAAGAGAACAAAAAGCTGCGGGAGCAGGCGGGTGAACGCCGGATGGGAGATCTTATCGGGACCAGCCGCAAAATGGTTGAAATGAAAAACTTCATTGCCCGGATTGCTCCTTTTGATACCACCGTCCTGATTCAGGGAGAGACGGGTACGGGCAAAGAATTGGTGGCCAAGTTCATCCATCAGTGGAGTTCTCGAGGGGGGCAAAGCTTTCTGCCGATCAACTGCGGCGCGTTGACGGAGACTCTGCTGGAGACGGAGCTTTTCGGGCATGTGCGCGGGGCTTTTACCGGTGCGGATAGCGATAAGAAGGGGTTGTTCGAAACCGTGGATAAGGGCACCATATTTCTCGATGAAATCAACACTATCTCCCCTGCTTTTCAAGTCAAGCTGCTCCGGGTTCTGCAGGAAGGATCCTATCTCAGGGTGGGAGGACGCGAGCCACGCTCCCTGGATGTGCGGGTGATCGCAGCCGCCAACGTCGATTTGGAAAGAGAGGTGGAAGCAGGACGTTTCCGCAGTGACCTCTATTATCGCCTCAATGTGGTGCCGGTGGTGATTCCACCGTTGCGCGAGCGCCGTGAGGACATTGCGTTGTTGGCGCATCATTTTCTCGCCATCTACGGGGGAAAATACGGCAAGGAGATCACGCGTATCAGCGCTGGGGCACTAGATATTCTGCGTGCCTATTCATGGCCGGGAAATGTGCGCGAACTGGAGAATGTAATGGAGCGCGGGATTATCGTAGCTGATGGAAATGAACTGCACCCAGCTAACATACCCCGCCTTTCCCCACAGGGGACGAATGCGGCGGAGTCTGACGATACGCTCATGTCTTTGGAAGAAATGGAAAAACACCTTATTGTCAAAGGATTGCGCCACACCGGGGGGCATAAAGGGAGGACCGCGGAGATTCTCGGTATCAGTCCGGTGTCACTGTGGCGCAAAATCAAAAAATACACTCTTTAAAATTAAGGATCGATAGCACAAAAAACGAGATTATTAAAAAATTAATCTGGATTATGCCGATACCCACACGGAAGATAACTGAGCACAGCGGACATCACCAGTCCAGGGTAAATCAAGGGCTGTGAGGGTGAAATGTTGCGGCGCAAGGCCTTGTATCCAGGCAACCCTGCGGAGCTAGCCTTTACCACACCGGAACTTACACCCTTCATTCTTCACCGGCGCTATCGATTTGCCCCTCTTTTTTCTTTTCCCGTCCTAAACGAGATAACCCCTGATGGCAATCTCACCCCTTTCACTAACAAAACGCGCGCCCTTCGCAGGCAAATCCTTGACGCCCTCAGGGAGCCTGAGATAAGTTGATTGGCCCTTTGCATCCGGTGGAGAAGTCATGTTTCAGGATATTTACCTCTATCTGCTTTATCTTTTTTACGGCCTGGTTTTTTTCACCATGGGTGTATCCATCACCAGCAAGGTTACGCGGGGCAGCACCCTCCAAATAGCTCGCGTCCTCTGGTTATTTTCGCTCTTTGCTTTTATCCACGCCTTTCACGAGTGGTCTGAACTTTTCATGCTTCTTGGTGGTGAAAACATCCCCGGGGAGTTGTTGCTGACTATCAAGACCTGGAAACTTCTGCCGGTCTTTTTATCTTTTCTCTTGCTGCTCCTGTTCGGCATACGCACCTTGGGCATTGTCTACCCCAACCAGCGCCGTCTGCTCTATCTCCTCCCGGCTTTACTACTGTGGCTGCTGGGCAGCTCCATCCTGGCCTACGACGGGGAATTTTCTACCCGTTTTCTGCGCTGGACCGACTGCCAACTTCGCAATTTCATTGGTTTCCCCGCGGCGACTTTTTCCGGTCTCGGCTTCATCCTTTACTCTACGAGCATCCGCCATCTCAGCCAGCGGGGCGCTCGAAGCTTCACCGGCGCCGGCATTTTTCTGATAGTCTACGGCATTCTCGCCGGGCTCGTCCCCTCCCGCACCTACCTGTGGACGAATACCTTCCCTATCGAACTTTTTCGCGGCTTATCCGCCATGTTCATCATGCATTTCGTTATGAACGCCCTGCACATCTTCGATATCGAGCGCCAGCGACAAATTGAGGAACAGTTGCAACGCTTCGCCCGCTCGGAGAAACTGAGCTCCCTGGGCAAACTGGCCGCCGGCATCGCCCACGAAATCAACAACCCTCTGACCAATGTCGCCATGGGCGTCTCACTCATTAAACGCCAGCTGCCGGAACCCCTGGACCCGACCTTGGCCCGTCGCTTTGAGTCCATCGACCTTAACATCGACCGCGCCTCCAAGATTGCCCGGGAACTCCTCTTTTTTTCCCGCAACGAAGAGCCAGAACTGCACCCCACAGATATCAACGAGGTGATTCTCGACACCTTGGTTCTGCTGGGCAGCCGCCGTCAGGAATTCACCATCCGCGAACAGTTGGGCGAAATCCCCCTGATTCAGGCCATCCCCTGGAAGCTAGAAGAGGTCTTTCTCAACATCGTTATCAACGCCATGGACGCCTCCCCACCAGGCAGCCCGATCGACGTGAGAACCTTTGTTAAAGACAACGAGGTTGTCGTCGAAATTCAGGATCAGGGCACCGGCATTCCCGAGGACTGCCTGAACCGCATCTTTGACCCTTTTTTTACCACCAAAGAGGTGGGTCAGGGTACCGGACTTGGTCTTTCCACCTGTTTCAGCATCATGGAAACCCATAGAGGGCGTATTGACGTGAAGAGTACCCCCGGGCAGGGCACCACCTTTCAGCTGTCTTACCCACTAGAAAAGGATAGCCATGTCTAAAATTGCTAAAATCCTCATTGTCGACGACGATGCTGAACTGCGGCAGAATCTCGCTGAAGTCCTTGACGGCTTCGGCTTTGCAACCCGTATGGCCGCTAACGGCGAAGAGGCTCTTCAATTTCTGGCTGCCGAAGAATGCGACCTCGTGCTCCTCGATCTGATCATGCCCGGCATGGGAGGGATGGAAACCCTCGCCAGCATCCGCAGCCGCTTTCCCAAAACCTGCGTTGTCATGCTCACCGCCTTTGCCACCATCGACAACGCCGTTGAGGCCATGCGCAAGGGGGCCGAAGACTACCTGGCCAAGCCCTTTCGCACCGACGAACTGCTGACCACCGTCCGCCGCATTCTCGAAGAAGTCCGCATCAAGGACTGCGGCTCTTTGCTCAATATCGACGGCACTATCAATTGCATGGCCAATGCCATGCGCCGGGAGATCGTCCGTCAAATTCACCGCGAAGGCAGCCTGCGTTTTATGGACATCGTCCGGGCGCTGCAGATTGAAGACCACACGAAGGTCAACTTTCACCTGAAGACCCTCAAGCATGCCGGTCTCATCCGGCAGACCGAAAAAAGAAACTATGCCCTCACCCCCGAAGGGGAAAAAGTCATCGACTGTCTCAACTATCTCAACAAAGCGTTAAGCAGCTGATTTGACAGCTCTCACAGCCAGCCTGTGAATAATACTTCACCGAACCTTTCCCACCTGTGAAACATTCTTATCTGGAATAGCCGGAAAACAACTCCCTATACTCTCCGTTTCCGGGCATTTGTGTTTTTTGCTCAGTAGCAGCCTCGCTCTAGCGCATGGGATTTCGTCTTAACGCGCCATGTATCGAGTCTGCTACAAAACTATCCCGGAAAGGAGGTGTCGAAATTCAAGCCCGGCTTTGCACAAATCCCGCCCCAGTAGACGCTCATCATTTAACGGAGGTTTTTGAATGAAAATTCTTTCTTACTCGGCGATCAGCCTGATGGCTTTCGCCCTGCTTCTTGGCACATCGACAGCGATGGCCAAAGAAGTCAATTGGGAAAGCCTGAACGCGTCCTTCGGTGACGCTTCTTACGTCATGGATGCCAACGTCTGCTCCAGCTGTCACGAAGATAGCCAGCAGACCTTTGCGCAAACGATCCATGCCAAAGTCTTCCAGTACGGTGCTACGCCGGCTGGTGGATCCTGCGAGTCCTGCCACGGCCCTCGCAGTCTCCATGCCGACAACCCCACGGCTGAACTGACCCTGACCAGCGTTCAGCAGGCCGCTGTCTGCCTGCAGTGCCATGAAGGCGGCACCCGCATGTACTGGCAGAGCAGTGCCCACAAAACGGCCGGCGTTGACTGCGCATCCTGTCACACCCTAATGGAAAAAATAAGCGACTCGGCGCTACTGTCCAAAGCCGATGAAGCATCCCTGTGCTACACCTGCCATGCCGACGTCAGGGGTCAGATGGGCAAAGCCTATCACCACCCGGTGCGCGAAGGACAGATGAACTGCTCAAGCTGCCATAACGTACATGGTTCCATCGGCAAGAGCCTGCTCAAGGAAGCCACGGTCAACGAGACCTGCTTCACCTGTCATCAGGAAAAGCGCGGGCCCTTCATCTGGGAACACGCACCAGTGCGGGAAAATTGCGCCACCTGCCACGATGTGCACGGTTCAAATCAGCGCGACCTGCTTAACGCCCAGGGGTCCTTCCTCTGCCTGCAGTGCCACTCCTACGGCGGCCATATCAACCTGCCGCGCTACAACCGCACCAGCAATCCCATCGGCCAGGGCTGCGTCAACTGCCACATGACTCAGCACGGCTCCAATTCGCCGTCTGGCGCCAAATTCACCCGATAAAGGAGGCATGACACTATGAAAAAACTGTGGACCATTGCAGCACTGGCCCTCCTGCTGCCGACCGGCGCCTTGGCTCAAGATGGCGGTCGCATCGAAACTTCCGGTCAGATCACCGCCGGGGTTTTGCAGGACAACGTCAACAACAGTTCTTCCAAATTCAACGAATATCGCGACATTCAGAGCGGGTTCAACCTGTTTGACCTGAAATTCGAGGGGATCGACACTGAGACCGGCAACTACCTCGAATTCGGCGGCCAGGATCTGACCCGCGACGACCAGTCTCTACGTTTCGGCATCGGCAACTACGGCACCTGGGGTCTGTCCATCGACCACAAGGAAACGCCTCACAACATCAGCAACAAGGCGATGAGCCCCTACATTTATCAAGGGGGCGGTCTGTATACAGTGCCGACACCGGTTTTGGATACGCCCATTGTCGGCATGCCCAATGCCGCGACAAATACAGCGGATGTGCTGGCCACGGACGCTGCTACAGCAGACTGGCTGACAACCCATCTCGACAATGTGGGGCTTGGTACCCAGCGTGACGAAACCTCGGCATCCCTCAAATATGCCCCCTTCGAAGCGCTCAAATTTCGCCTGACCTACAGTGACAAAAGCAAAGATGGAAGCAAGCTGACCTACGGGCCTATCGGCAACCGGCCACCCAACAGCATGAACATTCAGTTCACCGAGCCGATTGACTATGTCACCCGTGAAGTGAAATTCGAAGCTGAGTACAACCGCGATCGCTTTCAGTCGCTGTTCAGCTACCTGATCTCCGATTTTGAAAACGCTACCGACACCCTGACCTGGCAGAACATCTGGGCCTACAACCCCGAAGACACCTTCACACAGGCTTCCAGCGATTCAGGCTCCCAGCGCCTTGCCACCTTCGGTCAACGGGCGCTCGCTCCAGACAATCGGTTTCAGAACGCCTCGCTCACTTTCGGCTTTAACCTGCCCATGGCTAGCCGTCTAACAGCTACCGCCGCCTATGGCAAGATGGAACAGGATGAATCCCTCATCCCTTACAGCACCAGTGACTTTGATAGTACCGTTACGGCGTTCAGCTCCACCTCGGCACTTCCACGCCGCAATGCCGAAGCCGAAATTGAGACTATGCTGGTCAACCTGGACTACACTTTCAATCCCATTGACCGCCTTAACCTGCGCGCGTTCTATCGTTTCTACGACCTCGACAACAACACCACCGAAGACGATTGGCATTATATCACCAGCGACGCGATCCCCAATGGCGATGCGGATAACGGCACCCCAACCTTCAAAAACTCGCGTACCAATCTGGCCTACGCCTATGACCAGCAGAATTACGGCCTGGATGCCCGCTATAACCTGGCCTTCTGGCGCACCAATCTGGGGCTGGGTTTTGAGCGTGAAGAAGTCGACCGCGATTACCGTGAAGCTGACACCGACGAAAATGTTTACAAAATTTCCGTGCGTACCCGTCCCACCAACTGGATTTCTTTGCGCGGCAAATATCGCTATGGAGACCGCAAAAGCAGCAGCTATGACTATGACGTCACCGCTGCGAGCTACTGGTATGACACCTCCACCCAAACCAACCTGGACAATCCTGCCCTGACCTTCAGCAACCACCCCGATATGCGCAAATTTGACGTTATCGACCGCGAGCGACAGCAGGTTGATCTTTCAGCCACCGTCACACCGATGCAGATGCTGGATTTGACCGCCTCTTATCGTTGGCAGAATGACGACTATGATGACAAGGTCACCGCCGTCCAGCCGCTGGCTGACATCCCGCAAGCCATTCGTGACGCTAATTATGCAGCCTACAGTGACTGGGACAGATTCACACCTGGCGATCAGCTCGGCCTGCTGGAAAGAGAGACGGAGCGCTACGCTCTGGACGCTTCTTATGTTGCCACCGAGCATTTGGCCCTCAACGCTTTCTTTTCCCGCGAAACCATCGAGTCCAAACAGCGCAGCATGGAGTATAATGAGAACTACAAAATTACCCCCACTGCCAGACTGAACAACGACCTGGGCGGCTGGGACGAACGCTTTGACTACTCACAGTGGACCGCCATTACCGACGACCGCACCAACACTGTCGGCGCCGGACTCAGCTATCAAATGATTCCCGGCAAGCTGAATTTCCTGGTGGACTACAGCTTCTCCTTCGGCAAAGTCGACATCGACTACAGTGGTCTGGGCTCCGTGGCCACCGGCAACCCCGGCAGCACCCTGCCTGCGGATACGGATCAGTATGCGTTCCGGAATCCATCAACTATCAAACACAAGCAGTACAACCTCAACGCCAGCATGGAATATAAGCTCACCAAAAACCTGGTGTTCGGCCTTCATTACATGTTCGACAAGTACAATATCAGCGACTGGAGCCAGGAAGCGGATACCCCTTGGTTCGAATCCGTGGGCAGCGAGTTTATGCTGCGCGACACCTCCGACTCTCGCCAGTGGGGCAACCGCCTGGTCAACATGGGTAGCTATCTCGGCCCAGATTATGAAGCGCACGTGGGATACCTGAGCATGACCTACAGGTTCTAGGATACCTCCACTTTGATACCAGGTATGAACGCAAAACGGGCGCCGGCAACGGCGTCCGTTTTGCGTTCTGATTCCGGCAAGTTACTGACAAGCGTAAAAGTCGGCTTGATTTCTTTATTACTTAACTGAAGTTCCCCTACTAGGTACGCATTGCAGTGAGAATGGAGCCGAGAGGAGATGGGTAGAATAGAGCGCAGACTTTAACAGCTTCAGGAAACAAACAGAGGAAGATCCTGGGTTGCAGCAACCCTCCTCTACAGTTAACCCATGCCACAACTGCTGCGAATAGAGTCCGCAGGAGCTCTTTCACCAAACTCTGGGACATGGCGTTAGCCGCTACCACTGGGGCTGTCATGCTGGTACGCGCAGGGATAGGCAAACACCCTGCCCCCTGGCTTATTAGCACAACGGGTAAGCGCGTGATGGCACTATTCCCCTTCAGCATGTTCAAACGCCGCCTGCGCGCCCTGATAGTCACCGAGACTGGTACGCGCCTGGCCGATGATCCGCCAGTTCTCCGCTCTGAGATGCATGTCGGTGCCGGCAAGGATGTTCGCCTTCGCAGCGAAGTTTTCCGCCTCGCGGTACTGTCGTTGCTGCAGGCGCACACGGGCCAGTTCCTGCCATAATTCAGGGTTTTGCGGTTCGATACGCAAGGCGCGCTCCAGGGATGCACCGGCCATATCGAGCTTCCCTGCAGAAGATTGACTGCGTGATACATCAAGCAGGGCGATAACTGCTTCGTTGCGGGGCGGAGGTGGCGGCTCGGTGGCGACCGGCTGGAGGGAGGCGCACCCTGCCAGCACTAGTATCATGGCACATGCTAACCAACGCTCTATCCTTTTCATCGGCCAAAGATCCTTTCAAACCAGGTTTTATGCGATTTCTTGTCTGAATCGCGCGCACACGGTACGGCCTGTTCCGGGGCCGAGCCCGCGATAAACGGGAGGGCAATTGCTCCTGGGCAATCAGCTGCGCTGCGCAAACCAGAGGCCTGATCGATCCAGACGCGTTCGATATTTCCCCCTTCCGGCACCAGCAGCGGCGTAAGATCAAGGCTGGCCATCATTCGGCCCCAGATCGTCATAGCGCCACTGGCGCCCGTGAGCCCGGATGATTCGTTGTCATCCCGTCCGATCCACACCACCCCCAGACGATCTCCGGTGAAACCGGCAAACCAACTGTCACGAAAGCCATCCGAGGTACCTGTCTTACCCGCAATTTCAAGATCAGCAGGGAGGTAATTTCCCAAGCGCCGCGCAGTTCCTTCGCGCACCACATCCTGCATCGTCTTTGTCAGCAGAAAAAGCGGCGCGGGATCAACGACCTGTTCGATGTTAAGCGGATAGCGCTGCAGAGAGATCCCTTCTGCCGTCAGCACTTCCCGAATCGCCCGTAGCGGCGTACGAAAACCACCCCCCGCCAGGGTCTGATATACCTGCGTGACCTCCAGCGGGCTGAATTCATTGGCACCCAGAAGACTGGACGCGAACTCCGGAACCTTTCTTTCAACCCCCAGGCGGCGCAGGTTCGCCAGCACCTTGGCAACACCAACTTCAAGCCCCAAGCGCGCCGTTGAAACATTATATGAATGGATCAAGCCGTCCCGCAGCATGACCTGGCCATGAAATTGATGGTCATAATTTTCAGGTGTCCAATCGGTGGTGCCGCTCTGCGCGTAAACCAGAGGGGTATCATCCACCATGGTGGCTAAGGTGTAGCTGTGCGGCTGCTGCAACGCGGTGAGATAGACCACCGGCTTGACCAGAGAGCCGATGGGACGCCGGGCATCGAGGGCGCGGTTGAACCCTTTGCTGCGCGGGTCCCGGGCTCCCACTACGGCCTGAACCTCGGCGTTCTGGGTGCTGGTGACAAGAATCGCGGCCTGCAGCGAATCTGGCGGCTGCTTATAGCTCTGTTCCAATTGTGCCAGCTGTGCGGTCAGAGCACGTTCCGCCGCAAGCTGAACCTGGGGATCTAGGGTAGTAAAAATCTGCAAGCCTTCGGAGCGCAGATCCGCGTCACGATAATCACGCTGCAGCTGACGATGGACGAGACCCAAAAACGCCGGGTGGGGAGATGTACCGCGCGGCGGCCGGTCAATCACTCCCAGCGGCGCACTCTTGTTTAAAGCAAACTGCTGCGCGCTGATAAACCCTTCCCGCGCCATGATCGCCAACACCAGGTTGCGCCGCTCCAGAGCGCGTTGCGGTTGGCTGCGCGGGTTGTAAAATGAGGGCCCTTTGAGCATCCCTGCCAATAGAGCTGTGTCTGCAAGCCCGAGATAGGTCAATGGCTTATCGAAAAAATAGCTGCTGGCGAGACCAAACCCGTGGATGGCACGGTTCCCATCCTGCCCCAGGTAAACTTCATTAATATATGCTTCAAGAATTTCTTCTTTGCTGTAATGAAGCTCGATCAATAGCGCCATCAGCATTTCAGTGAGCTTGCGCCGGATGGTGCGTTTGGGCGTCAGGAAGAAGTTTTTAGCGAGCTGCTGCGTGAGAGTACTCCCTCCCTGAACGCTTCCGCTCGCTGTGGCGAAAAGCGCGCGCGCAATCCCTTTTGGATCGATCCCGTGGTGGGAATAAAACCGCCTGTCCTCTACCGCGATCAGCGCATCAATGAGGTGCTGGGGAACTTCTTCAAATTTGACCAGGACGCGGTCTTCGTTCTTGCCGGGATAAATTCCCCCAATCAGGATCGGCTCAAGGCGTACGAGACCAAGCGCACTATTCTTCGCACGCTCAACCAGTTCCTGAACCTGCCCGTTGGCAAAGCGAATCCCCAAGGAGACTGAAGGCTGCGGTCCGTCGCCAAACACAAACGGGCGGGAAACCAGCTCAAGGACCTGCCCCCGTAAACGGAAGGTACCCGGCTCCCGAGGTTCGGGCATTTCCCGGTAGCCGAGCATCGAAAGTTCGGAGATCATCTGCGCTGGAGTCAGCTTCAAACCCGGATAGAGCTCCAGCGGCCGGGCATAAACCCTGGCAGGTAGTTCCCAGCGCTTGCCTTCAAAGCGCTCACGGACGACAGAGTCGAGATAAAGGGTAAAAACGAGCGCCGCCAGCAATCCAGCCAGGGCTACAAGGGGTAAAATAAGTTTCTTATTCAATTTCTGCCGTTTCCGTTTAGCCATACTGCCTCAGACCTCTATAGAGTGTTCTCTGCCAAAAGCGGGATTAACTTACTTCAGTCGGTAGCACTTTGTCAGGGTATAGGAGACGGGTAATAAAACAAAGCCCATAGAGTATATTCTCCCTCCCCCACCGGGAGCAATCGGAATGGACAATAGGTTTACCGTTTTAGTGAAAGAGAATCTTGTTCCGGGAAACGTTCAGGAAGGAGCATGCTTGACAAAATGGAGCGGGCCACTTGAAAAATAAAAGCCAGCGGCGGCGATAAGAGAATAAAGGGGGCAACCATAGCCCTGCACCCTTGGACGCTTTAAGTCGGCAAGGTTAAATTCTTTATCTCATTGATCTATTCAGCTATAAATACCAAAAGTGTACTTTTTTAAATTTCATGGTTAACAGGGGAGAACATGACTAAAAATCAAATTGGGTTCACACAAACAAAACAACTTCTAAACCGCTATCAAATCTCTGTATCGGGCGAAATGGCGCAAAACCTTGAAGAGGTCCTGAAAATTGCAGAAAAAACAGGGTTCCCGGTTGTGATGAAAGGGATCTCTGCGCAAATTATCCACAAAAGCGATGTTGGGTGCGTTTTTTTAAATCTTCACGACCAAGACGCAGTTAAAGAGGCCTATGCGCAGCTTTTGGCTAACGTCGAAAAAGTCGGTGTCACAAACCTCGACGGTATCCTGGTGCAACCGATGGCCAAAAACGGGCTGGAAATACTCGTTGGAGCCAAGCAGGACCCAGCTTTCGGTCCAGTAGTGATGGTGGGTCTGGGAGGGAAACATGTCGAATTGCTCGCTGATGTTGCCATCGGAGTTGGAGTTTTAACCCGCGAAGATGTTCTGGAGATGCTGGGCGAAACCAAGGCAGGGCAGATCTTAGACGGATACCGCGGCGATGTTTTCGATAAAGAATCGATCATTGAGCTGGCAATGAATGTTTCTCGTCTCATGGCGGAGAACCCTGACGTCCATGAGCTCGACCTCAACCCGGTGATCGTGTATGCGAATGCGATCAACATCGTCGATACCCGGGTCATTCAGGGAGAACCGGTGCCCCGCCCTCTTCCCAGTGAGCATTTAGCCGAAAAGCTTAAAAGCCTCCAGGCCATTTTCTCCCCCAAATCGGTTGCCATAGTCGGAGCATCACGCCCCGGCACCATGGGGGGAATCATCCTCAAAAACTCCATGCGGATCGACAAGATTTTTCCAGTTCATCCGCGCTTGAAAACCATTCAAGGGCTTACCTGCTATCCATCATTGAGCAGTCTGCCTGAAGTTCCAGACGTCGGGGTCTTTGCTATCAATGCTGAAGAAACAGTACGCTGTTTCGAAGAGTTCTGCAAAATGGGGGGCAAAGGGGCCATTATTTTCAGTGACGGGTTTGCCGAATCAGGTAGATCCGACCTGGAGGAGCGCTTGGTCCATCTGAGCAAAAAATACAATGTGGCGTATATCGGCCCCAACTGCATGGGGGTGATCGACAATTTCACCGGGCTTAATACCTTTTATATCCCCGCACAGCGAACCAGTGTCATTGAGCAAGCCAACGGCATCGGCATCATCTCCCAAAGTGGCGGAGTCAGCCTGGAATTAAAGGAAATGCTCAAGGCCGATGAAGTCAGTCTGGGGCAATGCGTCTCCTGCGGTAACGCCAGCAGTGTCAGCGTGACCAATATTCTTGCCCATATGGGTGAAGACCCGCGCATAAAAGTTATCGCTATTTATCTTGAAGGGATTGGGAACGGCTACGAATTCATGGAAGTCGGCCGTAAAGTCGCGGAAAAGAAACCAGTCATTGTGATCAAGGGAGGTATCGGCGGTGGGGCGGCCGCAACGCTGTCACACACCGCGACCTTGGCCGGAAGCCATGAAGCGTTTCGCGCCGCGTGCCGTCAAGCAGGCCTCTATCTTATTGAAGAGTTAACCGAAGATACAAAAATACTGGTTAACATTTTATCTATTCTCACCTCTCAACCCCTGGCGCATGGCAACCGGGTCGGGATCGTCAGTGTCGGAGGCGGCTCGGGCATTTTGTTAGCCGATCAAGTCACTGCGGTAGGGTTGCCGCTGGCAACCTATGCCCCGCACACCCAAGAAAAATTACGCACTATTATTAGTGACAACATGGGCAGCGCTGACCTCATTGGCAAAGAGCATATCTTGCAGGGAATCGGGGGGAACCCCATCGATTTGTTCGGAAATTGCAGTGATGAACGTTTAATAGATACGTTACGCATTGCCGATGAAGACCCCAACACTGACATCATCCTCAGTGCGATTTACTTTCAGGTACCTACACTTTCAGAATACCTGCCCGAAAAACTCGCCGATCTACGCGCAGAATTGAAAAAACCTCTGATCGTTTCGCCACGGGGGTTTTCTGAATACATCTCAAAGTGCCGCCAATACCTGTACAGCAAAAGGTTCCATACCTATACTGTCCCTATGATGCAACCTATGGGTATTGCCCTTGATATCTGGGACAGGTACAAAGTTTCTTTTTGTGATACCGATGCCGAATAAAACTAACAGGGTTGGCTACCCGCACATTCTTCTATCTTGACAGCAAAAACGTGAATGCAGAACATGTGAAAATGATGGGGGCAAGTCTCTGGACAACTCACCTTAAGCTGGTGGCAAACGCATACAGCTCCACACATGATGTTGAATCTGGGACGGCGCGAAAGAATTGACTTATCAGGGGGAGTTGGTCTAGAATTTACCCCTTATTCCCTATACTTAATATGACAGGAAATAGATCAAATGAATCAGGATCAGATCAAGGCTCGAATTCTTCAGCTGGCCGAGGAAAAAAACGCCCTGCTGATGGCCCATAATTATCAACGCGATGAGATTCAGGAGATCGCCCATATCACCGGAGACTCCCTCGCACTGTCAATGGAAGCGGCGCGCACCGCCAAAGAGGTGATCGCCTTCTGTGGCGTACACTTCATGGCTGAGAGCGCGGCCCTGCTCGCGCCGGACAAGATTGTCCTGCTCCCCCGCCATGATGCCGGCTGCCCGATGGCCGATATGGTCACCGCTGCGGGGCTGCGCGAAATGAAGCAGCAATACCCTAAGGCTACGGTCGTCACCTACGTCAACTCCAGTGCGGCAGTTAAAGCCGAGAGTGACATCTGCTGTACCAGTTCAAATGCGGTCAACGTAGTGCGCTCTCTCGACAGCGATGAAGTCATCCTGGTCCCTGACCGCAACCTCGGGCGCTACATCGCCAGCCAGGTCGACAAGACCTGTCACTTCTGGGAGGGGTTCTGCCCGACCCACGAACGCCTGAGTGTTACCCAGATTGAGCAGGCGCGCGCCGCTCATCCCGATGCGATTTTCATGGCTCACCCCGAATGCCCTCCCGAAGTTCTGGGACTGGCCGACCACATCTGTTCGACCAGCGGCATGTACGAATACGCCGCCCAGAGCAGCGCCAAGACCTTCATCGTCGGCACCGAGATGGGAATTCTCTATCGCCTGCGCAAGGAGAACCCCGATAAAAACTTCATCCTGCCGAGCACTGGCCTGATTTGCCCCAACATGAAGCTGACCACGCTTGAGAGTCTGCTTGAGTGTCTTGAGACCATGAGCCCAAGAGTCACCGTTGATCCGCTGACTGCAAAGAAAGCCAGACTCGCCCTCGATCGCATGCTCGCTGTTCCCCGCGACTGAAAACAGCTGGGGGTATTTAATTAAGCCGCGCCAGCCAGGCAGCCATGGAGCAGGGTCTATCCGGATCGGCTCCCCTCCCCCACGGGGAACTCGGCCTCACCGATCCCCCCACCCTTCATCCCGAAATTTAAACTTCATGCGCGCAGGTGAGCGCGGAACTTCATCGTTTGGCCGACAACCAGAGGAACCAGGCTGGCCGTGAGGATCAGCACCCACTCCTGCAGATTTGGAGAGGTCAGGCCAAGAACGCTTGAGAGGCCCGGAAGATAGATAGCCAAGAGCAACAGTGCCAGACCGATGCCGATGGCGCCCCAGATATGTGGGTTGGTGGTGATCTCGTTGCGCAGCAGAGGGCTGGCGGCATTGCGCATATTGAAGACATGCCACAGCCGCGCCAGCACCAGGGATGAGAACGAGATGGTGACAGCGCGCTTAAGGGGCAACTCCCAGTGCAGCAGAGCTACGGCAAACGCACCCAGCACGGCGACCGAGAAGACTAAGGTGTAGCCTCCGATACCCAGCCAGTGTTTTCTGGTCAGGAGCGGCTCCTTGGGGTCGCGCGGGGGCTGCTGCATCACCTGGGGACGCGCTTCCCCCATTCCCAGGGCGAGGGCGGGAAACACATCGCCAATGAGGTTGATGTACAGGATCTGCAGTGGCAGCAGGGGTAGGGGCGCGCCCACCAGGGTTGCCAGGGTAATAATAGCAACTTCGCTGACGTTACCGGAGATCAGGTAGTAGATGAAATTGCGGATGTTGTTGAAGATTCCGCGCCCATAGCGGATCGCCATCACGATGGTGCTGAAGCGATCATCCTTGAGCACCATGTCGGCTGCTTCTTTGGCGACCTGGGTGCCGCGCTGTCCCATGGCTACGCCGATATCGGCTTTTTTCAGCGCCGGCGCATCGTTGACACCATCGCCAGTCATGGCAACGATCTCCCCTCTCTCCCGATACAGCGAGATGAGGGCGAGTTTCTGCTCTGGTGTCACGCGCGCAAAAATGGAGGCGTGCAGAATTCGTTCCCGCTCCTGGGGAGAAAGGGTTTCTGGGGCCTGTATCGCATCTCCATTCAGGGTGGTATCTTCGCTGGATTCAAGACCCACCGCCGCAGCGACACCGCGCGCAGTAGCGGGGTGATCCCCCGTGACCATGATCACCCGAATCCCGGCAGTGGCACATTCTTCAAGTGCTTTGGGGACATCCTCACGCGGCGGATCATGCAGGGCGGCAAATCCAAGCAGGGTCAGGCCCTGATAGGGATTATCCTCCCGGCTGGCTGCATTTTTGCGTGCCAGGGCGATGAGACGCATCCCTTCTTCCGCCAGGGCGAGGTTTTTATCTTCCCACGTGTGACGCTCATTCTGGGAGAGTTCTACGATCTTGTCTCCAGCGGCCACGTGGGTGCAGCAGTTCAACACCATCTCAGGCGCACCCTTGACCGCTACCAAAATCTCACCATCCTCCTTGTGAAAGGTCGCCATCATCTTCGTTTCGGCCTTGAAGGCCTCTTCGCGGATTTCAGGATATTTCCCCAACAGCTCATCACGGTGGATTGCCATGGTCGCGGCGATGCGCAGCAGTGCAGTTTCGGTGGGATCTCCCAGCTCTTTTCCGTTGTCGACAGAGGCATTGTTGCACAGTACCCCGACTTCGAGGATCTGGTGCAGAACTGCATTTGGTTCTTCATCCTGAAGTCGATTTTCTTTGACCTCAATCTCCTGTCCGGACAGGATAAACCTGCGCACCTGCATGCGGTTCTGGGTCAGGGTCCCGGTTTTATCGGTAAAAATGATCGTGGTTGCACCCAGGGTTTCCACTGCAGAGAGGCGACTGACTAAAGCGTTATGTGCGGCCATGCGCCACATGCCCCGGGCCAAGGCGATGGTTGCAACTACCGGCAATCCTTCGGGAATCGCGGCTATGGCCATGGCGATGGCGGTTTCGAGCACCAGCATCATATCCCTGCCGCCAATTATCCCTGCGGCGGCGACCACAACCCCCATTACCAGGGTCAATAGAATCAGGCGTCTGCCCAAGCGCTCCAGGCGTTTTTCCAAGGGTGTCATCTCATCTTCAGCATCCTGTACCAGGCCAGCGATGGTGCCAATTTCCGTTTTCATACCGGTGGCGATGACGATCCCGGCGCCCGAACCGGAAGTGACGGGCGTCCCCTTGAAAAGCATGTTGGTTCGTTCCCCCAGCGCAGTGGAGTCTGCCAGGGTCTCCGTTGTTTTGTGGCTGGG
Source organism: uncultured Desulfuromonas sp. (assembly GCA_964444945.1). Taxonomy (GTDB): domain Bacteria; phylum Desulfobacterota; class Desulfuromonadia; order Desulfuromonadales; family Desulfuromonadaceae; genus JAIVHC01. The sequence goes on from CAYUJC010000056.1 coordinate 18,396, forward strand.
TACTGATTCCCCGGTCAGGGCTGATTCATCGGCGCGCAACAGGTTCGCTTCCGTGAGGCGCAAATCGGCTGGGACGATATCTCCTGCATCGATCAGGACAACATCACCCGGAACAAGCTC
>CAYUJC010000057.1:0-18315 GCA_964444945.1 uncultured Desulfuromonas sp.
TGCCGCTGATATTGATATCGAAAGCCGCTTCGATCTCACGGATGCAGGTCGGACTGGTGACGTTGATCTCGGTCAACTTATCGCCGATGACATCGAGGCCAACAAGATAGAGCCCTTTTTCCTTTAACACCGGGCCCACCGCCGCGGCGATGCGCCAATCGCTTGCGGACAAGGGTCTGGCCTCACCACGGGCGCCGGCGGCCAGATTGCCCCGGGTTTCACCCTTGGCCGGAATCCGGGCCAGGCAATAAGGGATCGGCTCACCATCGACCACCAGGATCCGTTTGTCCCCCTCACTGATCTCCGGGATAAATTTCTGCGCCATGGCATAGCGACTGCCGTGCTGCGTCAGGATCTCGATGATTACACTCAGGTTTCGATCCCCCGGGGTGATATGGAACACCGAGGCGCCACCCATGCCGTCGAGAGGTTTCAGGATAATATTCTGCTGCGCGGCATAAAACTGGCGCAGCTTGGCTGGACTACGGCTCACCAGAGTTTCCGGGGTCAACTCGGAAAACCAGGCGGTAAAGAGCTTTTCGTTCGCATCGCGCAGACTGCGCGGGTTGTTGACAATCAGCGTCCCCTCGGCCTCGGCCCGCTCCAGCATATAAGTGGCGTAGATAAATTCAGTATCGAAGGGTGGATCTTTGCGCATCAGAATCACATCCAGCTCAGCCAGCGGAGTATCCAACTGTGCGCCAAACTGGTGCCAGTTTTCAGGATCCTGCTGTACCTGCAGCGGCTGCATCGTCGCATGGGCCCGCCCGTTTTGCAGATAAAGATCCTGCATCTCCATGTAGTAGAGCTGGTACCCACGTGCCTGGGCTTCCAGCAGCAAGGCCAGGCTGCTATCCTTGTTGACATTGATCTGCCCGATAGGGTCCATCACGATCCCGAGTTTAATAGCCACAATTTTTCTCCTGCAAGCTACTGCTTGGCGCCGCAGTATATTGTTTTCGTTATTTTTGCTCCGCCAGCCACTGCTCCATAGAGCGACCCCTGAGGAAGTCGGCATGAAAACGCAGATGGTCCTCGATGAAGCTGGCGATAAAGTAATAACTGTGATCGTAACCGTCCTGTTGCCGATAGACCAGCGGATAGTTGTTTTCTTTTGCGGCCTGTCGCAGCGCCTCGGGCTTCAGCTGCTCCGCGAGGAACTGGTCATTACCCCCTTGATCCACCAACAATGGAAGCTTGTCCTTCGCCTCGCCGATCAGCACACTGCTATCATACTCGCTCCACAGCTTGCGGTCTTTGCCCAGGTAGTTGGAAAATGCCTTTTTGCCCCAGGGGCTGTTCATCGGGTTGGCGATGGGCGCGAAGGCCGAAATCGACCGGTAGCGCTCCGGATTGCGCAGGGCGCACACCAGGGCCCCGTGCCCCCCCATGGAGTGGCCGCTGATGGATCGTTTGTCTGTGATCGGAAAAAGCTTTTCAATCAGCGCCGGCAGTTCTTCGACCACATAGTCATACATGCGGTAATGCCGCGCCCAGGGCTCCTGGGTGGCATTGACGTAAAAGCCGGCGCCAAGGCCAAAGTCATAATTGCCTTGAGCATCGTCCGGCACGCTCTCACCACGCGGGCTGGTATCCGGCGCGACAATGGCGATCCCCAGCTCGGCGGCCATGCGCTGTGCCCCCGCCTTCTCGACAAAGTTCTCCTCGGTGCTGCTCAGACCCGACAGCCAGTAGAGCACCGGAACCTTCTGTTTCTCCGCCTGCGGCGGCAGGTAGATGGCAAAGGCCATGTCACAGTCCAGGGTCGGTGAATAATGCCGAAAACGTTTGTTCCACCCGCCGAAACTCTTGTTACAGGAAAGGGACTCCAGTTGATTGATCACCATCTATCTATCTCCTTTAATGCGTAAATAGTTGTCCGCCGCCCCCTGTGGAGAGGGGCAGGCGCTTGTTATTACTTGTCAAAATGCAGCACGGTGCGGATACTCTTGCCCTCACGCATCAGATCAAAAGCCTTGTTGATATCCTCCAGGCCCATGGTGTGGGTGACAAACTCATCCAGCTTGATCTCGCCACGCAGATAGCGCTCCACGTACCCGGGCAGCTCCGAGCGCCCACGTACGCCACCGAAGGCGGTTCCGCGCCACACGCGCCCCGTGACCAGTTGGAAGGGTCTGGTCGAGATTTCCTGACCGACCCCGGCCACCCCGACGATTACCGATTCGCCCCACCCCTTGTGGCAAGATTCCAGGGCAGCGCGCATGATATCGGTATTGCCGATACATTCGAAGGAATAATCAACCCCGCCGTCGGTCATATCGATCAACACATCCTGGATCGACTCGGCAAAATCGAGCGGATTGATACAGTCGGTGGCGCCGAAATCGCGGGCCATCGCAAACTTGGCCGGGTTGATGTCGATGCCGATGATCCGCTGCGCCTTGGCAATCTTGGCACCCATAATGGCAGCCAGACCGATGCCGCCGAGACCAAATACGGCAACGGTTGCTCCGGGCTCCACCTTGGCGGTATTCAGCACCGCTCCCAGGCCGGTGGTGACCCCGCAGCCGAGCAGACACACCTTGTCCAAAGGGGCTTCCTTGCTGATCTTGGCCACCGCGATTTCCGGCACTACGGTGTAGTCGGTGAAGGTCGAAGTGCCCATGTAGTGCAGAAGCGGCTGCCCGTTCTTGTAGAAACGGGTGGTACCGTCCGGCATCAAACCCTGTCCCTGGGTGACTCGGATCGCCTGGCAGAGGTTGGTTTTGCCGCTCAGGCAAAACTTGCATTTGCCACACTCGGGGGTATAGAGGGGGATCACATGGTCGCCCGCCACCACGGAGGTAACGCCTGGGCCCACCTCTTCAACGATGGCTCCCCCTTCATGCCCGAGGATGACCGGAAACCTTCCTTCCGGATCATCCCCCGAGAGGGTAAAGGCGTCAGTATGGCAGACACCGCTGGCCACCATGCGCAGCAGCACCTCTCCGGCTTTAGGTCCCATGACGTCAACCTCTTCGATCACTAATGGTTTACCTGCTTCCCAGGCTACTGCCGCACGTGATTTGAGCATCGGTTTATCTCCTTTGATAGACTGCGGTTTTTGTTCTTTGTTGTGGATATATAGTACCTCTTTCTGCGAAAATGATAATGGCCTCAATCTGCAAAACATTATTACCAAGGAGAAGTAATGCGAAAATGGGAGGGGATCGAAGAGTTCGTTGCCGTAAGCGAGACCAATAGCTTTACCGTTGCCGCCAAACGGCTTATGGTCTCCACCGCCCATGTCAGTCGGCAGATAACTGCCCTGGAGGAACGGTTGGGGGTCAAACTGTTTTATCGCACCACCCGCAAGGTGACCGCAACAGAAGTAGGTGAGATCTACTACCAGCACTGCCGCCACCTGCTCGACAGCCTGGAAGAAGCCGAGCAGGCGGTAACGAACCTGCAGGCAACTCCCCGCGGCAAACTGCGCTTGACCTGCTCGGTCGCCTATGGCGACCGTTTTATCGCCCCGCTGGTCAATGAGTTTGTCAGCCGATACCCTGAACTGAGCATCCAGATGCTCAGTACCAACCAGGTCATGGATCTGGTGCAAGAAGGGATTGATCTGGCCATCCGCTTCGGTCACTTGGAGGATTCCTCGCTGGTCGCCCGCAAACTGGCACCACGGACCCTCTATGTCTGCGGTTCAGCGGAATACTTCTCCCGCCACGGTCAGCCCCACACCTTACCTGAACTGACCAGCCAGAATTGCCTGCTCGGCACCCTTGATTATTGGAGCTTCGTCGAGAACGGCAAAAACCAGACCCTCAAAGTCAAAGGGAATTGGCGCTGCAACAGTGGGCCGGCGCTCCTCGACGCTGCGCTGCGCGGATTGGGGTTAGTCCAGCTCCCCGATTACTACGTTTCAGAGCACCTGCAAAGCGGGGACTTGATCTCGGTGCTGGATAACTATCGGCAGCCCAATTCCGCGGTGTGGGCCGTTTACCCGCCCAACCGGCATCTGTCTCCCAAGGTTCGCCTGCTGGTGGATTTTCTGCGAGAGCGAATCAATAACCACCCCATCTATAAGTACCGGAATCCAGCGCGCTAAGGCTGGGGCTGCGGCGACGAAAAAACTACCATCCAAACAGGAAGTATTCTTCCCTCAGCGTGTTTGCCCCAGCATGGACTAACGTAGCGATATTGGTGCGACACCCTAAAACCGATTTTTCTTCTCACGCAAAACGGTGAATACCTCAAGATCGCTGGCATCCTCCATGTGTAGAGCACGACGTAATGCGGGGTCATGGGGGCGCAGAAAGGGATTGGTCTCCAGCTCTGCACCTATGGAGACAGGCAGGGTTGGTTCCCCGTGTTGGCGGAAACTTTCCACCTGTTGCCGTTTGCGGCGTACTGCTGGAGAGTTTGGTTCAATGCGCTGCGCAAAACGGTAGTTATCCAGGGTATACTCATGCCCGCAGTAGAGCAGGGTGGCAGGTGGTAGAGCCGCCAGAACTTGCAGGGACTGAAATAGCTGCTCTATCGTGCCCTCGAAAACGCGGCCGCAGCCGCCGGAAAACAAGGTGTCTCCAGAAAACAGGGCGCCCGGATGTTTTCCTTGCGGCGGCAGGTAGTAGCAGCAATCCTTCAGGGTGTGCCCCGGGGTAGCCAGAAGCTGAAGTTCCTGGGCCGGAGCTGGCAGTGCCCCTTCCCGGGTAAGGACCTGATCAATGCCCGGAATGCGCTCATCTCTCCCCATTATTTTGCAGCCGGTGATTTGTTTCAGGACCAGATTGCCGTGACTATGGTCCTGATGCATGTGGGTGTTGAGGATTAAAGCCAAACTGCATTCTTCTTGCTGGCGCAGATACGTGAGTACAGGTTCAGATTCGCCCGGGTCAATGGCAATCCTGACCCCGTTCAGGGTGAGGATGTAACAGTAATTATCCTGGCGGATGGGAATTATGGCGATGTGGGGCATCAGGTATCTCTCTTCTGCTGGGGGGGGGTATTATGCATCCTGCTCCTCAGGAACAAGACTGCCTTTTACTTCTTCCTGTGTCATGGCAGGTGTCGAATGCCTGCAGCTTCTGCACAAGAGGCTATGCTTAATCGCTACGTTTTGTCTTCAAGAATACTTGATCCTTCTTCAGGAATTCTAGATGCTTTAGCTTGCTCGCGTAGCTGCTGTTCTTCACTAATAAGATCTCCTTCGGCCTCATTGGTCACGGTCTCCGGGACAGCTCCCGGCAGAGGTTTTTTCTCTTCTTTGATTGTTGCGGGTCCGCTTATGCTATCAACCATCTGGACGGAAATTCCATCGGGGAAAATCACCTCTCTTGCTTCATCCGGCATCGAAATCCTCTCCCCTTCAAAAGCCTTTTTGACCGAACGAATTAACGAAGATTTAACTTTGAAGCCATTATACACGGATCCATCGTACCAGAAATATATGAGGAGGTTGACTGTGGCGGCACCGAGTCGATCGACCAGAACCAGAGCTTCAGGATCCTTCAATACCGCTGGGTGGTTGTTAAGTATGCCCATGGCGACTTCTTGCGCAACAGAAAGCTCGTTGTCAAATCCAATACCAACCTCAAAGAAATCACGCCGGTTCGGATTGGCAGAAAAATTTCGGATAATGCTTTTGTAAACCGTGGCGTTTGGAACCTGCACATGGTTGCCGTCCAGATTCATCAACACAGTGCCGCGAGTCGTGACACGCAGGACAATACCCATGTGCCCGGCAATCTCCACCAGATCGCCGAGGTGAAAAGGATTTCGGATGCTGATCAGCAGGCTGGCAAGGTAATTTTCCAGAATATCGCGAAATGCGATTCCGGCGACCAGCCCAGCAATTCCGGTGCCGCCAAGAATGGTCGCCGCCAGACCGGAAAGACCGGCAACCCGGAGGACCAGGTAAAAGCCTACGAGCAGCAGTGCAATGCTCAGAATCCGAGCGACCATATCGCGCAGCAATGGTTTCAGGCGCAGCGCGAGCAGCCTTCGAATCCCGCTGGCAAACAATTTGCCGATGCCTAAGACTAGAACCAGAAGCAATAGCGCAAAGCCGAGCCGTGGCAGCTGCTGCAGGGACCTCCCCCAGAGATTTTGGAGCTCAGTGAATGCTGGGGAGAAATCCCAGGGAGAATGCTCCCTTATCTTGATGCGGTTGACGACGGCAACCACGTCGCTAGTATTTCTGGCTAACTCGCCGGCCCAAGTTCGGTGCTCGGCAGATTCGGACTGCCCGTCGAGGAGCACGACACCTTCATTAACCTCTATGCTGATATCAGGGAACCATCCGGTTGCTTTCAGGATGCTGGTCAACCGTTGGTCGATTTCCTGGTCACTTGAGGCAGCCTGAATCTCGACCCGTTGTGCGATTAGTGTTTCGTCAATAGATGAGGATGGTTCAACCTCTTGTCCTGCAGAGGAGGCTGCAGTTGCCACCCCGCCCAGCACGGCCAAAATGATACCTGTTAGCAGTATTAGCGGTTTCAGCCGCGCGTATGGTGTTTGCGGTTGAGAATAGCCAAGTTTTGGATGACTGCAGTGCTTTAAAGTAAATGTGGAGAGGTGAAGAAATTGCCTGCACTGAGCAAATCTATTTTTCATTGGCATATCCTTGATAGCCGATTATTGATGAACACTTGGCGTGAATCTTGGGCACCCAAAACCAATTTAAAAAAGCACTGAAGTTTCTCGAGATGTGATTTCTACCAAGCCTGCTAAAATGTTATCAGACCGGGAGGTTGCAGTGATTGTTGCGGGTGAACATCTTAATTCTGCCGGTTGTTTAGGCGTAACCCGCCCTAATACCATAAAGGAGTTTATAATGACTGAGCGCGATCACGAGTTGGCCCGTGGAATAAGAATTACGTTCGGTACTGCGACAACAGAACCCAGTTCCATTCAGCTGGGTAAAATCAAGCACGATATCCAGGCATTACACGCAAGAGGGGTTACCCCTTCTGAAAGTGAATGGCTTGCAATTGTGCGAAAATATTGTCCGGATGCAGGGAGTTACAGGTATCTGTACGAGGGGGCGGAAGCTTCTGACCTCAACTCTTTGTTGGAATTGGCGACAAAGAAATAGAACTTAGGCAGAATGTTCCGCAACCCGCCGCATGTCACGTACTCGACAAGGTGGCAGAACCTGCTTCCCCCTCAACGCCTGTGCTGCTGAGCCTGCTGTAATAAAATTTCAAGGAACTAAGGCAGCCAAGATCTCAGTAGTTCAGATGGATGCGGGCTGTCAGAAAAATCATCGTCATCCCGGTGAATAAAAGCTCCAGGCCCAGAAAAAAACCGATTACCCAGGTTCCGGTTTCAGGTAAGCCGGATATGATCAGGAGTGTCAGCACAAAGTTCAGCGCGGCTCCGGTGAAGTACCAGCTGGACGGGAGCCCCATTTTGCGGGCGGCAAAGGCGTAGCGCAGACGAATTGCTCCTGCGGTTACAAACATAAGCGCCAACAGAATGGTCAGGCCGATAGCGCTCCCTACCGGAGAGATAAGCATGATCAGCCCAACCAGAAGATACAGCACGCCAGAGCTACGAAAAAATGGGTTTCTGGAGCGTTGCGACAGGGTGTGGGTAAGTTGAATTGTCCCTGCCAGTACAAGCAGAACTCCGAAGAAGATAATCGTCGCCATGGTGGTAAAGAATGCGCCTGCAATAGCCAGGACTCCGAGCAGGGTCAGGACTATCCCCATGCTCAGAAATAAGTTGTTTAAATTTCTGAACCCAGATCTGCGCGGGGAAGAAAAATTCGTCTGATTCAACTTATCTCTCCTATTTCATCTGTTTGGTTTCAGCCCCATCTTCAGCTCCCTCTTCAGACCTGATACAGCTCATCAATATAGGCATTAATTGAGTTGACATTGTATTCACGCTGCAGCATGGGTCCCTGTTGCAGCCATGGATTCAGAGCGGTAAAATCATCTTCTTCCTGCTGGTAGAGAATCCCCGTGGGGATGCGCTCTTCCCACTCCATGGCCAATTGCATGGCACTCTGGGGGTCGTGCACATCGTGATCCAGGGTGGTTATATCCACCGCTCGCTGTTTGTACCAGGCAAACGTGTTCAGATGATTGAACGTGACACAGGGCTGCAGAATGTCTATCAAACTGAAGCCCTTATAGTTCATGGCCGCCTGAATCAACCCAGCCAGCTGTTCTTTTTGACCCGCAAAGCCGCGCGCCACAAAGCCAGCACCGAGGCTCAGGGCCACAGCGAGGGGGCGGAAAGGGCGGGTGCTGACCCCGTGGCTCTGAATGCTGGTGAGCATGTTTTTATCTGTGGTCGGAGATGCCTGCCCCTTGGTGAGACCGTAAATCTGATTGTTGTGGACCAGAAGGGTGATATCCAGATTGCGCCGGATCGCGTGGATAAAGTGATTGCCCCCTTCACCATAACAGTCGCCGTCGCCGGAGTTTACCACCACGTTGAGATCGTGGTTGGCCAGTTTGGCACCGCTGGCCACCGCCAGCGCCCGTCCGTGCAGCGTGTGCATAAAGTTGCATTGGAGAAAATGGGGCGTTTTCCCGGACTGACCAATACCTGAAATGATCAACAGCTCATGGGGGGCAAGGTTCTGAGCTACGAAAGCCATCTTCATAGCGGGCAAAATACCGAAGTTGCCACACCCAGGGCACCACTGATTTTCATAGTTGCTGGTATAATCGTCTATTGCGACCATGGGGTTAACCTCCTATCTTTGCAGTGGTTTCATTTACTATGCGGGTTACTTCAAGGGGTCTGCCATCGTACTGAAAGATGGAACCTTGCGGTTCAACGCCCAGCTCGGCGCGGAGCATCCAGCCCAACTGTCCGGTCGCATTCTGCTCCACCAGCAGCCACTTGCGTTCGCGCAGCAGGCTCTGCAGCGGCTCTTGGGGCAGGGGCCAGATATCCACCAGATGTACCAGGCCAACATCGAGGCCCTGCGCACGCAATTTGTCCACTGCCTCGCGCACGATTCCATAGCTGGAACCCCAACTCACCAGGAGCCAGTCCGCCTGTTCATGGTGGAACAGCGGTGGACGCTGCTCCTGTTTCATGGCGGGGAGCTTGGCCAGCCGCTTTTCCACCATGGCGCGCCGGTTTTCCCTATTTTCACTTGAATGGCCATCCGGCGTGTGTTCATTGCCGGTGGCTTTTACCAGTGCCTGACTTTGACAGGGCAACAGGCGGGGAGAGACACCACTTTCGGTGAAGGCAAAGCGTGCGTAGCCTTCCGGTTTTGCAGGGGGGTCCGGTGGTGGGCTGGGTGCAGCAATGGGACTTACTTCAAGTTTCTCCTGTACCAGGATGGAGGTACTCACCAGATACTGATCCACCAGCACTATCACCGGGACTTGATAGGTGTCGGCCAGATAAAAAGCACGCTGCATGGTGTCGAAGCAATCGGCCACGGTGGCGGGCGCCAACACAAAGCGGGGGAATTCATCCTGGGCGGCATGCAGGGTAAAGAGCAGATCGCCCTGCCCGGTGCGGGTAGGCAACCCGGTGGCTGGGCCGGGACGCTGGGCATTGATGAGCACCAGCGGAGTTTCGGTCATGGCGGCCAGCCCTATCCCTTCGCTCATCAGAGAGAAGCCGCCACCGCTGGTGGCCGTAAGGGCGCGGCAGCCGGCAAAACTTGCGCCCGTTACCATGTTGATCGCTGCTAACTCATCTTCTGCCTGTTCCACCACCAGGGGGAAATGTTCTGCGAGTTGGACCAGATGGGTCATGATGCCGGTGGCTGGAGACATGGGGTAGAAGGCCCCCACGCGACAACCGGCAGCCACTGCGCCTAAAGCCAGAGTGCTGGCGCCGTCGAGAAATGCTCCCGCCGGTTGTTGTTCCACCCAGGTGAGATCCCATCCTTTCAGGTCAGACTGGGTGGCGCTGGTAAAACCAGCCTGGAGCGCCTTCTGATTGATGGCGCCGAGTTTTTCCTCTGCAGTTCCAAAGAGCTGTTCCACCACTTTCTGACACAATTCTTCCCCAGCGCCCAGCAGGGCCAGGCACGCGGCTGCGGCCACAGTGTTTTGCGCCGCCTTGTTGCCAGCCTCTTTTGCCAGAGCGGTAAAGTCAAGGTGGAGTGTCCGATGCTGGGCCGGGTTTTGTTCCGGCCTGCACAGGACAATAGCGTCTTCCTTCAATTCGGTGGCATGCTGCTTGTACGTGACGCCATCCAGATCCACCAGCAGGTCTACCTGCTGAGCGGGGGCCAGCACCGGCTTATCACTGATACGGACTTGAAAAAAATTATGCCCGCCGCGCACCCGTGATTCATAATCGTTGATGGCCAGAAAAAAGTAGCCGGCCCGGCGGCACACGTGGCAAAGCAGATCACCCACGGTCTGGAGACCTTGCCCCGCTTCACCCCCGATTTTCACTGTAATATCCACAGCCATAAAGATTTTCCTCCTCTGGAACTTGGTAGCGACAACTTTGGGCAGAATCTGTTTTGCCCAAATAACAGCCAACAGATTCTTCCGATAGACGATAGACACGTGCTCTGTTTTTGGTGCGTGCATGCAGCAGTGTTTAGAGCTCAAGCCTAACATCCGCGTTTGGAAAATCAACCTTGGGGCATGAAAATAGGTGCTCCAAACAGAAAGAGGGTTAGACTCGGCAGAATGTTGCGGCAGTTCAGCGGCAAGCCATCTGCAGGCAAAAAATGTTGACAGTAAAGTTGGTTCTAGTATACATATATTCAAATAATAGGATATCTAGTTTGTTGCAGAGATCAACTTTAACGAAGGGTAAATGTATGGAGGGTAAATGTATGGAGGGTAAATGTATGGCACGGGTATGTCCGATATCATTTCAACAGGTTAACGTTAAAGCGGCACAAGTGAATGCTGTGTTTACGGTTATGTGTACAGTTGTTTTTCTGTGTACCGCAGCCACATGGATTATGGCACTGCTGGCGGCGGATTTTTTTATCCGCGGATTCTGGAACCCTTCTTACAGCCCGTTTAACGGAGCCAGTGGGATGGTTTTGCGCTGGGGCAAAATAACGCCGGTGCTGGCTAATGCTGGGCCCAAGCTGTTTGCCGCCAAAATCGGCTTTATTTTCGCTGCTCTGATTGTGCTGGGAGAGTTGTCAGGTTTTCACGCAGTTGCCGTCGTTTTTGCCGCAACGCTGGCTCTATTCGCTGCTCTGGAGGCGGGGTTCAGTTTTTGCGTGGCGTGTAAGGTATATCCGCTGCTGCGGCACAGTGCCAGAGGGATCTAAAGAGATGAAAGTAAAAAGGCCCTTGTAAGGACAAGGGCCTTTTCAAGTCAACATTTTCAAGTTTACGCTGTCTCCCCGCCCCTTACAGCAGCGCTTTTACGGCATCAAGGGCTGCGGCATAGTCCGGTTCGTCGGTTACCTCTGGAACAATTTCACGATATGTCACTTTGCCGGTGGCGTCGATAACAAGCACCGCGCGCGCCAGCAGCTTGAGTTCGTCAATCATCAAGCCATAGTTGAGGCCGAAACTGCGCTCCTGATAGTCGGAGAGGAGTTGCATCCGCTCGATATCAGCTCTGACACACCAGCGCTTCTGGGCGAAGGGCAGATCCATGCTGATGGCGTAGACCACCACGCTGTCCGGCAGGACCGAAACGTCTTTGTTGAATCTGCGGGTCATGATGTCGCATACATTGGTATCGATGGAGGGGACTACGGTTATCAGTTGAATCTTCCCCTTGGCGCTGTCACGGGTTACTGGTTTCAGGTCGACGTCTACCACCTTGAAGTCGGGGGCTTGGCTGCCGACACCAATGTCGGGGCCGAGCAGGGTCATGGGTTTCTTATTGAATGTAATTATTCCAGTACGTTTTTCTGCCATGGCAGGTCTCCTTTGCGGTGTTATGGCTCAAGTTAGTTTTTCTCCCCGCATCACACTCAAGTTGTATGAAGATTTGCGTGCTGCGTGAATAAACGCTCTAGTCCAAGCTAACATTGAATTCACCTATGTCAACGGGCGCTGGCGTCCCAGGTCGTAAACTGAAGGTGTGGCGCTTTAAAACACCACACCTTCAGCCTGTAGTTGAGTGGCTATCCACGCTGTTGCTTACTTGCCGGCGGCGCTTACTACTTCTATAGTAAGGGTAGGTTGGGGGGTTGTGCTGGTGCTCGGCGGCAGAATTGGGTGCACGATCAGCGGCTGATCCCCACTGAGCGCCCGGAGAAAGCTGGTGATTTTGGCAGCTTCATCCTTGTTGAGTTCCATCCCCAGCTGGGAACTGCTCATGATCTCAACGGCATCATTGAGATCCCATACCTTGCCGGTGTGGAAGTACGGGTAGGTAAGGGCCACGTTACGCAGTGCCGGAGAGCGAAACACATATTCATCCGCGGCAGTGTTGGTTACCTGGAAGCGGCCTTTATCCCCAATGGGGAGCAGGTCGGCATGGGGTTTTTCAACTACGCCAAAGGGGAAGTAGCCGGTACCGCCCAGGTTTATTCCGTTGTGGCAGCCAACACAGCCTTTGTTGATGAATAGCTCCAGACCCTGCTTTTGCTTTGCACTTAAGGCAGAGTCATCACCGGCCATAAAGCGATCGAGGCCGTCATTGGGGGTAAGCAGAGTCGCTTCGAATATCTCGATGGCGTCAGCCATATTGTCAAAGGTAACCGGATCTTTCTGTCCCGGGAACGCCTGTTCAAACCGCTGAACATACTCAGGGATCGATTTCAAGGTCTTGATGACGTTTTCGGGGGTGTTGTTCATCTCCACCGAGGCCTGAACAGGCCCTTTCGACTGTTCGGCCAGATCTTTAGCGCGGCCATCCCAGAATTGAGCAGTATTAAATACTGCGTTGTATGTGGTGGGCGCATTGCGTGGCCCCTTCTGCCAGCCGTGTCCGGTCGAGGTCTCCTGCAGATCTGCGCCGGCAAGACCGACGTTGTGGCAGGTCTGACAGCTGATCAGCTGAGATGCGGACAGGCGCGGTTCGAAGTAGAGCATATGCCCGAGTTTAAGTTTTTCCGCGGTGGCGGTGTTGCCCTTCAGCGCCGGGGCGCTCATTGGGATAGGTTTAAACATACTCTTGCTCATGGAGCGCAGCGCATCATCAGAGGCAAAAGCCATAGCGGAGGCTGACAGCAGCAGGGCGATAGTCAGTGCAACAAAACGTTTCATGGTTCATGCTCCTTTGGATAAAATTAACATAACAGTGAAAAGAGAAACGGGCCATGGTGTCGGTTTCTTGGCACAGGTGGATTTTGCTGGTGATGCAAGGTTAGCGCAGTTGTCCATATTTTCAAGACAGGCACGTCACATACCATAGATCATTACGCCGCTGGTGTCTATGTCACCCCCAATTCATGCAGTGATTGCGGCACAGGGATTCTATCCAGGGCTTAGGGGGATGGAGTGTTGGCTGTGTTACAGAAGATCAAAACTGCGCAGCAGCTTCAACGCTCCAAAATAGGCTGCCACAATGAGGATGACCCACAGAGTCAGTAAAAGCATGTATACCTCCTTAATTTAATAGCTTTTCTTGTCGGACATAACTTCGCCTAATGCCAATTTTTCCCGATCCATATGCCGCCACACCCAGATGATATAGGCCAGCACCCCTGGAACCAGCAGTGCGACATAGCTCATCATGGCGAGGGTGTAGTGGCTGCTGGAGGCGTTGTAGATAGTCAGGCTGCTGTTCAGATCGAGCTTTGATGGATAGAAGGCGGTATTGTTGTATCCGGCGAGAAAGAAAATGGCCAACACTGTAAGTACCGTGCCCAGGCCGGCGGGCCATATCCCCCGTACCGAAGCGGTGAAGTAGTTAAGGATCACCCCCGCAGTAACCAGAACCAGCCCGCTTACGAGTAAAATAAGATTCAGCGGCATTTCGATAAGGTTGTACATGTATTTATGCGCTTCCAGGAATACGCTGCCATCCGCAGGGTTGACTGCGTAGCCATCCATGGTCAGAAGGCGCACCAGCACATAGAGAAGAAACGGTAACGCACAGACAAAGTTTAACCCCGCCGCATTTTTAAGGCGTTGCACCAGGCCGTGCTCGTCGAGGTTGTTGCTCAGATACAGGGCCCCGAGGGTGCGTGCCAGAAATACCAGAAACAGGCCCAGACTCAGGTTGAACAGACTGAAGGCAGCTTCCAGCCCGCGCAGGGGATGGCCCCACTGCACAAAGTTGTAGTCGTTCAACGTGAATGCGGAGCCGGTGAAAAATGTCCCAATCGCGGCTCCAAGCAACAGAATTCCCACCGAGCCATTGATGAACAGGAACAGTTCAAAGGTCTTCTGCCCTAGAAAGTTGTTGGGTTTGGTGCGGAATTCGTAGCTTACCGCCTGGATGATAAAGGTAAACAGGATTGCCATCCAGACCCAGTAGGCACCGCCGAAGCTGGAGGAATAAAACAGTGGGAATGAGGCGAAGAAGGCACCGCCAAACAGGACCAGAGTGGTAAACGTCAGTTCCCATTTGCGTCCAAGGGAGTTTACCATCAGGCTTTTTTCATCTTCCCCTTCAGGTACGGTCAAAAGCAGGGTCTGCCCACCCTGGACAAAGGTGAGAAAGATAAACAGCGCTCCTACCAGGGAGATGATGAACCACCAGAGTTGCTGCAGGGTTGACCATTCAAGACTTCCAAACATCATTTATTCTCCTTCCGGGCCGATAGCGATCTGGTGCAGCATGATTTTTACCTCAGCTATCAGCAACGCGGTAAACAGCAACAAAAACAGAAAGAAGGTGGTCATAACTGTCCCGGTGTCCAGGTTGGAGCGTGCCACGGTTACCGGCAGCATATCTTGAATGGCCCACGGCTGTCGCCCAACTTCAGTCACAATCCAGCCTGCCTGTTGGGCCACGTAGCCCAAAAACATGCCCAGTACTCCGAGCAGGAGCAGGGGGTAGTTGCGCTCCAGGGTGCCACGTTTAAGCAGGTACAGGTAAAGAGCGAACAGCAGGATGAAAAAGGTTCCAAGGCCGACCATAACCCGGAAGGCATAAAATGTCAGAGAAACAGGAGGCACTGCGTGTTCCACCGAGAGCAGGTGTCCATAGCCGAGATAGGCGCGGTGCTGGTCGAAGACTGCAAGAGCGGCAGTTGCGCCGGCTGTGTCGCCGTCTTTTTTCGCCTGTTTATAGGCACCCAGGGCCGTAACAGCCTGCTTGCCGTAGCCTATTTTCTCATCCACTCCCATGATGTTCTGCGCTGGATTGCCATAGAGCAGATCATCGATGCCGGGGACAAAGCCGTTAAGGTCGCGGGTGGCGAGCAGGCTCAAGATCTTGGGAATCTCAACCTTGAACAGGAAGGGATCCTGCTCATCGCCCGGCTGCTTGAGGGGATTGTGCATCCCCAAAGCTACCAGACCGACCCCGGCAGAGCCTGTATACAGCCCTTCCATGGCGGCAAGTTTCATGGGCTGGGTTTCCGCGGTAACAAAGGCGTGTTCGTCACCACTGAAGGCCACAAAGATTGAACTGAGCAGGCCGAATACGCACGCCACCGTGATGGAGCGCAGGGCGAATTTCTGGTGTTTGTTCCGCAGCAGATACCAGCTGGAGATCCCTACGACAAACAGGGACGCCAGCAGAAAGCCGGAACTGGTGGAGTGGACAAAATGGCCGATGGCTACCGGAGAGGAGATAACCTCCCATAGGCTGTCCATCTCAAAGCGGGCTGAGTCCGGGTTGAAGATCATCCCCACCGGGTGCTGCATCCAGCCGTTGGCCACCAGGATCCACAGGGCGGAGAGGTTGGATCCCACTGCCACCATCCAGGTGGAGAACAGGTGCATGCGGGTGGATACGCGCTCCCAGCCGAAAAACATCACCGCAAAGAAGGTGGCTTCAAGGAAGAATGCCAAGATCCCCTCAATGGCCAGCGGCGCGCCAAAGATATCCCCCACTATCCAGGAGTAGTTGGACCAGTTGGTGCCGAACTCGAACTCCAGGATAATCCCGGTGGCGATCCCGATAGCGAAGTTGATGCCGAACAACATCATCCAGAACTTGGTCAAACTCTTCCACTGCGGGTTGCCGGTTTTTACATAGATAGATTCAAAGAATGCACACAGGAACGATAGCCCCAGGGTCAAAGGGACAAAAATCCAGTGGTACATGGCGGTCAGGGCAAATGTTGCGCGCGCCCAGTTGACCATGCCAAGGTCGATATTTTCTATCACGGGTTGCCTCCTGATTTAAGTAGTGGCGGATAAATACAGCTGCAAAAGCAGATTATTATATATAGTGCGGAACCTATTTCGAGCCGGGCTGAGAATACCCCTGAAGTTCAGTAAGGTTTGTGAGAACATGGTTGGCGCGCTCAGCATCAGAAGAGAAATTAGTGGCCAGAAAATTGGGAAAGAAAAAAACCTTCAGAACCGCAAACATTATAAACAGCTTGATAAAAATGATCTTCCACAGGGTCTTCCCCACCACCATGGAGCGGAATCCATCACGGTAAAATGTGTAGACCTTTTGCAACGACATCCTGGACCTCCGGGCTGTGAGGCAATGGAAAGAGTTCAGCATTAGCTGCTAATTATTACCTTTGTAGTTGTATTTACTCCGCGCCAATGTTGTTGTCAAGATAATTATAGGGTTATTACACGGGTATATGGCCGGTTCCAGACTGCGGCGCCGGTGAAGTGCAGACAGCAACATGGGCAAAAATCAGGTTATGGGCTGTTATACGTCAGGTTTGTGACAGAACAGGCACCGGTTGGGATCGGGATGTTCAGGGGGAAATTCAAGGCCCGGCTTGCCGTGGCAGTCTTTGCAGAATTTTTCCGCCGCTTTTTTCCCTTCCTGCTTGAATATCAACTGATATTCTGCATGGATATCGTCCGTGGGCATGTGTGGAGTTGTCTCTTCCGGGGCCATCCACAAAAATATTACAACAGCGGCACCTATCCCTAGGGTAATAATGTCTCGTCTGGTCACGGCTTAACCTTTCTGTGTTGTGTTTGAGGGGTTGTGTGGATATGTGACTGCATGGATCTGCCTGTGGGTATCGATTTGGCAGGTGTTTCTCCTGGATGGATTCAGTCTCCGCGCATGAAGAGCAGATATATAAACAAAAACACCAGGGCCGTTCCACCACCAAGGAAAATAAACAAACTGTCGGAGGAGCGCTCCAAGTCGGTTCCGCTATTGTGAACAAGAGATACCAGCGTGATTAATCCGGTCAAGGCAAGGACGCAAGATAGAAGCAGGCGCCATTTCAGCCACAGACAGACAACGACAAACAGCACTGCTCCAGCAATAAACCATGGATTATGCAGGAGGTTCAAATCGGATATATAACGGATAATCGTTGATGTCTTCAGTGGTTTGAGCCATTCTATGAGCGCTTCCATGGCAGAGATCCATTCAAATAAAGGCAAGGGGGCGGTTCCGGTAGCACGTGCACTGCCTGAAGGCAGTTTTTCATACCGGCATAACGTAGCACGATCGGGGCAAAACGCAAAAATGAAAGACCTGCCTGAGCGTTTCGTGCCTGAATATATCCTTCTTTACTTATACGGGATAATCCATACGCTATCCTTTTTTCTTATACCAACGAGGTTGTAGTGCCACAACGAACTATAGGGGTCTTTGATTCAGGGGTAGGGGGGCTGACGGTGCTGCAGGCTATCCGCAAGCATCTTCCCGCGGAAGACCTGATCTATCTGGGAGATACGGCGCGGGTTCCCTACGGGACCAAAAGTCCGGAGACCGTCCTGCGGTATGCCATGCAGGCGGCAGAATTTTTGTGCGCGCACCAAGTCAAAATGATTGTTGTGGCGTGCAATACCGCTTCTTCCGTGGCCTTGCAGATTTTAACCCATCATTTCAATATTCCGGTAGTCGGGGTAATTATCCCCGGAGCGCAGGAGGCAGTCAGGGTTTCCACCTCCGGCCGCATCGGGGTAATCGGAACCGAAGGGACAGTCAACAGTGGCGCCTACCAGAACGAGATAAGCACCCTGCGCGCCGGAGTCCAGGTGTTCAGCGCCGTATGTCCGTTGTTTGTCCCTCTGGCGGAAGAGGGGTGGGCCAGCCATGAGATCGCCCGCCTGGCGGCGCGCGAGTATTTACAGCCCCTGCTGCATAGTGATATCGACACCCTGGTGCTGGGGTGCACCCACTATCCGCTCCTGAAGGACACGTTGCGCCAGGTGCTGCCAGCCCAGGTAAACATGGTTGATTCAGCCACACAGACGGCTATGACAGTTAAGTATCTGCTGCGCCACAACTGTACCTTGCGCCGGGATAAGCCGGAACGCATGGGGAGCTGGCGTTTTTACGTCACCGATGTCCCAACAAGATTTGTCCGGGTTGGCAGCGCCTTTCTGGGGGAAGAACTAAGGGGGGTAGAGCGGGTAACCCTGTCTGCCATTTCACCTAATAATACGAGGT
>CAYUJC010000058.1:0-18279 GCA_964444945.1 uncultured Desulfuromonas sp.
GATGATATCGTTGACCCCGTATTTGATAGCTTTTAAAACTGCACTTCTGGTCCAGGTGGATCCGGCGACGATAAGGGGCTGGCTTGCCGGGGTCTCGGAGCGGATTTTTATCATAAGGGCAAAAGCGTTATCATCCACTTTGTCAAGGATCAGCAGGGAACCACATACCTTGTTTTGGCGCAGAGAGTTGAAGTTCGCATTTGCGGCCAGTGGCACCGGGTTATGGCCACATTCCCCCAGAATCACCGTGTAGGGCTCCGCTGCGGAGCTGTCTTGATAGACCACCGCCACTACCGCTTCTTTGGCCGCTTCTTTGGCCGCTGTTTCTTTTTCTGCACTTTCAGGGGCGCGTGGTTGTGTGGAGGCTGATTCTGGTTTGGTCTCTTTTGTGGCTGGATCACCACTTTGTTGCTTCTTTAATGTCTCAGGTTGTGGCTGTGGTTTTCCTGGAGCCTCTTTTTTTAGCTGCGGCTTCGGGGTAATCTCATCACTTATGGTCTCACCCCAGCTGGTTTGCTCTGGTCTTGGGGGGATGTGCAGCAACTCCACCGGAATCAGATAGGTTAAGCGCCCCAGATCTTGGGTGTCGCAGTCCATGCTGACACTGACGCTGTAGTACTCTGCGGCAGGAAACGGTTTAGGATTTTCAACCATTACCTTGGTGGGGGTAAAAGCCTCGACGTTGCCTTTTTTAACGTGAAATTTGTAGGGGAACATTTCGGCGAAATTCTCGACGATTCCACCGCTGATTATGTTGGCAACTTCGCCAAAAGCATCCTCGATTTCCCCATCAAGCTCCCCGGATTGCATTCTGCTTGAGATCTCATCTTTAGGCAGCATTACCAAAGTGCCGCCGAAATAGATGGAGTCTTTAAGGTCAACAATGAAGTAGGAGGTGCCGTCAGGGTCGCCAGTCACCACCATTTCAGTTACGGTAGATTTAGGCCCGGGCTTGGCAAAGTACTCCTCTTTAGAAACATAGCCGGTGCTCAGGCTGCTCAGCTCAATCTCAATGTCAAGCATGGCACCTATCTCTTCGGCGCACTGGGTAATGGCGGCCTTGAGAACCCGATCGACAATGGATAGTTCTACATGTTTTATTGCTTTAGGGGTGGCTTCTGTTTCTGTTTCTGCCTCTGCCTCTGCCTCTGCTACAGCCATGGGCTCGGGGGCGTCTTCTTCACTTTCAGGGGCGGCCTCTGCACTTGAAGATGCGCTGCCGGTATCTGCGCCGACTTCTTGCGTATCCACTTCTTCTGTCCCCGTCCCTTCTTTCTCCACCGTACCTTCCTGTTGGGCAACAGCTGCGGTTTCAAGTGGCGGGGCAAGTCCGAAAATCTGTGCGGGGACAATTACCTCCAGCTTTTCCAGCTGCTGCTCTTCGAGTTTTATCGAACAGCTTGAGTAGTAATATTCCCCGGGAGGGAAGGGTAGATCCCCCTCTGGATCAAGTTTGGTCGGGATAAATTCATTTACGTCTGTACGTTTGAAATGGAGTTTTTCCGGATACATCTCTTGAAATACAGAGGTATACACCCCGGCAATAATGTTGGCCACTTCGCCAAAAGCGTCTGCAGCTTCACCTTCAAAGATGCGCTGTTTGCAGTTTTCTTCAATTTGATCAGGAGGCAGCATTATCAGCGTGCCTCCCAGGGTGCTGGAGTCTTTCTGGGCGGTAATTATAAAGGCATTACCTTCCCGGTCTCCGCTGATCACCATGGTGCTGATAACGGAGCGACTGCGCTTTATTTCAAAGATCTGGTTCTTGTTCAGCAGCTTGGTTTGATGCTCTTCGAGGGCAATAGTGGCGCCAAGCAGGGCGCCGACTTCTTCAGATGTTTGTTCGATAATGGCGTTGAAAACGCGATCAACGACTGCTTTATCTGCCACAAGAGTACCTACTGATCAAAGGTTTTAAGTTTTAATTCAACCAGAAATTCGCCATCGTCAAGATAGAATGGAACGGTAGTCCACGAGGCATAATCGACGGTTTTAACTTGATATGAACGCCCCGTCATGACAGTGGGGATTGCCAGACTGATATTTGTCCCCTGTTCCAGAAACGCATCTTTGATGCCGCCCAGAATCATGTTGGCCATTTCACCTATAGTGTCCTTTACGTCCTCATCGATACTGTCGACTTCCATTCCGAGCAGTTGTCCAGTGATGTCAAAGGCAACCCGTTGCGGACAGTGGAAGGTCAGCATCCCCTGTACGTCTCCGGAAAAACCCAACATTCCGGAGATAGAGTCTTTAAAGAGGTACACCTTATCTGCCAGCGCCGCGCCGGACATTACGGGCACCATCAACATGGTGTCGAATACCGCCCGGGTAGCATCGACAATCTGTTGCTGCAGGTTGTTTTCCAATATGAACTCCTGGGTTAAGCGGTGTCGGCTATGCTGATGCACCGCATCTGTTTTTCTTTAGTGGTTTTGCTGTCTTTTAGTCAGTTTTTACCTGGAGTTCCACTAGAAACTGCCCGCTCTCAAGGTTAAAGGGAATGACCACACGCTCGCAGTCTGCGGCGGTGTCCAGGGTGTATTCATCTCCGTGGACGCAGGAGGGGATGGAGAGGGTTACGTTTTTTCCTGCTTCATCCAGGACCATTTTGATGTTGCCCGCCACCATGTTGGCCAATTCACCGATGGCATCGGTTACGTCATCATCGACTTCGGTTACTTCCATGCCCAGAAAACTGCCGGTAATGGACATGGCGACCTTCTCGGGAAGATGGATAGCCAGGATCCCCTTGCAGGTGCCAGCAAAGCCAATGATGCCAGAAACCGAACATTTAAAGTTGTTTGTTCTTTCAAGCACGGGATCGCCGGCAGTAATATCCAGCATAATCATAGTTTCAAAAATTTCAGTTGTTGCAGCGGTAATATTCTTTTGTAGTTTCACGGACGGTCTCCTGCGGGTATAGAAACAGGTCTGTATGTGCTCAAGAACTTGGCATTATTTGGTGCTGCTCCAACCCTGGATTGGAGTCGGACCGGCAAGATTGATCAGATTAAATCAATGCACCAATCACTTCACTGATTGTTTCGGGCTTGAATGGCTTTTTTACACTCCCGGCGGCACCGAGCGCTTTTGCTTCGCCAATAATGTCAGCTCCACCTTCCGTGGTAATCATCACCACGGGGATATCCTTGATGGCGTCGATCTCCTTTTTCTGGCGCAAAAATTCTAACCCGTCCATATTGGGCATATTGATATCACTAAGAAGAATATCGACTTTTTCAGTGCTCAACAGGTCAAGGGCCTCTTGACCGTCAGCTGCTTCCAGAATTTCGTCAAACTCCAGCCCGGCCTGACGTAGCGACCGCGCTACGATTTTTCGCATAGTACTGGAATCATCTATAACTAATACACGTTTCCCCATGGGTTTTTTCCTTGTGTTTACAGGGTTAATGGATGTGCTGCGCAGAATTCAAGCATGTTTGAAGCTCTTCTGGGGTAGCAGCACTGATTTTGACGCTTATTGGCAAGCCGTCGGCCATGTACCATGTTGCAAAGATGGTGTTGTCGTCTGCCGCGTTCAGATTATTGACTACAGTCTCTGGCAGACTCAAAGAAAAAGCCTGATCAGCCGGCAGCAACTCAGACATCAGGCGTCCGGCCAGGGTGTTGAGGGTTTCTGCCAGGAGATCAACTATCTGCTCCTGGGTGATATCTTCAGCGTCAATGGTGTACATGGTCTCTACTATTTGGCGCAGCAGATCTTCCGCCATGCTAAGGCGAATCTCCATCACTATGGGTGCGGTGGTCAACAGGCACGCGGCGCGCATATCTTCTGTCAGAAGAGGAGGCTGCGCAGTATCAACCTCTTCCGTGCTGATAAAAGCCATGTTTTCCAGGGTCTCGTCGATAACTTCGGCGAGTTTTTCGGCCAGCAGTTTCTGGAGTTCAGCCATTATTACAGCCTTTCTATTCCTCTAGGAGCGGGGCGAGGGCTTCATTGAGCAGTGCCGGACTTATCGGCTTGCCAATAACCGCAAAGGCCCCCTTTTTTTTAAGTTCGGCGGTTTTAGCTGAGTTGGTGACACTGGATATGATAAGAACCGGAATGTTGACCAGTTTAGGACTGGCCTTGACCCACTGCAACAGGGTTTCACCATCCATGCTTGGCATGTTGAGGTCGCTTACTAGAAGGTCGGGCGGGTTTTTCTTCATCAAGGCCAGGGCTTCACGCCCATTCTTCGCCTCTTCAAACTCAGTTTCATTGAAGCCCACTATTTCAAGACAACGCCTGATCATCATGCGCGCGGTGCCTGAGTCATCGGCTATTATGATACGCTTCATTCTGCTCGCTCCTTGCCTTCGGAAAGTGCCGCTTGGATTATCTCTACGCTCTCATTTACTTCAATCAATATCATGGCGATGTGCTCATTGGTGATATTGAAATAGGCGGTATAGTTTTTATCAAGGTGGTACTGCAGGGCATCTGAAGATTGACTGCCTGACATCATGGCAATGATACACCCAAGATGGACTGCGTATGCCAAGGGGCGGTATTGCTCTGGAGCCTGTTGCGGGGTGTGATGATAGCGGATAGCCATCTGCAGTGACTCGGGTAGCTCCCAGGCTTGGGCCAGTTCAAAACCAGCTTCGGCGTGGTCCATCCCCAGTATCCTCCGCTCCCCTTCAAGGTAATCTTTGATATCATGGCTGTCTATACCGATTAGCAGGTTTGCGGCGGATTGATGCAGAAAGTCACTGAGCACCGCTTTGCCGATGGCGTGCAGAATACCTGCGGTAAAGGCCAGATCCTTGTTGAGATCGACGTGGCAATGGCGGGCAATTTCGCGCGCGGCGATGGCGGTGCGTAAATCGTGCTCCCATAATTCGCCAACGGGGCTTTCGTAGCCTTCGAGTTTTTTATGGAACACAGCCTTGGCACTGTCTTCGAGGGCGATGCCGGCAACGAGACGTTCACCCAGATAGCTGACTGCACGCTCTATACTGGTCACCTGATGCACCAAACCATACGCCACTGAATTGACCGTTTTGAGCAAGCGGGCGGTAAGAGCCGAGTCGCACTTGACCACCTCGATTATTTCATCGATGTTGTAATCGTCACTGGAGGCTATCTGAAGCAGGCGCGAGGCACTGGGGGAGAGCAGGGGGATCTCTTTTATTGCCGCGAGAATGTCAGCGCGCGTAGCACGTTGTTCCATGGTCATCTCCATCAGTTCAGATCTTCCAGTCCTTGCGCCCCGGCGATGATATCAGGGTTTCACCTGAGACCACAGAAACGGTAACTGTTCTGCTGTATGTTTCCCCCAGATCTTCGGCAACAGCGCCCAGGGAAAACTTCCATAGCGTCTTTTTCACAGCCAGGGCGTTGCGTTTGCCAATATTGAAGGTGTTGTTAGGGTCCATTATTCTGGCACCGCCAGCCAGCTTTACGATAAAGCCCCTGCCGTTGGGGTCGCACCCGAAGGTGGACATTTTTTTCAGCAGCGCAGGGATTCCAGTGTCAGCAAAGTATCCTGGTCTGATTTTTGCTTTTTCCAGGTTAATCCTGGATTCCGGCAGCGCGACGTGAACCATGCCGACGGTGCGGGTTTTAGGACACATGAGTATCACCGCCACGCATGATCCGAGTGCAAAGGTTTTAACACCTTCAGCGGGGTTGTTGGACGCTCCAAGTTCACCCACCCCGAGGATAATATTGCCCATGGTCTTTTTATCTCTCCGTTAACATGGAAATGACTTTTGCGGCGATTTTATCCAGAGGAACCAGTTTTTCCGCTCCCCCTCTCTCATAGGCTACCTTGGGCATGCCGAAGACCACGCAGCTGGCCTCATCCTGGGCCATGTTGCGCGCACCGGCGTTTCTCATGGCCAGCATCCCGGCGGCACCATCGGAGCCCATCCCGGTGAGCATGACGCCGATGGCATTGGCTCCAACGTGTTTAGCTACCGAGTGCATCATAACATCTACAGACGGGCAGTGACCACTCACCTTCTCCCCCGGCTCACAGCGGACCTGGTACACTCCGCCCGAACGCACAACCTCAAGCTGTTTTGCTCCCGGAGCTACCAGAATTCTGCCGCTGCGAATGCGGTCTCCGGTTTCAGCTTCTTTCACCTCCATGGCACATATTTGGTTGAGGCGCTCGGAAAACATTTTGGTGAAACCTGGCGGCATGTGCTGAACGATTACCACCCCCGGCATGGTAGCGGGGAACTGACACACCACCTTTTTTAATGCCTCAGTTCCCCCGGTGGAGGCTCCGATGGCAATCACTTTATCGGTGGATTCAGCCAATGCTCTTGATGTCAGGACGGTTTGTGCGTCTGGCCGCAGCGAAGTTTTGTTTTTCCAGTGGGACACATTCGCTCCAGCTGCAATTTTAACCTTTTTGCGCAGCTCGCTGAGCATGCTGTTCATCCCGTGGGCGATATTACTGGTTGGCTTGGAGACAAAATCAACCGCCCCTGCCTCTAAAGCTTCTATGGTGATCTGTTTGCCGCGCTGGGTCAGAGAGCTGACCATAACCACGGGAAGGGGATACTGCGGCATCAGCTTGCGCAGAAACTCAACCCCATCCATGCGTGGCATCTCAACGTCCAGTGTGAGAACATCAGGACGCAACTGGATAATTTTGTCGCGGGCGATATATGGATCTATTGCAGACCCTACCACCTCAATATCCGGATCCAGAGAAAGACCCTGGGTGAGGATCTGGCGGATAAGAGCAGAGTCGTCAATTACGAGGACACGGATTTTTTTGGGCATAGAATGGTCAGCTCCCCTTTTGGTACACTGCGGGCATAATGTAGCTGAACAGCTTGCTGTCGCGTCCGAGTGTTTCAGAATGTCCGATAAAGAAATATCCTTTGGGCTCCAGAAATTGATGAAGCCTTTGCACCAACGCATTGCGGGTGGTCAGGTCGAAGTAGATCATTAC
The DNA here is from genome assembly GCA_964444945.1 of uncultured Desulfuromonas sp. Taxonomy (GTDB): domain Bacteria; phylum Desulfobacterota; class Desulfuromonadia; order Desulfuromonadales; family Desulfuromonadaceae; genus JAIVHC01. The sequence goes on from CAYUJC010000058.1 coordinate 6,921, forward strand.
ATTCCGACAAAAGATTATATGAAACGGGCTCTTGAACGGGAACCTGGTGTTCATGAGATTGAAGCGCCTGAACGTAACTTCGGCGCGAATTTTGTGGCGTACCTGCATCTGCCCGGAGGAGAGCCGGGTAAAGTACTTGCGTTGTAGATTTTCCGGCAGGGATGCAACCTTATCCGCTGGATAGATTCCAGCGCGTGCGGTATCCAGAACCCGTTCTGAGATATCCGTCGCCAGCAGACCAGCCTCCCAGTGGCTGTATTCCGAGCCGAGATACTCATGCATGAGCATCAGCAGGGTGTACGCCTCTTCACCGCTGGAACATCCTGCACACCAGACGCGCAGGTTCTTTTTTCCCCTCTTTTTTATTTCTGCACATACATTGGGCAATGCGGTGTTCAAAAAATAATCGAAGTGATCCTTCTCGCGGTTGAAATAGGTGTAGTTGGTGGAGATCAGGTTTATCAGATCACTTGTCGCTTTACCACTGGTGTCTTTCTCCAGATAGCGAGAGTAAGCTTCAAACGTATCGATCCTGTGGGTGCGCAGCAATTTCTGCAGCCGCCCCACCAGCAGGGAACGCTTCTGCTCAGTGAGATTGATGCCGAAACGGGTATATATCATCTCGCGCAGAGAAGCGAACTCACTGTCGCTGATGCTCATCATACTCCCGCTGGTTCCGGTGGATTCGCGTTGTTCAACCTTCATGCCTGGATACTCCGAAGTTACTGTCCTTCAACGAGGCTGCCGACATCCAGAATCAGGCAGATATCGCCATTGCCGAGGATGGTGCAGCCGGAGCAGCCGTTGACATTGCCGATATATTCCGACAGCCCTTTGATAACGGTCTGCTGTTGCCCCATGATTTCATCTACCTGCAGACAGACATAACGATCCTGATGTTCGAGGACAATCAGGATCCCCTCTATCAGCTCACGGCTGTCGGGTTCTACGCTAAGAAGTTCGTGGAGCTTGACCACCGGCAGGAACGCTTCCCGTACACGTACAAGTTCCTGATTGTCCGGGGTGACGGTGATACTGTCCGTCTGGGGACGGAACGCTTCTTTGATCGCCAGCACCGGGACAATACACATGACGTCGCCAACCCGAACCAGCATTCCGTCTATTATTGCCAGGGTCAGGGGGATCCGCAGTTTCACGATAGAACCCTTGCCGGGAACGCTGCTGACGTCGATCTTGCCTTTGATCTTTTCCAGATTCTGTTTGACTACATCCATCCCAACGCCGCGGCCGGAAATGTCGGTGATTTTTTCTGCGGTGGAAAATCCAGGCTGAAATATGAGGTTGTAAATATATTTGTCTGGAAGGTCGGAGCCATCGCCTTCAACCAGCCCGCTCTGGATCGCCTTCGCCAGAATTTTATCCCGGTTGAGCCCGCGCCCGTCATCTTCAATGGTTATCCACACCTCTCCCTCTTCGTGGCATGCGGAGAGCCTGATGGTTCCGGTTTCGCTTTTGCCCGCCGCCAGGCGCTCTTCCGGCGGTTCGAGACCGTGATCCATGGAGTTGCGCAGCAGATGCACCAAGGGGTCGGTTATGGTTTCGATTACGGTTTTATCTACCTCCGTACCTTCGCCAGCAAGCTTCAGATCCACTTTTTTGCCTGCTTTGGCCGATAAATCGTGCACCAGGCGGATCATGCGCCGGAACAGGCCCGAAACCGGTATCATGCGGATAACCATGGCCATCTCCTGGAGCTCGCGCACCAGTTTGGTCATTTGCTGGGCAGCTTTGTTGAAGTTTTCCAGCTCCATCCCCTCCAGGTCGGGGTTGTGGATCAGCATGTTTTCGGCGATCACCATTTCACCGATAAGGTTGATCAGGCTGTCCAGCTTTGTAAGCTCAACCCGGATATCCTGGCGTTTGACCGGTGTTGCGGTTTTGGCTGCTTTGCGCGCCGGGGCTTTAATATTTTTTTTCTCAGCGTTCTGGATCTTCACGCTCTGTTCAATCTGCGCCTGCGACACCTTCCCCATCTGTATCAGGTGCTCACCAAGGGGTTTGTGCTGGATTGAGAGGACCGATTCCACATCTTCTTCTTTGATAATGCCCTGTTTCACCAGAAGTTCACCCAGGCGTGGTGCCGGAAGGTCCTGCAGGGCTAACACGTGGTGCTCCATCCCTTCAATATGGTCTTTGCCCCCGTGGCCGGCCAGGTTGCTGACGCAGTCCTTGAGAGCATCGACGGCACCAAGAAGAATCTCGAATGGATTCTCGACCCGAAAAGAGCCCCCATTTTTGATATTGTCGAGGACGTTTTCGATGTTATGGCTGAGTTGCTCCAGGTTGGCGTAGCCAAAAAAACCGCTGTTGCCCTTGAAGCTGTGGATATTGCGAAAAACAAGACTCAAGCTGTCGGTGTTTTTGGGATCCTTCTCCCATTCAAGCAAGCCTGCCTCGGCACCTTCAAGGAGTTCTTCTGCTTCCTGTATATAGCGCTCCACCATTTCGTCAGTGATGTCGAGGATGTAGTCATCTGTCTCATCTTCAGTTGCTTTTTCAGCCGCGCCGGTGGCGTAGGGCAACTCAAGGTCTAATTCCTGTTCCGGTTCTGCATCTATAGAAGGAGAAGGCTCCTCTGCCGCTTCGGCCGTGGCTCCATCGTCCTGGTTCATGATCTCTTTGAGTTTATCAACCATCGCGGCGGCCTTGGCGGCCATTGCTGCGTCAGAGTAGGTCTCTGAGACTTGCTCCAGCGCCTCTTTGGAGAAATCGCAGGATTCGCATAAGAGGTTTACGTGTTCTGGTTGGAGTATCAGCTTGCCGGAACGGACATTGTCGAGCAGGTTTTCAGCTGAATGGGCTACATTGGTGATATGGTTAAATTCAAGGAATCCAGCGCTCCCCTTCATGGAGTGGAACAGACGGAAGACAGCATTGATAGTGTCTGGGTCAACATCCCGGCCGAGTTCGATGATGGTGGGTTCAAGTTGTTCGATCATATCCTGACTTTCCTGCACGAAGTCAACAATGATCTCTATCTGATCGCTGCTCAAATTGTCGGTCATGGGTTAGCTCTCTTCCTGGGTTCGCGGGATAAAGACATGTTGTTATTGAAACTCTCCCAGATGTACACCATTTGCTTGATATGAAGTGACTATGATATTGGGGTAAATCCCGAAGGCAGGCGCTGTTAAGCTTGCATCGCTAAGGATCTGCGCGAAAGCAGTCGGGAATAGCCAGGCTGGGCTGATCTTTGGATTCCTGGCCAAGCGGCCCAATAATTAACCATATAAAATTTTTCATGATCAAGTTTTTTCAGTGGCTTAAGGATTCCCCACATCTTCATTATACAGGAATTTATCGATTGTTCAGCGCATATCTGCTTAACTTCTATATATAGCGGAAATGTTAGTGTAGGTTAAACATCTCGATAGCCGCGATTTGAGTTTTTTACGCGTTTACCGCCCCATCCGCGCAATCACACTAAGTATTTTCCCAGCATGGGGGAATGTTTTCAGGCTGCATAACCCCCCAAGTTTATGGTTCTGTTTTGTTTTCGGCACTTTAAATGATGCATGCCTGCAATACAAGTCATATGTTATTTCGGCTTATTTTGTGAAGTCAAAATTATGACTATTCCAGAGCGCTCTTGACATTGTTGCAGAGCAATTTGGGGCTGGGTTATGCATGAGGATGCGAGAATGTAAGTCAGTAGCCTCGGCACTTAAGCTAGGATCTATAACCATTGGACGCAATCCACAAGTACATTGGTTCGGTTTTTGCTTATACAAATCATGTTTATGCAAATCATTAGTATATCGTTGCAACCTGTGAGCTGTTACGGTATTTTTTGCTGTGTCTGTATACAGGGCAGGCGAAACAGATTGCACCCGGCGGTTGTGTTTGGCGGTTTTCATGTTGGCCATGGCACTGTCTGTTCAGGTTGGTTTCTCACTGCGAGTGCCGATGAGGTATTATTGCGTTATAGTGGGCCGGCATAAAAAGGCTGTGACGCTCTGGTTTTTATAGTTTCAGCAATTCTTTAATGTGCAAGCGGCAGTCAATATATGCAAGTTAAGGTTGTAATGTTGAATTTTTTATCTATCTCACATAAAAAGGTAACAAGTAAAGAGACGCGTGGGGCAGTAAGGGCAATTGTTTTTTTATTTGCTTTGCTTTTGCTTCAAGGCCAAGAGGTGTATGCCATATCCCAGGCACAGTTGGAGGGGGTACAGGTCGAGCAGGACGTCAACATGGTCAGGATTGTGTTCAGCTTTGATCGCATCCCCCTGCATACCCTGGCAACATCGGGACAAAAGGTTGAAATAGCGCTGCTGGACACCTCCATGGAGGTGGGAACGACTGTTCCAGGGGATAGCGATTCTATCTCCAGGGTTCTTATAGGAGAGGCGACAGACAGGCTGTTGTTCTCTTTTTTATTGCGGCGCCCCCCGCGCTTCGTGAATGCGACCAAGCGCAGTGAGGAAAAACAAATTGTCCTGGATATGTACTGGCGTGAGCAGGACGGCGGTTCGCGCCCTGCAATTTCCAGATCGTTGCCGGGTGGACTGCATATGAGTGCAGAAGGGGGTGTGAGTCGCAAACTGATAGCTTCAAAGTATCACGGGCACTGGGAGGAGTTCTTCCGCGACTACGAACGCCCGGTTGAGATGAATGTCCCTTTGGGGTACACTTTGCCACCTTTCCCCCTGCTCGGGCTGTGTCTTCCGGTGCAGGATTATGTCCCCTTTGAGGTATTGGATGCCGGAAAAGCAGAGCGCTGGGATGTGGCCCGCAGCGCTTACACCGGTGTGGGCTTCAGCTCGCTTTCGCCGCGTGAAAAACTTACCCGAGATTTGCTTCTGGCCGAGATAGCTCTGCGTGAGGGTGATTGTGCCAGCGCGCACAGTTTTCTGGCACGGATTGAAACTGGCGTTTCGGGTGGAGCAGAGCAGAGCAGCCCTGAAGGTCTGAGTTTTCCCGAGCTTGAACACTGCCGGGCATTAATGGGACTCTACCTGCACACTTGCAATTCTGCGCAGCACCATGCCTTGTTGGCGGAATTGGAGCTGGCTGTTGCTGCGCATCCAGCACTGGCGCAACAGCCATACGTGACGCTGCTGCAGGCCGAAGCGGAGCTGGCCGCTGGGCGCAGCGAGGCCACATTGCAGCTGCTGGGCAGCCTGGATGAGGCAGCGCTGAAACCGAACAGTGTCGTGGCGCGGCGCCAGGCCGATGCCCGCTTCAAACGTGGAGACACAGAAGCGGCGCTGAAGATATACACCGAGCTTGATGAAACCGAACAGCTGGGCGACTTTGCGTCCTCCCTTGGTTCGTATGCCAGCGCTCTGTATGCGCATAAGAGTTATCTCGAAGCGCAACAAGTATTCTCGCGTCTGCATGACCTGCTTGAAGATCAGGAGCAGCGCGATATGGCGAGATATTTTGTTGCAATGAGCATGATGCAGGCCGGGAATACTGATTCCGCCCTCAATCTGCTCGGTAAAATCATGCCTGGCAGCCATGCGGCCAAACTCGCGAAGCTCAAACTTGCCGACTTGAGTGCCGCAGGCTCCAGAATTGAAAGCCGTGAGCAGGCTCTGGCGGATTATGCTGTATTGCTCAACGAGATGCCCACCCGGGCGGGCAGGGCAGAGGTTGAGTTTAAACAGGCCCTCACATATCATTTGCTGCACCGTACCAAAGAGGCAGTAGTTACATTAAGACATTTTCTCCACATAGACCGGATTTCGCCGCTGCGTGGTTACGCACAGGCGCTGCTGGCGGAAATTCTCCCTCCGTATATTGAAGAGCTCATAGCAGAACAGCAATATTTTGCTGCCATGCTGCTGGTGGAACAGAACCGCGATATCCTGGTGGCGACCCAGCGTAATTATGCGTTTTTGCTCAATCTGGGAGAGGTTTTCAGTGAGTTGGAGTTTTATGCGCGGGCGGTGCGGCTCTACGAATATGTGGTGGATGCAACAGAACAGGTGGAAAGGCTGGAACCTGTATACCCTGCGCTGACGAAGGCTCTGTATAAACAGGGCGATTACCACAGTGTTGAAGCGTACGCGCGTCGCTACCTCGATCAGTTCAGGGCTGGCGCCACTTGGCACGATGAAGCACATGCTGCGGCGGTGTATCTGGATTATGTTATGGCTCTACTTAAACTGGAGCGTGCAGACGAGGCCGACGCACTGCTGCGCGCCCCGGGGCGCCCACGCGGTACCGCCCTGGACAGGTTCTGTGCCAGACGGCTGTGGCGGCAGAACGAGATTGTTCTAGCTGGGCAGCAGCTTCAGCGTATAGTGGGAGAAAATTTAGTGGAAGCGGGCAATGCTCTGGGGGTAAACGGGGGCGCTCTGGCAGAGGATATCTATATCTATGCAGAATCTCTTTATGCACAGAAGCAGTTAGCCGCAGCCCTTGAATATTATCAGCGCCTGCTTGATACCCCGGAATTCGCTCTGGCAGCGAGGTATCGTATGGGCAGTATCCTTATTGAGCAAGGTGAGCGGAGCCGCGGGCGGATATATCTAACCCAGGTAGCCGAATCTGCCGAAGCTAAGATAGATTCGCGCTGGAAACGGTTGGCGCAGCAGAGCCTGATGATCGAGCAGTTTGATTAGAAACTCGCAGCAGGTTTTACTGGATGGAGGATTGGATATGAGGGGTAATGGAATATTTGACTCAACAAACGCGGTGCTTAAGAAAAGCCTCGATTTGCGCATGCAGAATCAGCAGGTTATCGCTGCGAATGTCGCTAACGCCGAAACTCCGGGATACGCAGTCAAGCGCTTCGAGTTTGAAGATCAGCTGCGGACTGCGGTGGCGGTCAATGACTCCAATATCCGCCGCACCCATCCGCTCCATATGCCCAGGCAGGGAGCAGCCATAGAACAGGTTAATGGCCGGATTGTGGAATACCCGGATAAGAGCGGGTTGGGGGATCGCAACAGTGTGGATATGGACACCGAAATGATAGTGATGGCCAAAAACCAGCTGTACTACGAAGCGACCACGCAACTGCTCAATAAAAAAATGGGTATTTTGAAGTACACCATTCAGGGGCAGTAAATTTCTCAGCAAATCAGACCGGTGTTTTCTATACGTTTTTCCGGAACTGAGGAAGATTTTTATACGGAGGTCTTAATGGATTTATTCAACTCACTTGATATCGCTTCATCAGCGCTGAAGGCGCAACGAATTCGCCTTGATACCATCAGTTCCAATATGGCCAACATCGAAACCACCAGAACTCCGCAGGGGGGACCATATCAACGTAAAATGGTTGTATTCGAGACGCAGCAGCCTGGCTTTAAGCAGCAACTGCACAGTGCCCTGCAGACCCAACCGCAAGGGGTGCGCGTGAGTCAGATTGTGGCAGACCCGACAGAACCTCGCCTGGTTTTTGATCCCGCTCATCCCGATGCGAATGAAAATGGTTACGTAGCCATGCCAAACATCAACCTGCTTAAAGAAACTGCAGATATGATGATGGCCGCCCGCGCCTATGAGGCGAACATAACCACCATAAAGGCGAGCAAGCGCATGGCCTTAAAAGCTCTGGAGATCGGGAGGTAACATATGCTTAAAGATATTTCAATTGATACCCACCTGAAGAGTCTGTTCTCCGAAGCCACACCGCAAAACAGTGGCACTAACACCGGCTTTGCGGATATGCTTGTCGAGGCGGTGGCACAGACCAACAAAATCCAGCTTGATGCAGATAAAGCCGCTATTGCACTTCAGACCGGAAAAGCGGAGAATCTGCATGAGGTTATGTTGAGCATGGAAGAGGCGGATATTTCCATGCGCCTGTTGGTGCAAATGCGCAATAAGGCTCTGGATGCCTATCAGGAAATAATGCGCATGCAAGTATAATGAGGAATTTGGGGTTTATTGGTTTGGCGACCGGCCTGGGGCGTAAGACCCCGGGATCGGGAAGTTCACATGCGTAAATGGTGGAATTATGGCAAATGAAGTTCAATGGAACCTGTTAAGCGTTGTCAAGGATTGGCCGCTGTCGCGCAAGATAAGCTTGGCCGCAGTGGTGCTGTTTTCGCTGACGCTGTTTGCCATTTTGATTCTGCAAGCCAGACAGGTGAACCATCAGATGTTGTTTGCCAATCTGGCGGAGTCGGACGCTTCGGCTATCGTTGCCTGGCTCAAGGAGAATAAAATCCCCTACGAGTTGCGCGGAAGTGGCAACAGCATCTACATTCCGGCGGATATGGTATATGAAACGCGTCTGCAACTGACCAGCTCCGGCTTACCCCAGGGCGGTGGGGTAGGTTTTGAAATATTTGATAAGCAGAGCCTGGGAATTACCGATTTTGTCCAGAAGGTTAACTACCAGCGCGCTCTGCAGGGAGAGTTGGCCCGTACCGTGGCATCCCTGGCTCCGGTTGAGGCCGCACGGGTACATCTGGCGCTAACGGAAAAACGCCTGTTTAAAAGTCAGCAGCAAAATTCAACGGCCTCCATCGTGCTGCGGATGGTGCCGGGGCAACATCTTAAAGATGCGCAGGTGCAGGGGATTGTCAATCTGGTGGCGGGCAGCGTAGAGGGTCTTGATCCGGCCTACGTCAGCGTAATGGATACTACGGGTAAAGAGTTGTCCAAGCGCCCGGAAGAGGGGCTGGATGGCCCCATGACCCCAGGAATGCTGGAATACCAGCGCGCAGTGGAACGTCACCTGGAAAAACGTGCTCAGGAGCTGCTGGATCGCGCGCTGGGCCCGGCCAATTCGCTGGTCAAGGTGACTGCATCCCTTGACTTTGCCCAGAAGGAGCAGATAGAAGAGCTGTACGACCCTAAAACGATTGTGCCGCGCAGTGAACAGATCAGCGAACAGAAAAGCCAGAACGCGGGGGGGATAGGCGGCGTTCCCGGGGTTGAAGCCAACCTGGGCGATCCGCAAATTGCCTACACCGCAAGTGGTGGCAGTGGTTCAAGCAGTGCAGAAACCACCAATTACGAAATAAGCAAAGTGATCAATCGCATGAAATCCCCGGTGGGAATTATCAGCTCTTTATCTGTTTCCGTCCTGGTGGGAGAACATTTAACCGCAGATTCTGGAAGTGAGGTGCAGCCCGAAGGGGTTTCTTCCACTGCCAGAACCGACAGTGAGATCGACGAGATCAGGAAGATGGTTCAAAGTGCTATCGGTATTGATCCCAGCAGAGGCGATCAAATCACCGTCACCTCCATGGCGCTGGCTAACCAGTTTTACACCAGCCCTGCAATCCCACCGCTCACCTGGCAGGATCGCATTACCCCTTTTGCCCCATTATTTAAGTACGCCGCCATGGGGATAGGGGCCATAATCCTGTACCTCCTGATGCTGCGCCCCGCCTTGAGGACGTTGCAGGGGGAGTCGACTACGCAGCATATGAAAACGGTCAAAGAGCTTGAAGCAGAGATGGCAGCCGGGCGGGGCAAGAAAACTCAGCTCGATCCGGCTGAGCAGATCAGGCAGGATATTCTGAAAGCGGAAAATTCACCGGCGCAGGTGATCCGGTCGTGGATTTCTGACAATGAATAAGATTTCCCTGCATTATTATCACAGGAGTAGATGAGTGGAACGCATGCAACTGGGGCGTATGACCGGGATAGAAAAGGCCGCGATACTGCTATTGTGTCTGGGAGAGTCCATTACCGCTTCGATATTCAAGGATTTACCTCCAGAGCAAGTACGAGCTATCAGCAAGGCTATGATAAACATCGAGCACATTCCGGCGGAGCTGGCCGCTGACGTGATGGAAGAATTCCGCACCATACAGAAAAAAAATCCAGGCAAGTATGTAAAAAGTAAAGATTTTATCCGCAATGCCCTGAATGAATCCGGTGATGAGAATGCCAGTCAGATTTATGAGGAAGTAATGAGTGGGGTAGAGACTCGCCCCCTTGAGACGATTGCCACGATGCAACCGCGGATGGTGGCCAGTCTCCTTGAAAATGAGCACCCTCAGACCATCGCGCTTATTTTATCTACCCAGAAATCTGACCACGCCAGTAAGGTTATGAAGTATTTAACAGATGACCTGACTGCGGAAGTCGCGCTGCGCATAGCCAGAATAGATCGGGTTGCTCCCGAGGTTTTGAGTCAGATCGAAGAGGCTTTGATGCGCGAAATAGGTGGTATTGTCAGCAAGGAACAACATGAAGTGGGCGGCATTGATAAGGTGGTAGATATTCTCGGGCGCATGGAAAAGGGAGCAGATAGAAAAGTACTCGATGGCATTGATGCCGCAGATGCGGAGCTGGCCGAATCGATTCGCAAGAAAATGTTTACCTTCAGCGATATGATTAATATTGACAATCGCGCCATGCAGATGATTTTACGCGAAATCAATAACGATACCCTCACCATGGCGCTTAAAACCGCCCCTGATGACCTGAAAAGCAAAATTTATTCGTGTATATCCAATCGTGCCGCTGAGATGATTCAGGAAGACCTCGAAGCGATGGGCCCTGTACGTCTGACCGATGTTGAGGCGATGCAGCAGAGCATCGTGAAGCTGGCCTTGAAACTCGAGGAAGAGGGGCAGATCGTTATTCCAGGGCGTGGGTCGGGAGATGTCCTTGTCTAAAATCTGGCGTGAACTCGAAGCAGATTCTTACGTGTGTGTCAGCATGCGGAATCTCGAAGATCTCAGCGCCGAAGAGCCGGGTATATTCGTCCCAGCAACTGCGGCTGAGCCTATGCCAGCTGCGCTTAGGGAAGGCAAGGGAGCAGAAGTAACGCGCGGCTCTCATTCAGCACCTGGCCCCGCCTCAGCAGGTGCCTCCTCCGCGGCTGCTGCAGGCGTCGCGGTTGATATGGCGACAATTGAAGAGCAGGCGTACCAGGATGGGGTAGCTGCAGGGCTGAAACAGGCAGAAGACAAACTTGCGCAGGCCACCAACGCCCTGACGCAAGCGGCACAAAAGCTCAGCACCCAGAGCGAAAGCATTATGCAGCGCAGCGCCGAGGATATGCTGCACCTGGTTATGGCCATTGCCCGGCGTATTATTCAGGTGGAAGTAAATGAACACAAAGAGACAATCGTGCGTATCGTGCAGCAAACCATAAGTGCAGCGGTACAGGCGGAAGAATTTCATATCAGGGTCAATCCGGAGGATTTGCACATACTGAACGAGCATAAACCTCTGTTTATCGCCAGTCTCAGTGGTTTGAGTAATATCGAATTTGTCAGCGATGGCTCCATCACCCGAGGTGGATGTGTCCTGGAATCTTCCGCAGGGCGGGTTGACGCAACCCTGGAAACCCAACTCGACGAGATATTTGCCCATCTGAAAGAAACCATGGTGCACTCACCGTGAGAACATTGCCGTCAAATCTCGGAGAGCTTCAGACCATGAGGGTTTGGGGTAAGGTTACCAAGATTGT
>CAYUJC010000059.1:0-18111 GCA_964444945.1 uncultured Desulfuromonas sp.
CTTCTCGCCGATGGCAAAGCCTACCGACAGTTTCTCAAGCCCGGTGACAAACCGCAGGCGACGTTCTGCAGCAAGGCCAAAACATTCACGGCGCGTGAGTATTGCAACCTGCACGGCTTGTGGAAAGCGGAAAAGTAAGGATTTTTCTGCAGTGTAGGTAAAAAAGCAGGTTTGAAGTGAAGAGGCAGGCCCCCGGAATGTGGGGCCTGCCTCTTTTCACAGGGCGGAACTTACTCTTCGGGATCGTGGGTTTTTTCCTCTGTGGGGCTCTTTTTCTTCCGGACCGGAAGATCGCAGGTGTCGGCCCTTCAGCCCAAACCAAACTTGGGCAGCACCCAGCGGTTGAGTACCACCCAGACAACTACCGCCAGAACTAAAATCCAGATCGAATCCATGTTCATCTCTCCTTTAACGAGGAATATTACGGGGACAATGTAACTTGTCTTAACCGGGCGCCACTAAAACAACAGCACCGGGCACTTGACCTTGTGCAACACATAGTTGGACACCGAACCGAGCAGAACATCGCGCAATTCGCCGCGCTCGTGGCGCCCTATAACCAGCAGGGAGAACCCTTCGTTGTTGGCGATAGCGCAGATAACGTCGCGCGGGTAACCGTGCTCCAGGCGCGCTGTAACTTCGACTCCCGCATCCTTAAGATACGCACTCTTCTCATCCAGGAGCTTCTGCCCGGCTTTGGTCGCCTGCTGTTTTATCATCTCTATCTGAAAATCGGGGATCATCCTGTAGTCCATCACCTTCACGTTGACCACGTGCAACAGGGTAATAGGGGCGGTGAATTGTTCCTTGTGGGCGATGATTTTGTTCAGGGTGGCCTCACTGGTGCGCCCGTCGCGGATGGGTACGAGGATCTTCATGGGGACTCTCCTTTTCAGTTCAATGCTCTTTTCTCATCTATCCAGCGTAGTCAAGCAACAGACGCGGCAGGAGCAGCACCGGATCGGGCCAGAACGTAAGCAACAGCAGGATAGCCAACTGGATCAGTAGAAATGGCATCACCGCGCGGGAAACATATAGAATATTTCTGTTGGCCACCGCCCCGGAGATAAACAGACTCACCCCCAACGGGGGGGTGCAGTAGCCGATACCCAGATTCAGGGTCATGATCAGGCCGAAGTGGAGGGAGTCGATACCAAACTTGTGCAGCAGCGGCAAAAATATCGGGGTCAGAATGATGGTGGCGGAGATGATATCCATAAACATGCCGATAAACAGCAGCAACAGGTTAACTACCAGTAAAAACGACCAGGCGGAACTGAAGCTGCCGACCGCCGCATTGGCGATTTGATTCGGAATCTGCTCAAAGGTCAGGTATTCACCGAACACTGACGCACCCGCGACAATCACCAGCAGGGTGGCGGAGGTGACCGCAGAGGAGACTATAACCTGCTTGATGTCGCGGATCCGCATATCGCGGTGGATAAACAGCTCCACCCCAAAGGCATACACACAGGCCACTATGGCGGCCTCATTTGCGGTGAAAACCCCGGAATAAATGCCGCCGAAAATTATCACCGGCAGCAACAGGGCCCAGACACTTTCGCGCAGAACCGCCAGCACCTCTCGTACTTTGGGACGCGCACGCCGCTCCATCCCCAGACTTTTGCACTTCAACCATGCATAGAGCGACATCGCCGCCATAATGATAAACCCGGGGATAAACCCGGTGAGAAACAGCGCCTCCAGCGAGTCCGTGGATATCATAGCATACAGGATCATGGCTATGGATGGGGGGATGATCACCCCCAGGATGGGGGCGGTACTCATAACCCCTATACTGAATTTTTCGTCGTAATTGTTTTCAATAAGGGCTGGAATCATAAACCCGCCGATAGCAACCACCGTAGCGACCGTGGAACCGGAGATGGCACCAAAAAAACCACATGCCAGAATGCCGGCCATAGCGAGCCCGCCAGGGAGAAACCCCACCATGATATTTGCGGTTTTAATAAGTTTCCCCACAATGGATCCGGTGGTCATAATATTGCCGCACAACACAAAAAACAGCACCACGATGAGGGCGAATTTGTCCATGCTGCGATACAGAATTTCCATGGTTATCTCTGGGCTGAGCCCCACAATCAAGGTGAGGCCAGCCAGCCCGGTGAAAAACAGAGCCATGAAAACCGGAACCGTAGCGATCATCGAACCCAGCAGCAGCGCCAAGATGAGCATCTGCGAATTATCCATGCTTCAACTCCTCTGTTTCTATTGCCGCTGCAGACTGTTCAGGCTCTGCGCTGCCGGCCAGATCTTCCCACATCACCAGGAGGATACGGATAAACATCATGCACCCGACCAAGGGAAGTATGGCATAAAAATACCATTCCGGGATCTGCAGGGTCGCCGTCGTGGCGTATTCATCCGCGTATACCATCTGTAACAGACCCCAACCAAGCCAGATCAGGAAGGTGGAAAATATCAGGCTGGCAAGATGGCTGATAAAATTGAAAAATTTTCTACTCACTGGAATAATCTGCGGCAGGGCATCTACCCGGATTAGAGAACGCCGGCGGACCGCCGCGCTGCAGCCGACGTAGGTGCAGAAAAATATGGATTTGCGGATCACCTCGTCGGACCAGTACAGATTGATGTGGGTGGTCTTGCGCAAAATAATATTAGCCAGCCCGGAAAACAGGGCTATGCACACCACCACGACCAGCGACCAGTCTTCAACGGCCCCCAGGGTTTTGTCGGTTATCTGAAATATTTTTCGCACTGTTTTTTTCATGGGATTAATTCCGTTGCCAGGTCAGGAAAGCGACCGCAGATGGCCGCACATAAAAGAGGGAGAGGAAGAGATGAGTTCAAAAAGTGGCGTCGCCAAACAGATATGGCCGGAGGTTTCGCTCCGGCCATATCTGTTTGGGGATGTATAATGCGCGCGCTCTAGGGAGCGCAGGCGAGAAAAAACGGCAGATGCAGTTTATTCGTCTGCGTTCTCCAGAATCGCACGAACCTTGGCCAGGTAATCAACTCCAATTTTCTCCTCCCAGCGTTTATACACGGGTGCCGCGCGTTCCACAAGGGTTTGCTTTTCCGCCGCATCCAAGCTGAAAAAGGTTACCCCCTTTTGCTGCGCCGCTTCTATCTGCTCCCGGTGCTGCACCCGCGTGCGCTGGCGGGTATCTGCACTTTCCTCCGCAACTATGCGTAAGAAGGTGGAACGCAAATCTTCTGGAAGTTTGTTAAGCCAGCGTTCACTGCACATATGGACAAATAACCCCTGGGCGTAGTCCACTTGGGTAAAGTACGTCGCGATCTCAAACTTTTTGGTGATGTTGCACACAATCGGGCTGTGATCCAGACCGGTGATAACCCCGGTCTGGAGTGCCTGCGGGACATCCGGCCACGGTAGAACGGTAAATTTGAGCCCCCATGCCTTATACAGATCGGTATTGACCGGAGCCTGCGCGATGCGGAAGTTCACCTTCTGCGCTTCGGCGACTGTCCGCACCGGCGTGGTCGTAGCCCAGCCGTAGGAGCCATATCCAGTGAGGTCCAGAACCCTGATCCCCTGGCGCAACCCTGCGGTGCTGAAAGGTTCGAACAGCTCCGGGGTAGCGCGAAAGCGCTCAAGTTTATCAAAGCTGTCCACCACGAAGGGCAGATTTACGATCCCCAGTTCTGGCGCAATATTTGCCGCAGCGACAGAGGAGCACAGCACCCCCTGGACTGCGCCCATCTTCAGTTTTCGCAGCACATCTTTTTCGCCGCCGAGTTGAGAAAGAGGACGAAAATCGACAAACAGGCGCCCGCCGCTTTCTTGCCACACGCGGTCGCGGATCCGATATCCAACTCCGACCCCTTCGATAGCCGGGTGGGAGACATTGGATAAAATGTAGGTGTATTGTGCCCCAGCTGGGTCAAAGGCCGGAGCCCAGGAGTCCACGCCGGAGTTGGCTTGCGCCGGGATGATCCCGAGCACCAGGAGAAAAACAGCACAAACAGCGCTGATGCGGGGATGCAGCACAGGGATAGATGTTCTCGACACGGTAAAGAATCCTTTTTTCGCTTGAGCGGGCCAATTATCTGGCAGATTGTTTGGTGGATAAAAGTGGGCAGAACAACACCAGGTGCAGATGCAGCAGTGCAGCCTCTACGCATAGCAGGGGCAGGGGGGATAAGATAGGAAATATCCGATTTGAAAGGCGAATTTTGATATAATGGAATTTTAGTTTCAGGTAAGAACACGAGTCCCGGTATCTCCCCTTTTGTTTATCAGGGGATACCGGGACTCACCAGTCTGGAACAAAAAGTGGTGCGCCCGAGCAGCACAGCCACAGAGGCCTTACTCTACAGAACTGCGCACCAGCTCCAGATAGGCGCTCCCGATACGCTCTCCCCATTTCTGGTATACGGGTGCGGCCATCTCAATCAGCGTAGCTTTGTCGGCAGCGCTGAGCTCAAAGAACTGTACCCCCGCTTTTTGTGCGGCCTCTATCTGGGTTTGTTGCTGCAACTCTGTGTTGGTTCTGGCTTTGGCGCTTTCTTCCTTAATTACCGTCAGGAGGAGTTCCCGCAGGTCCTCCGGCAGCTGTTCGAGCCAGCGCTTGTTCACCATGTGGATATAGAGCCCTTGGGTGTAGTTGATTTTAGTGAAGAATTTGGCGACATCGAATTTTTTTGTAATACTGCAGACTATCGGGGTGTGGTCCAAACCATCGATAACCCCGGTCTGCAGCGCCTGCGGCACATCGGGCCAGGGCATAACGGTAAATTTCAGGTTCCAGGTTTTGTAGATATCGGTATTGACCGGAGCCTGTGCGATTCTGAAATTGACCGGTTTGGCTTCCGTTAGATTGCGCACCGGGGTAGTGGTGGCCCAGCCATAGCTGCCATACCCCGTGAAATCAACCACCTTGATCCCCTGGCGCATGGCGGCATTGCTGAAGGGCTCAAACAATTCCGGAGTGTTGCGAAATTGTTCCAGTTTTTCGGTGGTATCAAGGATGAAAGGGAGGTTGACAATTCCGAGCATCGGCGCAACACCGGCCGCAGCAACGGAAGAACACAGCATCCCCTGCACGGCACCCATCTTCAGCTTGCGGACTACATCCTTCTCGCCCCCGAGCTGAGCCAGGGGGCGAAAATCCACATACAGGCGCCCGTTGCTCATGGCCCAGACACGGTCGCGGATTTTGTAGCCCACGCCGATGCCGGCAATGGAAGGGTGATCGACGTTGGACAGGATATAGGTGTATTGTGCGCCGGAGGGGTCAAACGCGGGTTTCCAGTCTTTAAGACTGGTCAACTCATCCGCAGAGGCACTGCTGCCATAGCCTGCAAGAGCCACCAGGACAAAAAGTGTTACAGCGCTTAACAGGGGATGTTTGGCCAGGCGTTGGGGTCTACTACGAGACATATCAATTCTCCTTCATTTTAATCAGCCCTTGGATTAAACTATAAATAGCCGTAAACTACCCAGGGGTTCTGATTCAGGTCAAGTGTTTTAGCGCGCTGGTTTTCAATGAAACCATAGAGGGGCGGAGCTTATGATGCTTGAGGTCTGTAATTTAAGTACTCGTCCAGCGCACTATTTTGTGACGTGTATACCACGTGGTCGGGGAGGAAATGTACCATTTTAATGTCTATCCGGCCTGTCCGCTGGAACAATATACTTAGATATAATAGCCCAACAACCAGGAAGTATAGGAGCAAATAAATATGGCGCTGTATGAAAAGACCAAGGGGATTTTACTCGAAGCTGGAACCAATGAGTTTGAAATTCTCGAGTATTATCTGCATGGGCAATCGTTTGGAATCAATGTGCACAAGTTGCGTGAAATTGTTCCCTACAACAGTGCCGAGCTTACCCGTATCCCCGAGTCACATTCGTCTATTCTGGGGACGCTGCTGCTGCGCGGCTCCACTATCTCGCTGATCGATTTAGCGACCCACTTAGGCAAAACCGGAACATTGAAGCAAGTGGGCGAGCGCGACAAGGGTGAAACGCTCCTGACTGAAAATCGTCCAGTGGTGCTTGTATGTGAATTCAACGAGGATGTGGTTGCCTTCCTGGTCGACGGTGTGGATCAGATCCATCGCCTTTCCTGGGAGACAGTCAGGCCGATGGATCAGTTTTTCGAGACCTATCATCCCCGCTTTACCGGCAGCGTCACCATCTCTGCGCGCGACATCCTGATAGTTGATATGGAACATATAACCTATGAAATATTCGGCGGTGGAGCCCACTACGTCGTCGGTGCCGGGGGCAATGAACTGCTGCCGGACAGAGCGGACAGCCGTGCCGAAGCCAAGCTGTTTTTCGCAGAAGATTCTACTATTATCCGCCAGGGGATTCTCAAAGTGCTGCGTAAAGCCGGATATGCCCAGGTTGAAGGCTTTGGGAATGGCAGGCAGTGTCTGGATGCGTTGTTGCGCGCCAAAGAGGAAAAGAACCTCCCCATCTTGGTGGTTTCCGACATTGAGATGCCTGAGTTGGATGGGCTGTCCTTATGTAAACAGATTAAAGACGATCCGCTGATGAAGCATATCAACGTCGTCATCTATTCGAGCCTTATCAATGACAACACCTCGCATAAATGTGAGGAGGTGGGGGCCGACGCCTATACCAGCAAGCCCGACGTCACCAAGGTGGTGCATCTGGTAGATCGGTTCTGCCTCAACACCGGCGTAGAAGCGAAGCCCTGAAGAAAATCCCCCCGGAGTCATCATTGCCCTGCTTTGCCGCCAGTGCAGTTCCCCTGTTTGACGCCCACTGCCATTGTGGCCTGGAGCTGAATGCGCACCCCCCGCCTCAACCGGGGCGTTACGAGCTCATCGCCAGTGTGGAGGTGAAACACTGGCAGACGTTACCCCCTTTGCTTGAGGGGAATATATATCGGTTGGGGGCGCTTGGGCTTCATCCATGGTTTGCTCAACAGTGGGAACCCTCTTGCGCCGCGCATCTGGAGGAGCTGTTGCGCCGGCCAGAGATTGTCGCCGTGGGTGAGGTGGGGCTGGATCCAGCCGCTGGAGCAGCGCTGGAAGTCCAGGAACAGGTATTGCGCGCCCAGATTCGCCTCGCGCTCAGGGTGAAGAAACCCTTGATATTGCATATACCCAGAGGTTATCCGCGCATGTTGGCGCTTCTGCGCGAAGAGCAAGCCGCGCAGGTAGGTGGAGTGGTGCACGCCTTCAACGCCGGCGCCAACATCGGCCACGATTTTATCCGCCAGGGGTTTTACCTCGGCGTCGGGCCGCTGCTCCTCCATCCACGCGCGCGCAAGTTGCCTGCGGCGCTGCGCCATCTGCCCCTTGATCGGCTTGTACTCGAAACAGATGCGCAAGGGGGGATGGAAGGCTATGCTACCGCAGCACAGCGCGCGGCGGTGCTGCTTGCCATCGTACAGCGCTTGGCTGAAATCAACGCCGAAACCCCTGCGCGTATCTGCCAGCAGATGTGGCGCAACAGCAAAAAGCTGTTTCTCCCCTCCGGGGCAATTCCACAACACGAGAAAGCACCCTGATTATGCCACAGTACAGTACCGAACCCTTCGAGCGCTTGCAGTTGCTGGCCGGCGCCAGCCATATAGCCCAGATGGATAAACGCCACGCCATCGTTCTGGGTCTCGGCGGGGTGGGCAGCTACGTGGTGGAAGCGCTGGTGCGCGGCGGAATCGGCCATATAACCGTCGTAGACCCTGACTGCAGTGCCTGCGGAAATACCAATCGTCAACTCTACGCCTTACAGCCCGATATTGGGCGCCCCAAGGTCGAGCTTGCGGCGCAACGCTGTGCCGCCATCAATCCAGAGGTGCATATCACCCCCCTGCAGCTGAGCTACAGCGCTGCTACGGCGGCGCAGATCCTTGCCCATCCGGCGGACTGCGTGTTTGACTGTGTCGACACCATTTCCGCCAAAATTGATTTAATTGAACGCTGTGTCAACGCCCAGATTCCCATTATTTCCTCCATGGGTGCGGGTAACAAAACAGATCCGACCCAGATAAAAGTCGCTGACATCTTCTCCACCACCACCTGCCGCCTGGCGCGGATTATCCGTAAAGAGTTGCGGCGCCGCGCCGTGAACGCCGCGGTGCCGGTAGTCTATTCCACCGAAGAGTTTCGCCCCTTGCACCACCCCCCTGCGCAGCGCCGTACCGGCTCCGACTGGTGTAAAATTCCGCTGGGCACCTGCTCCTACATCCCCCCGTTGTTCGGGTATACGATGGTAGGGCATATTCTGCAGCAGTGGATAACGTACGATATGGCCACAGGGTAAAGGGTGTATAATTCCCCTCCTTACCTGAGGAGGGGCTAGGGGAGGTTGGGTTTTCGCCCTTTCACCCCTGGAACGCACCCAAACCTGAACCAGCCTCTTTGATTAAGAAGCGCGAGCACATTATGTGGGAGGGGGTGCATGGGCTGCAGCGGCGCGGCATACCAGCTCATTATCCCTGTAGAAACAGACCTGTTACGTCGGGTGGCAGGGCCCTTCGAGTTGTGGTGCGACCTGCTTCAGGTCCAGGCTCTGGGTATTGTATACAATTTCTTTTGCAATTTTGTAAAACGGTGTTTAGAATGGTTCCCAATATTTGATCCCGCCCGCAGGGGCGTTGCACATCGTAACTTTTTGTGGTGCGGGTGTTATGTTTCCATATGCGTATCTAAGGGGGATATTATGTTGCTGCAATGTGTTAATTGGAGGTCGCCACCACAAACGGACAGGTCCTGCTTTTTGCTGTGAATGGCGGTACAGAGTCAGGAATGCAGGCAGAGCCGAGATGTCAGCGGCTAAGTGCCCGCATTCATAACCAACTATTCAAGGATAGGTAACAACTATGCAAATGCTGCAAAACTCTGTCGGAAGAAAGCTTGTGATGGCAGTGACAGGATTGTTCCTGTTTCTTTTTGTCGTTGTCCACTTGCTTGGGAACTCATCAGTGTTTATTGGCCCTGATGGCATTAATTCTTATGCAGAGCATCTCCACGCCCTGGGTCCGATTGTGTGGATCTTCCGGCTGGTGCTGCTTGCCCTTTTCGCTCTGCACATTTTCTACGGTATTCAACTGACCCTGGAAAATCGTGCGGCGCGTGCTATTGAGTACAACGAAATAAAACACCCGCGCACCTCCTTCGGTGCTCTGACCATGATCTATACAGGTCTGATTCTTCTCGTCTTTGTGATCTATCATGTGCTCCATTTCACTATGCACGTAACCAACCCGGAGATCTCCGTCGGTGCTCTGCCACCAGATGCCCTGGGCCGCGCGGACGTGTTCACCATGATGGTGCTCAGTTTTCAGAAGTTCTTTATCAGTCTGATTTATGTCGGTGCAATGGTAACTCTGCTGCTGCACCTGAGCCACGGGGTACAGAGCCTGTTCCAGACAGTGGGCTGGCTGGGCGCTGAATCTCTTCCTGTTATGGAAAAGATTGGCCGTGCCGCTGCCGTCGTTATTTTTGCTGGCTTTATCGCCATACCGGTGTCCATACTTCTGGGCCTGATTAACGTTTAGGAGGATACCTCGTGATTTTAGATGGAAAATGTCCCAATGGACCTATTGAGAAAACCTGGGATCAGCATCGCTTTGATATGAAGCTGATCAACCCCTCTAACAAGCGTAAATTCAAAATCATCATGGTTGGAACCGGCCTCGCCGGTGGTGCCGGTGCCGCGAGTTTAGGTGAGCTTGGCTACAATGTAGAAGCCTACTGCTATCAGGACAGCTCCCGGCGTGCCCACAGTATTGCGGCGCAGGGTGGCATTAACGCCGCCAAGAACTATCACAACGACGGCGACAGCGTGTTCCGCTTGTTCTACGACACCATCAAAGGCGGCGACTTCCGCGCGCGCGAGGCGGATGTGTGGCGGATGTCGCAGGTAAGTAACAACATTATCGACCAGTGTGTCGCGCAGGGCGTTCCGTTCGCGCGCGAGTACAGCGGTCTGCTCTCCAACCGTTCTTTCGGTGGCGCGCAGGTATCCCGTACTTTTTACGCGCGCGGCCAGACCGGGCAGCAGCTCCTCCTCGGGGCCTATCAGGCTCTGGCACGCCAGGTGAAAGCGGGAACAGTAAAGCTTAAAGCGCGCACCGAAATGCTCGACCTCGTCGTGGTTGACGGTGTCGCCAAGGGTATCACCTACCGCGACTTGAGCACCGGCGAGATCAAGACCTCCTGGGCCGACGCAGTGGTGCTGGCGACTGGTGGCTACGTCAACGTATTCTACCTCTCAACCAACGCCATGGGCTGCAGCGTTACCGCAGCATGGAAAGCAACCAGAAAAGGTGCTTACATGGCCAACCCCTGCTACACCCAGATCCACCCGACCTGTATCCCGCAGAGTGGCGAGCATCAGTCCAAGCTTACGCTGATGTCCGAATCACTACGCAACGACGGACGCTGTTGGGTGCCGAAGCGCAAAGAAGATTGCGAAAAGCCCGCCAGTGAAATCGCCGAAGAGGATCGCGACTACTACCTTGAGCGCAAGTACCCCTCCTTCGGGAACCTGGCGCCGCGCGATATCGCCTCCCGTGCCGCCAAAGAGCAGTGTGACGACGGCCGCGGCGTAGGGCCCGGCAAGCGCGGGGTGTACCTCGACTTTGAGGACTCCATCAAGCGCGTCGGGGAAGATACCATCCGTGAGCGTTATGGCAACCTGTTCGACATGTATGAGAAGATTACTGACGAGGATGGCTACAAGCAGCCGATGCGCATCTATCCCGCGCCGCACTATGCTATGGGTGGTCTGTGGGTAGACTACAACTGCATGAGTAATGTTCCGGGTCTGTTTGTCCTCGGCGAAGCCAACTTCTCCGTCCACGGCGCCAACCGTCTCGGCGCTTCCGCCCTCATGCAGGGGCTGTCTGATGGCTACTTCGTAATCCCCTACACCATCGGCAACTACCTCGCCGGGGTGAAGCCGGGTGAAGTGACCGATGAGCACCCCGAGTTCAAGAAGTCCCTTGAAGAAACGAAGGGGTCTCTGGAGAAGCTTCTCAACATTAACGGGAAGCGCTCCGTCAGCTCCTTCCACCGGGAGCTCGGCAAAATCATGTGGGATAAGGTTGGCATGGCCCGCAGCAAAGAGAGCCTCACCGAGGCGCTCCAGGCTATCCCCGCCCTGCGTGAGGAGTTCTGGCAGGATGTCAAGGTTCCCGGCGATGCTTCAGGACGCAACAGTCAGCTCGAAGAGGCTGGCCGCGTGGCGGATTTCTTCGAATTTGCCGAAATCCTGACCACCGACGCCCTGCACCGGGAAGAGTCCTGCGGTGGGCACTTCCGCGTCGAGCATCAGACTGAAGATGGCGAGGCTACCCGCGATGATGAAAACTTTGCCTATGTCGCTGCATGGGAATACAAAGGAGAGGGGAAGGCACCTGAATTGCACAAGGAGCCCCTCAAATTCGAAAATGTGAAACTTGCAGTAAGGAGTTATAAATAATGAACCTGACACTTTACGTATGGCGCCAAAACGGCCCTGAAGGCAAGGGCAAGTTTGAGCAGTACGAGGCCAAGAATGTCAGCCCCGACAGCTCCTTCCTGGAGATGCTCGATGAAGTGAACCAGGAGCTTATTCAGACGGGTGTAGAGCCCATTGAATTTGACAACGACTGCCGTGAAGGTATCTGCGGAACTTGTGGTTGCGTCGTTAATGGGCGTCCCCACGGGCCCCAGGAAAAGACCACCGCCTGTCAGCTGCACATGCGCCAGTTTAAAGATGGCGACAGCCTGACGTTGGAGCCGTGGCGCGCATCGGCCTTCCCGATAGTAAAAGACCTGGTTGTGGATCGCTCCGCCCTTGATCGTATCATCGAGGCCGGTGGCTATACCTCAGCCTATACCGGGGAAGTTGGCGAGGCGAACCAGACCCTCATTCCCAAGCCGATGGCCGAGTACGCCATGGACGCGGCCGAGTGCATTGGTTGTGGTGCCTGTGTGGCAGCGTGCCCCAATGGCAGCGCCATGCTCTTCACCAGCGCCAAGGTAGCCCAGCTCGCAACCCTGCCCCAGGGTAAGATAGAAGCGGCGGAGCGGGTCAAAGCGATGACCACCACCATGCTGGAAAATGGCTTCGGGAACTGCTCAAACCACTATGAGTGTGAAGCTGGCTGCCCGAAAGGGGTCAGCGTTAAATTCATAGCCAAGCTCAACCGTGAGTATATCAAGGCATTGCCTAAGTAAGTCACGCACGGTAGATAGAAGCACTAAAACGGGGCGAACCGCAGGGTTCGCCCCGTTTTATTAGTGCAAAAGTTGGACATAATCACGCCCTATCCTAAGGCTGACTAGCCCAGGGGTTTGTTTTTCAGGGGGATGGTGGCAGGGTCGAAATTATGCAGCGCCCAGCGCAACAGCTCTTTTGGCGGCACGGTCGCGCCCTGGTTGCAAGTAAGCAGCTCCGGCGGCGGGGCTTGCCCCAGAAACACAAGAACCCTGAAGAGATCCTCCCCCCCGAAGGGTAAAGGAACGGTGGCGTCAATCCTTTCCAGGCGCTGCGTGCTTTTACTGATCTTGTGGCCTTCCTCGTCAACAACCAGCGGGAGGTGCCCGAAGGTGGGGAGGGACAGCCCCAGGCGCTGCAGCAGGGATATCTGCCGCGGGGTGGAATCGAGCAGATCTGCGCCGCGAATCACCTGCGTGATATGTTGTGCGGCGTCATCAAGGGGGGTGGCAAACTGATAGGCAAAAATGTTATCCGCGCGCTTGAGGATAAAGTCCCCAACCTCCAGCGCCAGTTGTTGGGTGATCTGACCGTGGAGAATATCGATGAAGCTGACCGGAGCAGTATCCACCTTGAAGCGCCAGCTCCCGTGCTGCCCTCCCGGCCGGTTCCCAGGGTGGCGGGCACACCCTTCCCGACACCTTCCACTATAAACCGGGCCTGAGGCGGTATGGCGTAGCGCCGCAGCCGCAATTTCCCGTCTGGTGCAGGTGCAGCGGTACACATCCCCCGTGTGTAGGAGCTGGTGCAGAGTATCGGCATAGAGCTCCAAGCGCGCGCTCTGGTACACCACCGGGCCATCCCAGTAGAGGCCCAGATGTTCCAGCTGGCGCAGAATCGCAGCCGCCGCGCCCGGAATATTGCGCGCCGTATCCAGATCCTCCATCCGCAGCAGCCATCTTCCCCCTTGAGATTTGGCAAACAGATAGCTCGCAACCGCCGTTACCAGCGAGCCGGTGTGCAGCATCCCGGTAGGGCTGGGGGCGAAGCGCCCTACGGTATGGTCCGTGATGCTGGCTGGCCCCATGGTGGCCTCAATGGCGGAGTCATTTGACTGCATATGTGGCAGCATGAGCGGTAATCACAATCCGGCCGACGCGGGCAGCGTCTGGATATAAAAGAGAGAAAGGGTGATATTTGTTTGACATCTGTGCTTGAGTCCATTTAAGTATAGGCTTAAAGTACCAAACCCGACTGGTTTACTACTATTGCAGCGCTATCCGCAAGGATCCGCCCGCGTCGGTGTGCCGTGGCAAGAAGCGCACTCGCAGACAACCGGCTGATCCGTTGGCAAACCAACGGGCTAATCAACTACACATACGGAGTCTCCATGGTAATTACACGTGCAACAGAATATGCCGTGCGCGCGGTGCTGTACATGGCCAAATTCCCCACCGGGGAGATAATCCTGAAAAAGGATATCTGTGTCACCCAGGAAGTAACCCCCGCTTTTCTGACCAAAATATTTCAACCCCTGGTTAAGGCGGGTATAATAGGTTCACAACGTGGAGTAGGGGGAGGGTTTTTTCTCCGCAAAGAACCAGCGCAGATCACCATTTACGATATTTACAGTATAGAGGAAGATCCCTTGTATATAAACAAATGCCTGTGCGGGCGCGGCATCTGCGAACGTGATAGCTACTGCCCGGTACACGAAGCATGGAAAGAGGTGCGTCAGGGCATGATTGAGCGGCTCAAGGAATATGATTTCGCCCGCCTGGCGCGCCAGGAAGAGATTAACCTGACAGGTCTGGCAGATGGCGAAATAACAATGCGCGCGCAGAGCACTGACCCCGACCATATCCCCAACGCGTAGAATCCAGCTCTTAGCAACAGGAACCAACAACCGTACCCCTTCGCCATACTTACTCTTGACTTGACACCAGTTAGCTAATATTATGAGCCGATTTTTACAAGACCTCTGCTATTTATCTGGAGTGGTGTTATGGAAAAAGGTAAGGTTGAAGAATTTAAGGCTCTTCTGGAAGAGCAACTAGCGACTTTGCTCCGCGATGCTGGCAAAACCGTAGCGGAGATGACGGATGAAAAGGAAAATTTCCCGGATCCCACCGATCGCGCCTCTATGGAGTCAGATCGTAACTTCGAGTTGCGGATCCGCGACCGGGAACGCCGCCTGATTGGCAAAATCCGTGAAGCGCTCAAACGCATTGAAGATGGTGAGTTCGGTATCTGCGAAAGCTGCGAGGAAAAGATAACCGAATCGCGCCTGCGCGCCCGTCCGGTCGCAACCCTGTGTATCGACTGCAAGGAAGAACAGGAGCGCCGCGAGCGCATCGGTTAATTACGGGGAAGGGCAACGGCCTTACCCTCTCTGGCAGCGTAACCGCGTACATTCACGCATAAATTTTCAGACTCAATGGCACCGGTAACCGCGAAACCCGTTTTCGTTACCGGTGTCGTTGTTTTTATCGGCATTCGCCTGCAGGCAATTCCCCTCCTTACCTAAGGAGGGGTCAGGGGTGGTTGGGTGCAGGCCCTTTCCGGCATTGCGGGCTCGACCCGCAATCTCGTTCCCCCGCTTTGCGTATGGTGGCTGCGCAAACATGGGCAATTCGTGAATTACCCCTTGTATGTTATCTTAAACCCATCCCCAAAGAAAAAAACCACAACCGACCGAGAACTTTAGACCATGAACAAAGATAAGATCTATTCAGACTCCCTCGGCCAGGTGACGCCGTTTGAGTTTAACGAAAAGGTGGTGCAGGTCTTTGATGATATGCTCCAGCGCAGCGTCCCCCTGTATCACGAAACCCTGCTGCGCCAGGCGCAGATGGCTGTGCATTACCACACGGCCGGCACCCGCATCTACGATTTGGGTTGCTCCCATGGCAATTTTGGCATCACCGTCCAGAAGCTGCTGCACAAGCGCCCGTTTGAACTCATAGGGATAGACCCCTCTGCCCCCATGCTGGCACGTTATCGCCAACGCCTTGCCCAGCTCAGCCTCCCCGCCACCCAAAAATTTACCCTGCTGCAACAGGCCGCACAAGTGGTGGATTACGCTCCCTGCACCGTTGTGGTGGCCAACCTGACCCTGCAGTTTATGCCCCTTGAAGTCAGAGAAAAGCTGCTGCGGCGCCTGTATACTGCGCTGGAACCTGGGGGAGTGCTGCTTTTGAGTGAAAAGATAGAAGACGCCGATCCGCAGATGGCCGAAATTGAGCGCGAATGGTACTACAGCTTCAAACGGGAAAATGGCTACTCCGAACTGGAAATCAGCCAGAAACGCGATGCCCTCGAAGATGTGCTGGTGCCTGAAACCTGTGAAGTGCATCTGAAGCGCCTGCGTGCGTGTGGATTTACGCAGGTGAGCATCTGGCTCAAGTGGTTTAATTTTGCGGGATTTTTATGCATAAAGCGTTAGAAGGCCCCCCCTGGCAGTCCCTGTGGCGCGATTTAGAACACGCCAAAGCCGGGGCGTGGCTGCCTGAACTGCAGCAGCGCGTCAGAGCGCGTCTGGAGCGGCAGCGCCGGGATAGAAAATGTCAGATTTACGCCAACCTGCTCGCGGCGCTGCCACCCCTGCAGGCGCAGCACCTGCGTCTGGACGCAGACCGGGTCGAGATTGGGCTGGATGCGCAGCTAGGTGAGGCAGATAAAGAAGCCCTCGAGCTGGCGCTGTTCGGGCTGCGCCCATGGCGCAAAGGGCCGTTTCGCATTTTTGGCATCGACCTGGATACCGAATGGGTCTCGTGGCTGAAGTGGCAGCGCCTGCAGCCGCACCTCGCCCCGCTGCGGGGGAGAAAAGTTCTTGATGTCGGCAGCAGCAGTGGTTATTACCTGTTTCGGATGCAGAGCCAGCACCCCGCGTTGCTCCTCGGGCTGGAGCCGTACGCCACCTTCTACTACCAGTTTCGCTTTCTGGCCGCCCTCGCCGCGCAGGAACGCCTCCACACCCTGCCGCTGAAGTTTGAAGAACTCCCCCCTATGCCAGGCTTTTTCGACACCATCTTTCATATGGGGGTGCTCTACCATGTGCGTTCCCCCCTCGAAACCCTTACCACCCTGCGCCAGACCCTGCGGCGCGGTGGCGAACTGGTGCTCGAAACCCTGGTGATCCCCGGCGCTGAAGATATAGCCCTGACCCCGCGCGCGCGTTACGCGAAGATGAACAACGTGTTCTTTCTCCCCACGGTGAAATGTCTGGAATGCTGGCTTGAACGGAGCGGCTTTACCCACATTCGCTGCGTGGATGTATCCAGAACTACCGAAGCCGAGCAGCGCAGAACCGCCTGGATTCAGACTGAATCACTGGCCGATTTTCTCCACCCCGACGACCCCATGCGTACCATCGAAGGCTATCCCGCGCCGCGCCGCGCCTTAATGCTGGCGCAGG
Source organism: uncultured Desulfuromonas sp. (assembly GCA_964444945.1). GTDB lineage: Bacteria > Desulfobacterota > Desulfuromonadia > Desulfuromonadales > Desulfuromonadaceae > JAIVHC01. Next base: position 16,551 of record CAYUJC010000059.1, read on the forward strand.
TAAAATAAGCCCGCCCGCTTTTACTCAAACTCATCAAGCTCCTGGTCGAGGTTTGGCTGTTGCGCCGTAAGTGCGCCTGCCTCCAGCATCGGTGCCGCCGGAATCGTCCCCGCCTCCAGCATATCCACCACCTTCTCCAGTGCCAGCGTCACCGCGACCCGTTCCAGTTCCGAAATTTCTTCCAGGGAATGCAGCAGGGTGCCCTGCAGGGGCATGGGGGCGTTCTTTACCACCTCTCGTCCGGCTTGAGTCACATCCAGCAGAATCTGGCGCCGGTCGGTCGTGCTCCGATCCCGCGTGACCCAGCCTTTTTCCTGCAGGCGATCAATAATCCCCACGATGGTACTCGGGCTCAACACCAGATGGGTGGAAAGGGTCGCCGAAGTCATCGGACCGTGGTCAATAATGGTGTGCAGGCACGCCAGCTGCGGGCCGGTAATTTTGTAGAGTTGTGCGATCTTGTGAGAACGCAGCTCCACCGCTCGAATGATGCGGCGCAACGAGCGTAAAATGCGCTTTTCGTAACTCTGGTTCACAATTTGGTCTGTGTGTGGGGGGAGCATAGCGTATCCATCAATAAAAGCAGGCTGTGGAAACTGTAACGGCGCGGTGGCGCAAAATACGTTAGGGTGCCAATAGTAAGCCTTCGATTATGCCAACAGAACATTTACTTGCAACCAAAATTTTGTTTTCCGCACCAAAACAGCTTAGACGAGCCTCCATCCCAGCGCCATTATTGACCGCCCTAATTGACTGAAATAAGAACAGAAAGCCTTTTTTTATTCATTCGAAATCAATGCGATAACCCCCCCGCCAAGGCCAATTTTAAATAAGAGTTACGCCCTTCATCAGGGTACAGAAACAACCAGAGGATGAATTGTCCTTTGCTTTCAATGTGTTAGAAATGGGTCCCTGCGGTTGACAAGGTCACCCCTTCTGTGTTCTAGTCGTTTGCTTACGAACTAAATTGCAACGACGCAAACCAGCACACGAATTGTACTAAAAACAAGCAGGAGAAGCAGCTCTGCGCCTGTTTTAAGTAGATAACCCTGCCAGAAGTAACGTTCATCTATTTAAAAGGGAGCAAGCCAAGAGAGCAAACCGTAAAACTAAAAAAGGGAGAATGTAGAATGGCACCGAGGAATTCACACTTAGACTCACATCGGGGCGCAGGTAGATGGTTGCCTGGCACGGCCAAGGTCACACTCAAGAATTCGCTTATGTTTGCAGTCATGCTCGCGACCACCGTCCTGTTCAGCCCGGCGCAGGTGCTGGCGATTGATGTCGCCACCCTAAATGAAATCAACGCGCTGAAAGAGCGTCTGGCGCGCCTCGAAGCCAAAATAGCGGCTGATTCTGCCCGCGCTGAACGTGCTGAAACTACCGCCGTTCCCGTGGCAACCGCAGAGCAGGAAAGTTCCCTGCGCGCCATGGTCACCGAGGCGGTCAACAGCAGCAAACCTGATATCCGTATCGGGGGCGCGCTCCGCGTCAATTATGGCTATCAGGACTGGTCCGAAACCTCGAAAGATAAAGGGGGCGATTTTGCCTTCGATACCTT
>CAYUJC010000060.1:0-17697 GCA_964444945.1 uncultured Desulfuromonas sp.
TTCGCCGACTTCCTTCACTTTACCCTGAATGGCCTCCCTGCTGCTCCATTTCCACTAGAGAGCAGAGCGTGGGAGTAGAGACCCGGTACTTTTGGCCGCCTGCTGTTACGCAACTGTTAAGCAGGCTGGCACCTGCAACAGCACAAAAAAACAGCCGGCGGGTATTCCGCCGGCTGCCTTATGAAAGAACTTATGCGTGCTTAATTTAGGGGGTTAAATTCCCAGTTCCTTGAAGAAGTCGTTTCCTTTGTCGTCAACCAGGATGAAGGCCGGGAAATCCTCAACTTCGATCTTCCACACCGCCTCCATGCCAAGTTCTTCAAAATCCAGACATTCTACACTTTTGATATTATACTCTGCCAGTGCCGCTGCCGGTCCACCGATAGAGCCAAGATAAAAGCCGCCATACTTCTTGCAGGAGTCAGTTACTTGCTGGGAGCGATTCCCCTTGGCGATCATGATCATGGAGGCCCCGCGGGACTGAAGCATCTCAACATACGGATCCATGCGTGATGCGGTGGTCGGGCCGAAGGAGCCCGAGGGTTTCCCCGCCGGCGTTTTTGCCGGGCCGGCATAGTAAATGGGGTAATCCATCAGGTATTGGGGCAACTCTTCGCCCCGCTCGATGATTTCCTGGAAGCGTGCATGGGCGATATCGCGCCCTACGATGATGGTTCCGTTCAGAGACAGCTGGGTTTTGATGGGGTATTTGGAGAGTTCTGCCCGTACTTCGTCCATTGGGCGGTTGAGGTCTATTTTTACCACCTCGGGGCGCTGCCCGCGGCTCTCTTTGGGCATCAGGCGGGCAGGGTTGGCGTCCATCTGCTCCAGCCAGATCCCCTCTTTGTTGATTTTAGCCTTGATGTTGCGATCTGCTGAGCATGAAACAGCAAGGGCGATGGGGCAGGACGCGCCGTGGCGACTGCTGCGCACCACCCGGATGTCGTGGGAAAAGTATTTGCCGCCGAACTGCGCGCCAATACCAAGATCTTCAGCACGCTTCTGCAGCTCTTTTTCCAGCTCTACATCCCGAAAAGACTGGCCTAACTCATTACCTTCTGTGGGAAGTTCATCAAGGTATGCAGTGGAGGCAAGTTTGGCGGTCTTGAGACAGGTTTCGGCACTGGTGCCGCCGATACAGAACGCGATATGGTACGGCGGACAGGCCGCAGTTCCCAGCGATTTCATCTTTTCAACCAGCCAGTCCACCAAGGTGTTCTTGTTAATGGTGGCCTTGGTTTCCTGATACAGATAGCTTTTGTTGGCGCTGCCGCCACCCTTTACGACAAACAAGAACTTATATTCGTCCCCTTCAGTGGCCATGAGGTCAATCTGCGCGGGGAGATTGCACTTGGTGTTCACTTCGTCATACATATTGAGCGCGGCATTCTGGGAGTAGCGCAGGTTCTCTTCGGTGTAGGTTTTATATACCCCGGCTGAAAGCTGCTCCGCGTCGTTGCCGCCGGTCCAGACGTTCTGCCCTTTTTTGCCCAGCACCGTGGCGGTCCCGGTATCCTGGCAGAAAGGCAGCTCAAATTTGGCTGAAACCACCGCATTTTGCAACATCGCCATGGCTACGCCACGGTCGTTGGCGGATGCTTGCGGATCTTGCAGAATCGCCGCAACCTTGTCATTATGCGCCGGGCGCAATAGAAAGTTTACCTCGCGGAACGCTTGGTTGGACAGAAAAGCCAGCCCCTCGGGATCAATCTTAAGTACCTCTTCACCCTCGAAGTTGGCGGTGCTGACATAGTCTTTGGTCAGCAGGCGGTATTGAGTCTTGTCTTGTCCCAGTGGAAATGGATCCTGATACTTGAATTCAGCCATTCGTGCTCTCCTTTACATAGAATTGAAAATACGAAAATACTATTGGTATTGAACAATATTGGGGGTAGTATCCTCCCCTTCCAACCAAGCTTGACAGATGGCAGTATAGAATAAATTGTATACGATTGTCGATACCTGAACGCTGTTTTATTCCCGATTAAATGCGCAAATTTGCGGTACTTCCTGCGCCTTTGATTGATTTTTGTCCGTTGTGCGTGATACAAAGTGCGCGGCCAGTGCAGCCAGGCACTGGGTTTATGCATATTTTAGCTCACCCGAGTTGGGGAGAACACACGAGATGCAGGCAGTACTGAAGCGTATTTTAACCTCCAGGGTTTATGGAGCCGCAGTGGAAACCCCCCTGGAAGAAGCGGTTAAGCTCAGTGAGAAACTGAATAATTACATTTACCTTAAGCGAGAAGATCTGCAGCCTATATTTTCTTTTAAGCTGCGTGGCGCATACAACCGCATAGCCCAGTTGAGCCCGGATGAGCAACGCCGGGGCGTTATCACGGCTTCGGCGGGGAATCATGCGCAAGGGGTGGCATTTTCAGCGCGTCAGCTCGACATTAAAGCGGTCATCGTCATGCCTGTCACCACTCCGGCTATCAAGGTGGAGGCCGTGCGCAGCCTGGGTGCCGAGGTTGTTCTGCATGGGGATAATTATTCCGAAGCAGCTATCCACTGTGCAACTATTCTGGATGAGAGCAAGATGGTGTATATCCATCCCTTTGATGACGATTATGTCATCGCCGGGCAGGGTACGGTTGCAGATGAAATCCTGCGTCAGAGTGCAGGCAAGTTGGATGCGATCTTTGTCCCGGTCGGGGGTGGGGGCCTTATTGCTGGCATCGCGGCCTACATGAAGGCCGTAGACCCCAGAGTGAAAATCATCGGTGTGGAGCCGGAGGATAGCTGCGCTATGACCCGCTCAATGGAAGTTGGAGCGCCGGTGCACCAAACGCAGGTGGGGATATTTGCCGATGGAGTAGCGGTCAGAGATGTTGGCCACAAGACCTTCAATCTGTGCCATAAATATGTAGATGACATGATCCTGGTGAGTACCGACGAAATCTGCAGTTCCATCCGCGCGATATATCAGGAAACTCGCTCCATAGTGGAGCCGGCCGGGGCTCTGGGGGTAGCGGGCCTGAAAAAATATGTGCAGCAACATAAACTGCAGGGCCAGCACCTGGTAGCGATAAATTCTGGCGCCAATATGAATTTTGACCGCCTGCGTTATGTGGCGGAGCGCGCCCGGATTGGTGAACATGAAGAAGCCCTGTTTGCGGTTAATATTCCGGAGCAGCCCGGGGCATTGCGAAATTTTTGCAGCAGCATCGTCGCCGAGCGCAATATAACCGAGTTTAACTACCGCCGCGCCGATTCTCACGAGGCGTGTATCTTTGTGGGGATATCCACGTTCCACACAGAGGAGCGCAAAGAGTTCCACCGTCAGCTTGTACAGCACAACTATAAAAGTCTGGATATAACAGATAATGAGCTGGCCAAAACCCATGTGCGCTACATGGTGGGGGGACGCTGTCCGCAGATTGAAGATGAATTGCTCTACCGGTTCTGGTTTCCCGAACGCCCAGGAGCTCTGAGCAGATTTCTGGCGGCGCTTGGTTCAACCTGGAATATCTCGCTGTTTCATTATCGTACTCAAGGAGGGTGCTTCGGCCGTGTTCTCGTAGGGCTGGAGTTGCCCGATGCGCAGCGGCATCAGGTTAATGAGGTTCTGGACCGCCTTGGTTATGTGTATATAGATGAGACGGATAATCCTGTTTATCGCCTCTTTTTGTAAGTTATTATGTGCCTAAGATACTTGATTGAATGGGTATGGAATGTTATATGTTTACCTCACCCATTCCAGCGGAAGCTTGAATAAGTTAATGGTGCAGGGGCATTTGACACAGTATGAAAAAACTGGCGGGGCGTGAAGGTTAATTTCAGCAATAGAAGCATCAGGAGACATTCAGGAGACATATATGTTTGACCGACTTAAAGAGGATATTCAGGTTGTGTTCGACCGTGATCCGGCGGTGCGTTCTGTTCTGGAGGTTCTTATCTGCTATCCGGGTTTTCATGCGTTGCAATTCCATCGGATGTCGCATTGGCTGTGGCAGAAAAAACTCTTTCTGCTGGCGCGAGTACTTTCCCACTTTACCCGCTTCGTAACTGGAATAGAGATTCATCCGGGAGCTAAAATAGGGCGCGGGTTTTTTATCGATCACGGTATGGGGGTTGTAATAGGAGAAACCGCTGAAATAGGGGACAATTGCACCCTTTACCATGGAGTCACCCTGGGCGGAACCTCCTGGGCCAAGGAGAAACGTCATCCGACCTTGGGAAACAATGTGGTGGTGGGGGCTGGAGCCAAAATTCTAGGGCCGTTTTTCGTCGCTAACGGTAGTAAGATCGGGTCAAATTCGGTTGTGGTCAAGCCGGTGCCTGAAAATGCTACGGTGGTGGGAATCCCGGCGAAGGTGGTTATAAATGTACCCAAGCACCCGGACGGGGTGCGTTCTGAGCGTCCGGATCTTGAACATGGTAAAATTCCAGATGTGCAGGGGAGGAATACGGCCCAGCTTATGGCTAAAATGCACACGCTGGAGCAGCGCCTGCATGAGCTGGAAAAGGAGCTGGGGAAGTAGCGAATAGCGCTCGGATTGTGTTTTGCCGCAAAAGAACGTTAATACTAAGTAGAAGGGGTCTATTATGCGTTTATCCAAACGGTCGTTGTATGCAACTCGAGCGCTGGTTCGATTAGCAACCCAACACGATGATCGGCCGGTGTCTATTCGGGAGATCTCTGAGATTGAAGATATCTCCTTGCCCTATCTGGAACAGCTGTTCGCGTGCTTGCGTCGCAGTGGGCTGGTGCAGAGTGTGCGCGGCCCCGGTGGCGGATATATGCTATCACGCGATGCCGCCGATATAAGTCTGGAGCAGATAATTGAAAGTGTAGATGAAACCATCGCCCCAGCTGCATGCACCGACATTGAATCTGGCTGTTCGCGGCAGTCAGATTGTTTTATGTATCCAGTCTGGAATGAACTGGGGGATAAAATCCGAAATTTTTTAGCACATATTTCGATAAAAGATCTGATGGCTAGAGCGAACAAACATACGGAGCCAGTCACGTCGAATGATCAGTAAAGTTCGTACGTTGTTGTGCATACGACCACGCCAGCGGCCCGTGGATATGTTCCGCCGCTAACTGATAAGGGAATTGCGCATAAATTCGGCCTGTGTGCCGTGCGGAGGTTGTTTTGCGTCAGGTGTATCTGGATAATAATGCTACCACTTTGTTACACACGGAAGTTGTTGAAGCTATGCTGCCGTGTTTGCGCACTGAGTTTGGCAATCCATCGAGTATCCACTGGGCCGGGCGCCAGGCCAGTACAATGTTACACCAGGCGCGGGCCCAGGTTGCCAGGGTATTAAATGCACAGCCGCATGAAATAATTTTTACCAGCGGTGGTTCCGAAGGGGACAATCTGGCCCTGCTAGGAAGCGTAGATGCCTTGCATGCTAAAGGGAACCACATTATAACCTCGACGGTTGAACATCCGGCAGTGCTTGATACCTGCCGTTACTTTGAAAAACGTGGGGGACGGGTAACCTACGTTGCGGTAGACAGCAAAGGTAGAATTGATCCCGCGGATGTTGAGGCGGCCATTGAAGTGGATACTGTCCTGATTTCTCTGATGTGGGCGAACAACGAAACCGGAACTGTCTTCCCCATCGAACAACTTGCCGCCATCGCACGCAGGCATGGAGTACGCTTTCATACCGATGCGGTACAGGCTTTGGGACGTCTGCCCATCGATGTGAAGCAGGTGCCGGTTGATCTGTTGACTATTTCTGCGCATAAGATTGGCGGCCCGAAGGGGGTAGGAGCTCTGTATGTGCGCGACGGTGTGGAAATATCCCCCCACATTCATGGTGGACATCAGGAGAAGCACTTGCGTGCCGGAACCCACAACGTCGCTGGTATTGTAGGCTTTGGGCGTGCATGCCAATGGGTAGAAGAGCACCTCAGTTCTGAACGTAAACGTCTCACTGAACTGCGCAACCGCTTGGAAGAGGGTATATACGCACACGTTGAGCATGTGACTCGCAATGGCGATCACGAAAATTGTCTCCCCAATACCCTCAATCTCACCTTTCCTTATGTTGAAGGTGAGGGCTTGCTCCTTGCCCTTGATATGGTGGGGATTGCCGCTTCCTCCGGTTCGGCATGCACCTCCGGTGCAGATGGTGCCTCCCATGTTTTAAAGGCGATGAATGCCGCTGATATGACCCTGAATTCCAGTGTGCGCCTGAGCCTTGGGTTTCATAACACGGAAGCGGATGTTGAGTATGTGATACAACATCTGCCTCAAGTGGTGGGGCGGCTACTTTCTATGAGCCTGGCCTTCGACGAGTTGAGTCAATACGATTGTGCCGTAATTTCCTGCGAAATTGATCCTCATGCACACTGAAAAAGCCTATATGAACAATAATATACAACAGCCGCAGAAGGTTCTCGTTGCCATGAGTGGCGGGGTTGATTCCAGCGTTTCCGCAGCCTTGCTTCAAGAACAAGGCTACACCGTCGTCGGTGTTACTCTCAGATTTCTCCCCGGAGCCAAAGGGGATGCTGGCGTAGCTGCGGCGAAGAGATCGGCAACAGAGCTTGGGATAGAGTTACATGTGTTGGACTTTGTTCCTGAGTTTGAACAGCGCATAATTCAACCTTTCTGCCAATCCTACCTCGAAGGATCTACCCCGAATCCATGTGTAGTGTGCAACCGCGAATTCAAGTTTGGGTTTCTCCTGAAATTTGCGGAGGAGCTGGGGTGTGATTATCTTGCCACAGGACACTACGCCAAAATCGTATCTACTCCTGCTGGGAGGTCACTGGCGCGCGGTGCGGATTGGCAAAAAGATCAAAGCTACTTCATGTTCTGTATTGCCGATATGGATCTGGCTCGTGTGCTCCTCCCCCTCGGAGAGATGAACAAGCCACAGGTGCGCCGTACTGCGCAGCGTTTTGCTCTCAGCGCTAAAAGTAGTGCCGAGAGTCAGGATATCTGCTTTGTGCAAGATGACGACTATAAATGTCTGGTGCAGCAACGTGGATCTCACCTTCCTGTGCCCCCGGGCGCCATTGTCCATATAGACGGAACAGTGTTGGGACAGCATCAGGGGATTCATGCCTATACCGTTGGGCAACGGCGTGGTTTGGGGGTGGGGTGGCATGAACCTTTATATGTTGTGCGCCTGGAAGCTGAGCACAACCGCGTAGTGGTGGGGGAGAAAAAGCACCTGTATCAGAAGTGTATTCGGGTACAGCAAGTGGTGTGGGGTATGGATATTGATGGTACCGATGAGCTGCGAGTTAAATGTCAGATCCGCTATCGGCAACAGCCGGTGGATGCGGTGGTATCCCTTTGCGGTTCAGAAGCCTTGGTGACCTTTGATCTTCCCCAGGCAGGCATCTCTCCTGGCCAGGCAGCAGTGTTTTACCGCGGTGAAGTTATCCTTGGTGGCGGGTGGATATACTGATGAGTAAGGCAGCTATCCTTACCCTTGGCTGTAAGGCGAACCAGTTTGAATCTGCCGCCATGCAGGGCGAATTGGAGGGCCTTGGATTTCAGGTCGGTGCGCTCATGCACGATTGCGAACTGGTTGTTGTCAACACCTGCACCGTGACCGGTGCTACCGACACCCAGTCACGCAAACTGGTGCGGCGTGTACGCCGCGTTTGTCCTGATGCCAGAATATTTGTTACCGGGTGCGCAGCGCAGATTGACCCCGGCATGTTTTCTGCTTTAGCGGGGGTGGAGCGTGTATTCGGCAACATGGAAAAGCAGGACCTTAAACTTCTGCTTGCTCCCGGTGGCTCCCAAATTCAGGTCAGTGACATTGCCCGGGCTGAGCATAGCCCCTCCCTTCAAATAAGTGGATTCGCCCACCACAGCCGCGCCTTTGTCCAGATCCAGACCGGATGTAACAATTTCTGCACCTACTGTATCATCCCCTATGCCAGGGGGCGCAGCCGTTCAGTCCTCCCCTCCGACGTTGTGGCGCAGGTTCAGACCCTTGGCGCTGCCGGCTTTGCCGAAATTGTCCTGACCGGAATCCACATCGGTCAATATGGGAAAGACCTGGATGCACAGCTGGATCTCGCTGGTCTGGTTGCCCTGATCTTGCAGAACACCTCAGTTGCGCGAATTCGCCTGGGCTCTGTCGAACCTCAGGAACTTACCCCCGCACTTATCGATTTAATTGCCACCTCCCCGCGGGTGTGTTCGCATTTGCATATTCCTCTTCAATCTGGATCAGCTCCAGTTTTGGAGCGCATGAAGCGCACATATACGCCTGATTTTTTCAGGGAGAGAATCTTCACCATCCGCCAGGCTCTCCCTAAAGCAGGGCTCGGATTTGATGTGATAACTGGTTTCCCTGGGGAAACCAGCGCAGAATTTGAGCAGACAAGAGCCATGCTCGCGGCATTGCCATTCAGCTATCTGCATGTGTTCCCTTACAGTTCCAGAAGTGGAACGGCAGCGGCACAGATGCCAGGTCAGGTTCCGATTGAACTCCGGCGTGAACGCGCCACCGTCTTGCGCGAAATAGCGCGCACCAAAGCCAATACCTTTGCACGGGAATTTATCGGCAAAGAGGTGGAGGTGATATTTCACGCCCGCACACCAACAGATACCGGAGCCACCGCACTCTGGCGTGGAGTCAGTGGTGAATACCTGGAGGTGGAATGTGCAGGTGACGGCAGTCCGGGCATGCAGGTGCGCCGGGTTAAGGTGCAGAATATTGTCGCGGGGCGTGTGCTGGGTTCCACCCTTTAAGGAGCACGTTGCGCGTGGGGATCTATTTTGCGGCTTGTTTTATTCTCTTGCGCAAAAAAATGCCCCGGGCTAAGGAGGAGGAAAGCACCGGGGCGTAACGGGACAGATAGCGAACTTTTGTCCGTCCATTACTATGTCACTGCATTTATTGTACCGTATTTCCTGCATTGTTTTCTTGACGGATTCTTCATATACATTGTTCCGCAAACCTCGCCTCTACGGTTGTATCTGTAATAGGGAAGCATAAAAATAAGCGCAGCTGAAGATCCTTCTGAACCACGTCACGGTTGCGCCACTATTCCGCCATAAAGCCATTGTTTTTACTGCTCCTTGGTTATTTGCCGTAATAACGTCAATAGATCTCCATGCCTGACCAGGCAAAAAAATGTTTTGCATCTGCGTGCTGATGGTATCCCCTCTGTTTCATTTGACACTTTCCAGGCCAGCATAGAATAAATCTCACATTGACATCTAATATAAGTGGGTGGTAGAACAACATTCTATTGTTCTGCAGTGGGAGAGAAGTGATGGTGAAGACACTGATTGGCAAAAAACTCAAAAATGTACGCTTGAAAAATGAGATGACCATCGAGACGTTGGCGCAAAAATCCATGGTGTCATCCAATATGATTTCACGCGTAGAGCGCGGCCTTACAACCCCCTCGGTCGAGATTTTGATGAAGCTGGCCGAAGTGTTTGGTATGAGTATCAGCTATTTTGTCGAAGAAGCTGAAAAGGGCTCTACGGTGATTTATACCCGCGCCGGAGAGGGCGAGCCCATATTCTTTTTTCAGGACAAGCACTACATAGTCAGCTTGACTCAGGGCCTGCGTGACCCCGGCTTCAAGGTCTTTTACGACACCGTGCAGGCAGGATGCAGCAGTGGTGAGGTCGACATGGTGCATAAGGGGGAGGAGTTTGCCCTGGTAGTTGAAGGCAGTATGATATTTGTTGTTCAGGGAGAAACATACAAGCTGAATAAGGGAGATTCAATATGCTTCAAAGCGAATCTGCCTCACCGGTGGGAAAATCCTGAACGGATGGAAGCTACAATATTGTGGGTGGTTTCACCAGCTCCGGTGATTGCACAGCCGTAAGCCTTAATCCGGGGAGGTAGTCAATGAAACTGCGTAAAATAATCGGGCAAAAGCTCAAAGCCATCCGTTTGGCAAACAATTTCACCATTCAGGATTTGGCGAATGATTCTGAAGTTTCGTCCAATATGATTTCTCGAATAGAACGGGGTTTAACCACCCCCTCTGTTGAGATTTTGCTGAAGCTCGCCGCTGTTTTCCAAAAAAGTATTGACTACTTTGTGGAAGAAATTAAAACAACAAATGAAGTGGTGTTTACTTCCCAAGGGCATAGAAAGACAACGATCTACGAAAATAATGCTAATATGCTTACAGAGTCTTTTACCGGGGGGTTGCGTGATCCGCAATTTACTTCTTTTTTCTGCACAATTCCTCCGGGCGGTAAAAGTGGCGTCGAGAGCATGTTTCATCCAGGAGATGAGTTGATCTATCTCCTCGCAGGACGCCTGCAGGTGGAGATTGGCACCAATGTTTATATCCTTAATGGTGGTGACAGCATTTCGTTCAAGTCTCATCTGCCCCATAAATGGGTAAATACCGGTGAAGGTGAAGCCAGGGTTATCTGGACCCTTTCTCCTTTTACCGTCATATAAAACAGGCAGAGTGATTGGGTTGAGTTGATGTTAATTCGATCGCATGCTTGTTGACACTGGGTAGCGATCCTGTATCTTAGAAGGCTGAAGGTACACGAACATGGTTTCGTTTTGGTTTGTTGCTGTGAGTGAACATAAGATGGTGTAGGCAGGAGGGGAAGATGAATAAATCGGAACTTATTGAAGCCTTGTCTTTGGAAAAGGATCTGACACATAAACGTGCAGAGCATATAGTCAATCTGATTTTCAATTCCATGACGGAAGAGCTGAGTAACGATGGCAGAATAGAAATTCGTGGTTTTGGCAGCTTTGTGGTCAAGGAATATAAGGCATATACTGGCCGGAATCCAAAAACAGGTGAAACTATCCAGGTGAAGGATAAGAAACTGCCTTTTTTTAAGGTTGGCAAAGAGTTGCGTGAGAGAGTGGATAACTGAGCAATTCCGGGAATATAGCGATCCTTACACAAGGATAAAAAGGCCGTGTTTTTATTACACGGCCTTTTTTTTGTGCTTTTTTGTAAAATATGGTGGTTTTTTAATGCCAGCTTAACTACTATGTTCAAAGGTTATCAAATAAATGATTAGATGTTAGTTCGGAAATTTAAATTCAATAGAGCTTGAACATGTGAATGGTTGAGTCGGTATGTCAGTGAAGATGCGTGCAGAGTTTTCTGGATTTGAATTTGCGTAAATCTGTCGTATCCATGTTTGTGATTTAAATGACGGGAGTTATTCTATGGCAAAAATATTGGTGGCAGATGACAGCAAGACAGAACTGGCCTTTTTGCTGGAAATCCTGAAAAACACAGGCCACACCGTGGTTGCGGTTGTCGATGGACTTCAGGCAGAAGAAAAGGCCAGATCAGAGCCATTTGATCTCATTATCCTTGACGTAATAATGCCTAACAAAAACGGGTTCCAGGTTTGCCGTTCGTTAAAACGCGATCCGGAACTCCAAAAAATCCCTATTGTGCTGACTACCTCAAAGTCAGGTGAAAGTGATAAATTTTGGGGCAGAAAACAGGGGGCCGATGAGTACATCGTCAAACCGTATGAGCCGGTAGATATTCTATTGGCGGTTAAAAAATATGTTGGAGGCGCGTAGTGGACCTTGCGACAGCGTTTCAGAAATATGTACAGAACAAAAACGGCCAACTTGTTCTGCAGTTTTCTGGGACAGAACATCTGTGCAAGATAAGCATTGAAGATGGTGAAGTAGTAAACATCGGACTAGGCCGTCTCGATGTTGATGAGATCATAAGGTTCGTCACATCCCATAAAATCATTGAAGCCAGTTTTATAAAGGGCTTTGTAGCGAAGAAAAAACTTCCTGTACCCATAACGGACCGCCTGTTCGGCGTGGGTGCATATACTCCTGCCGAGGACAATCTGGCGGCACGTAAGACATTATCAGGTGATGAGCAGATTCCCGCTGCAAAGATAGACAACCTTATCAGCGAGTATGTAGATATTGTCGGCCCACTTGGGGTTGTAATGCTGGAAAATATACTTAAAAAAATTGATTACACCACGAATTCACCTATGTCTGCCGATGATTATACCTTCCTGGTGGGGAAGCTGGCTGCAGATGTGCCGGAGAACACACGGGCAGACTTTCTGGAAGCGGTTAAATAATTAGTCGTTTTACCAGTGCGATGTGATTGGCTGTTGAGGAGCTGCAAATGTTAAAAAAAATATCGATCAGAAAGCGAATAGTTGTCATGTTGGCGGTCGTTTACGTTGTTTCAATTGCTGTCGCGGTTGCAGGCGGCGGTTACGTCTTACTTAAAGATATGGAGAGGGAGGCGCAGGAGAAAACCGACTTGTTTGCCGCAGTCATGTCCAGTTCCGCCAGATATCTGCACAATGTTATTCGCCCCAAGGCGGACAAATTGGTGCCTGCCGATGCCTATTTCCCCGAAAGTGGGGTAGGGGTCCTGATGCTGACGGAAACGGCGCGCTACATTCAGGATATATACCCCGAATACATCTTTCGCTACGCATCACCTAATCCCCTGAACCAGGAGAACCTGTCCAATCAGTTCGAAGACGGGATCATCGAGCAGATGGAAGCGGGTGAAGTTGGCGAATGGAAAGGATTCACTGAACGTGGTGGAGCCAGTTATTATGCAGTAGCTAAACCATTGATAGCCGGGTCGGATTGCATAAGTTGCCATGATGTCCCGGAGGTTGCGCATCCAGAACAGGTGGAACTGTATGGCACCAGGTCCGGGTATGGGTATCTGGAAGGTGACGTGGTGGGAGCCCGGTTTATTTATGTGCCGGTTGAGATGGTCAAGATTCAGGCATACCAGCGTATTCTGTACTTTTCCATAGGTTTCAGTGTTTTCTTTTTGCTTGTGCTGTTCGCAGTAGACAGATTTATCGTCACCAGTATCGTCAGACCTATTGAACACATTGTCGCCGTAGCGGAAAAAATTAGTCGGGGAAATCTCGATGCTGAATTCGATATAAAATCCCAGGATGAAATCCGCACCCTGGCGGATGCATTTGAACGTATGAAGGTATCAATGTCGAAAGCAATGGACATATTGCGTCAATAATTTGCCGTTCAATAGCTTAAATGGAGTCGCCGATATGGTTGGAGGTAAAAATACAGTCCTGGTTGTTGATGATTCGCCTACGGTAAGGCGCCTGGTTGAATTGGTCTTGAGCCAGAAGGGTTTTGACGTAATGTCGGCTGAAGACGGTGAATCCGGGCTTGAAATGGCACGGAAACACCGCCCCAGGATAATCCTTGTAGATTTTGTCATGCCGCGTATGAACGGACATATGTTCTGTAAAGCACTGCGTGAAGATGAGAACCTGCGCGATGTTCCCGTCATCCTGGTTTCGTCTAAAAGTGAAGTTGTTGGTCAGGCCTTTGAAGAGAGCTTCGGGATTGTGCATTACTTTACCAAGCCGTTTGAGCCGGACGCTCTAGTTGCCAAGATTAATGAGGTATTGTTAAAATATGACGAAATAAATAACGGATCAGAGGCGTCAGGTTCGAAAGCAGACGGCGAATTTGCAGCCAATGAAGCGGTTTCAACAGGGGGCCACCCGTTTGAAAGAATGAATAACGAGAACTTTATAGATTTAATTAACGATAAAATAGATAAGGTTGTTCGCGCGTACTTTCAGAAAGATTTTCCGGTTCTTATGAAGAACGTGCTGGCTGACACTCTGAAAGATGCGGGGCTGGTCAAGGATCAGACGCTTGTATTGTCCGGGGATTTGGAAGAAATGGCGCTGGCGGAAATACTTAACTTTTGCGCCAACACCCGGCAGAGTGGGCGTCTGACGGTTTTTGCTGCTGATACCTTTGCCGAGATCTTTATTGATTGCGGGCGTCTGGTTTTTGCTACCGCAAGTCAGAAGGGCACACACACGTTCATGATTGACCTGATGCGTGAAGATAACCGGTTCACCTGCGACAGTAAGGTGTTGCAGGAGGTGATTCAAGAATCAAGGGCAAGCGGCTTACCCATTGGGCGCGCATTAGTTGCGCGCAATATCATCAGTGAGGAAGATTTGATGTACTATTTGCGCCGGCATGCTCAGGATGCGGTGTGTAAGGCGATCGCAGTGTCCAAGGGCAGTTTCTTCCTGGAAAAAGACGAACTGCCCTACAACCTCACCGATATCCCATTCAGGATACCCATGTCTGAGGTGCTGCTTGCCGGGGTACGGCCCCTACCGCCAACGCCGATGTTTTATGAAGATGAGTTACGGGTGCAGCGCCTGCCGGCCTGTACCGAGCTGATGCAGCACGAATTGTTGACAGACGATGAAGCGGTTTTGGTTGCCAAAATGGATGGAAGAACCATGTCCGAGTTGTTTGCGGCAAGCGAACTGAGTGCAGATAAAGTAAGAGAAATTGCTTCCACCCTGTACCTGGCTGGAGCTGTGGCGGTCAGTTGAGTTGTCTTGGATAAGTGCTTGAAATAAAAACTGATGCCATAACTGGTCTGGCCTGGGCTTATTGCTCTTAATGCCCGATTGTGTGGCTGCTGGCCAGGCAAATCAGACCCAATATAAGCGAATTTAAAAGGATCGGTATGAGCGATATTCAGGAGACATTGCTCCCTGTTTTTATTGAGGAGACAGAATTGGCCCTGGAGCAAATTGCGACATTTATTCAGGCATACCGGGATGGAACTGAAACGGAGGAAATCTTTGAGCTGGCGCGCCGTGCAGCTCATACCATAAAAGGGACGGCAGCACTCGTAAAACGTTTTCAGACCAGTAATCTGGCGCACCTGCTTGAACAACATCTGGATGTAGGGCAGGAGTTCGACGCCGCCGATATTGAAAAGATATCCGCTTGGTACACAGAATTATGCAGTTATCTGACTTTGGCCAAAGAGGGCGTAGAGGAAGATACTTTTGAATCCACCGCTGCTTCTGCCGCGGTCCTTGGCTCTTTTCTGGACGATGCTGACCAGGATATCATTAACGATTTTGCCCTTCCGTTTATGCTCAAATTACACCAAGCAGAGGAGGAACAGCATGAGGTGCTTCGTCCTTTGTGCTGCCGCTTTTTTGTCGGGGGCAGACAGTATTTTATAAGTATTAAAGAGGTGCTTGAGATATATCAATGTGAATCCTTCACCTATTTGCCGTTTGCCCCCACATTTGTTGTCGGATTGCTTAATATCCGCGGGGCGGTGGTGCCGGTCATTAATTTGGCGGTGGTTGAGCGCAGTAGTGGCTGCGCAGATATGGCTGCTACATATGCAGTCGTGGCGACGAGCGCGAGGGGTGATGTGGCATTTATATCCGACACCATCCCGCAGTTGAGTATGAAAACCGCTGGCCATCATATTGAAGTAGCGTCATTTATTCAGGATAACAAGGTGCAGGCATAACATGGATCAGCTTGGTTCAGCGAAAGAATTCTTTTTTGATGAAGCTACAGAGCATCTTGCTTTTTTGGAATCCGGCTTGCTTCAGATAGAAACCCAGCTTGAAACAGATAAAAAAGCGCGCCCTGCCGCTGCGTTGCTTGATAGTCTTTTCCGCTCTGCGCATACGCTCAAGGGCGCATCAGCGCTGCTCAAATTTCAGGAAATCTGCGATATTGCACATGTGTTCGAGGAGTTGCTCGAACAGATCAAGCTAGGCACTAAAACTATAGGGAGCAATACTATTGATGCCATGCTTGTTGGTGTTGATGCCATGCGGGCGTTATTGCACGCAGTTGAAAAACCTGAATACAAACAGATTGCCAGCGAGGGGGTACAAAACTTCAATGATGTTTTTGCCCAAGCTCTCAATAGTACGGAACCATCGAGTGAGGCGACATCGCAACCTGAAACTGTTGCCGCAAATTTTGAATCCCTCAGTTTTGAGAGCAGCAATACGGTAAAAGTTGATATAGCCCAGATTGATAAAATGATGAACCTTCTGGGAGAGTTGACCGTCAACAAAAGCCATATCCTCGACCAAGTAAGCCATGCCGAAGGGATGAAAGAAGAGATAGATTTTGCGCGCGAACGCCTCCTGCGGGAGATACGGGTGTTTTCGGAGCGGCATGAGTATTCAATTGCAGCTGACAACACTACCGAGGAACCAAAACGAGGCGAGTTGAGCGTAGCAGACTTTGATGAGCTTGAATTTGACCGCTATGATGAACTCAACCTTTTTTCTCGTAAACTGCAGGAGATCAGCAACGACATCAACGAAGGACTGACCGAAATACACACCTTTCTCAATAGTCTGAGTGTTGATGTTGAAGAGCTGGATCGCATGACCGCAGATATGAAAGAGAAAATCTCGGCCATTCGGACACTTCCAGTCGAACATCTGTACCGCAGATTCAAGCGCACATTCCGTAATCTGTTTCGGGCGCAGGACAATATTTCTGCGGAACTTGAACTCCAAGGGGGGGAAACCCTCATCGGTCGTACGGTCATTGAGGGGCTTTTCGATCCTATGGTTCATTTGCTTCGCAACGCACTGGCCCACGGGATTGAACCCAGAGATGAGCGCTTGGCCGCGGGAAAGCCGCCTGAAGGCACAGTAACAATCACAACTGCCAGGCGTGGGAGTTCCGCGATTATAACGGTATCCGACGACGGACGCGGCATCCAGATCGAAAAAGTACGTGACAAGGCGATAACCTTGGGATGGCTTGAGCCAGATTTTGATATTGAGCAGCGGGCGTTGATCGATATGATCTTCAGGCCTGGCTTCAGTACTCAGACGGATGTCGATGAGCTCTCCGGACGTGGGGTGGGGATGGATGTTGTTCTCGACAGGATTTCCGCGCTCAACGGCACCATAGATGTCGTGACCGAGGAGGGAAGGGGAACGAGCTTTGTGCTGCAGATACCCCTGTCGCTTATAATCGTAAACGTGGTTCAGTTTCGCATTGGGCACCAATTGTACGTAATCCCCACAACGCTGGTAGATGAAATTCAGGGTCTGCGCGATCTGGATATAGTTGATGAACACGTAGTCAGGTACGGAGAACGCTACCGCATTTTAAACCTGAATGGATGTTTCTCCATCCCCGAGACCGATGGCACGCGCAGGTGCGTTCTGTTCGTTAAGACAATGGGAGCCAAAATTGGCTTGTCGGTTGAAGAGGTCTTGACTCAAGAAGATACGGTGATCCGTCCGTTTGGGGAGCTGCTCAATTCCATGCGCTACTTTTCTGGAACCAGCGTGTCAGGCGGTGGAGAGATACGCCTGGTTGTTAATCCTGCGCGCCTGCTGGATGTTATTGGTGACGTTCACCCGCAGCATTTGAATACCCCGGTAGTTGCGACTGCCGACACTCAGCGTGGATTAAGGGTTCTTGTTGTTGATGATTCGCTCAGTGTGCGCAAGTATGCAGGTCTTATTCTGGCGGGAAATGGGATTGAAGTTCTGACCGCAGTCAATGGACAGGAAGCTTTAAATCTTCTTGAGTCTGAGAAGGTGGATTTTATTCTTACTGACCTGGAAATGCCGGTGATGCATGGGTATGAACTGTTGGCGGAACTGAAGCGGCGGGAGTCCCTGGCTGCTGTGCCAGTGGTGGTGATCACGTCCCGGGCAGGAAAACACCACAGAGAAAAAGCGCTGAATTTGGGCGCCTGTGGTTATTTGGTAAAGCCATTCGATGAAGACTCGCTTCTTGGCACGTTGCGCGAATTTGCTTTGCGTAACATTTGAAATTTTGTGTGTAGTAATGAAATAGAGCCAACCAGGAAAATTCTGCTGGGTGATGCCCTGCTGAGCAAAGACCTGCTGGGGGAAGTTCTAAGGGAGAACGTTCAACTATGTCTGATCAAGTACGTAAAATGTCCAGTATCAAGAGGATAGCGGCGCGCAA
>CAYUJC010000061.1:0-17014 GCA_964444945.1 uncultured Desulfuromonas sp.
GCCCTCAAGGAACTGGCGCGAGGCGCAGCGGAGCAAATGTTCGCGGGTGAGCCAGGGGGTCGCATGGATCAGCGCCATGGTGTCCTGCAATTGATCACGGAAACCGAAGGCACCTCCAGATTGATAATAACCGCTCCGCCCCCACAGTCGACTTGACAGGGTCTGGTAAACCAGCCAGCCGTTGACCAGTACGTCCAGTGCCGGATCCGGGGTCTCGACCTGCACCGCGCCCAGGGTATGGTTCCAATACTCCCATACCGCTTCCAGGGCCTGGCGTGCGCCAGCCGGTCCCGCGAAGCGCTGGATAAGGTGCTGCACTTCTGTGTCGCTAGCGGCCGCGCCGAAAATGAACACAAACTCGCGATCTTCTCCTGCGGCCAGGCTGAATTGGGTCTGAAGCGCGGCGCAGGGGTCGAATCCAGCGCCGGTCCGGTTCGACAACCGCTTGCGCCGCATGGCCGCCGGGCTGGCCAGGGTTCCATTGCGGCCAATAAACTCGGTGCGGTTCCCGCTCACCTGCCGCTCGCGTTCGCTGACCTGCGCAAAGACAACCTGATTGGCCCATTCGCGGCTATAGGCATTCCGGGCCAGCAACGCCCCGTTGTGCGGGTCTGTTTCGGTCACGATGTGCATCATATTGGCGTGGCGCCATTCGCCAAGCACCAACTCCCAATACCCGGTCAACGATAAACGGCGAGGACCGCGCGACTGGTTATGCAACTTGATCACCAGGAACTTCACCGGTGCATCCATGGCGACATAGGTGTACATTTCTGAGAAAATCCCAGCCTGTTCATGTTCAAACACGCTGTAACCAAACCCGTGGCGGCACACATACCCGGTTTGGCCACGGGCGGGCAACGGCGTCGGCGACCAGAACTTCCCCGTATCCTCATCGCGGATGTAGAGCGCTTCACCGCTGGTGTCACTCAGCGGATCATTATGCCAGGTACTCAGGCGAAACTCGTGCGCGTTCTCCACCCAGGTATAGGCACTCCCGCTCTCGCTGACCACCGTACCGATATGGGGACTGGCGATAACATTGACCCAGGGCGCCGGCGTGCTCTGCCCTAGCTCAAGGGTGACGACATATTCACGCCCGTCGGGGGTAAAGCCCCCCAGACCGTTGCAGAAGATGCGCTCGCGTGCTGCCAACGGACGAACCGGCGCAGGTGCCGGTTGCCGCAAGGGTACCAGCAGGTCTGACGTCCGCTTTGCAGAGACGCGCCGCTCGATCTGCTCAATCAAGACCTCGGCGGTGTCGCTGTACACGATCCGCGCGACACTTTTAAGCAAGACCCGCTCATCCTCAGAAAGATCTTCAACCCGCTCCACAAAAACCCCACCCGGTTGATTGAGCATTGACCCTTCTGGTCCAGCGTTTATCAGCCCCATGATCTGGTCGTGCAGCTCCGCACGGTAGCCAGAAAAATCCTCGTTTACAATCATCAGGTCCGCAGCCAAACCCTTCATCCGCCAATAGGCATGGGCTTGCAGCACCTGTTTGACCAAATCGATGCGGCTAAGGTCACCAATGCGGAGCAGGACGATCGGCAGATCGCCCGAAACGGCAAAGCGCCACAGTTTTGCCTGCCCCAGGCGATTGCGCGCAATGACGTCGGGCGCGGCGCGCCGCAGCGCATTGCTGTAGATGATCGAGGTGGCCAGGCGTCCATAGGTCTGGGCCTCGGCTTCCGTTGCACCCAGGTGGCGCAGCACCTCCTGACTTTGGAACCATGCCATTTCAAAGGCGCGTTCCACAAAATGGCGGTCACGATATTTACCCAGCAATACCAGAGCGGCTTCGCGCGTGTCCGCGACCCCGGAGATAATCTGCACGGTTGCCGACTCGTCGGGCTCCAAGGTGAGGGTGCGGCGGATCGCCGCGATGGGGTCGAGAACCGAACCATCGGTGTTCGACAGCCTTGATTGGCGTGCATGGTGAGCGATGGCCAATGGGTTGGCCGCCGTACGTCCCCGTCCGATGAATTTGGCCCGATCTGTTTCGTAAGAGGGCTCGTCGCTGACTGCACCCGGCGCTGCCATCAGATGAAACATCCAGGGCATCTGCTCCCCTTGCGTGCGCGGCCGCCGCGTGCAGAGGATCGCCTGGAGCTCGGGGAGGATTTCCGTTTGCACGAACAAATTGCTGAACGAGCGATGAGCCAAGTCGGCGTCGAGCGGCGCCAACACGATCTCCGCGTAACTTGTCACCTCAATATGGCGAGCGCGGGAGGATTGGTTGGTAAGGGTTACGCGGCGGATCTCAACGTCTTCTTCAGGAGAAACGCTGATCTCGGTGTGCGTATCAATCTCTTGATCAAGGCGTCGATACTCCGCGCGTGCCTGTACGAAGATCGCCTCATAGTGCTCAGGCTGGCGCCGGGTCGGTTGATATGCGCTTGACCAATAGCGCCCGCTATCGCGATCGCGCAGATAAATGAAGGAACCCCAGCAATCGCACGTAGCGTCCTCGCGCCAGCGGGTGATGGCCAGGTCGCGCCAGCGGCTATAGCCGGCGCCGGAATTGGTCGCCATCACATGGTAGCGGCCGTTGGATAACAGATGAACTTCTGGAATTGGCGTACTCGGGTTGGTAAATACGCGCATGATTCCCCCTGCCTGGGCGGTGGGGGGCCGCGCGGCGGCGCTCGCTTCGGCCGCGTGGGGGTGAAGCGTAATTCCCTTTTTCGGTACCCGCTCCTGTAGCAACAACTCCGTCGCGCGTACCAGGGGGTCGGACATGAAGCGGCGTTGCATCGGTTGGTTGAGCAACACATGGGCAAACGCCAACAGGCTCATCCCCTGGTGATGCGCCATGAAACTGCGCACAATGACGTGCGGCTTCCCCCGCGACACCCGCGCTGGGGTGTAATCGATCGCTTCGTAAAAGCCATAATCGCCGAGAAAACCTTCGGTGGCCATGCGCTGCAGGTTGCGGCACGCCTTGCGCGGCAATACCGTCAGCGCCAGCGCTGTGGCGTAGGGAGCAATGACCAGGTCGTCGCCCAGGCCACGTTTGAACCCCAGGCCGGGAACACCGAAGGCGCGATACTGGTAGATCTGATCCATATCGGTGACGTTATAGCAGGATTCAGAAATACCCCAGGGGACGGCGCGTTGGCGCCCGTATTCGATCTGGCGCAAGACCGCGGTCTTACATGCCTGCTCCAGCAAGGTGTTGGGGTAACTTGGCATAATCAGCTGCGGCATGAGGTATTCAAACATCGAACCGCTCCAGGAAACCAGACTGATGGCGCCACCATGGCTGGTCAGCAAACGCCCAAGTGAGAACCAATGCTTCTGGGGTAACTGCCCCTGGGCAATGAGCAGAAAGCTGGTCAGGCGTGCTTCGGATGCCAATAGATCGTAGCAGGCTGGATCACGTCGCCGCTCACCGACGTCGTAACCAATAGCCAGTAAGTCAGATGAGGCCTGATAGAGAAATTCAAAATCCATCTTTGCCAGGTTGCCGCACCGCTCCACCAGGTTATCGACAAGCTTGAGCCGTTGGGCTGCGGCTGCCGACCGCGCGCCCCTGTCGACAGTACGCATATTGACCAGTTCCGAGAGCCTTGGGGTGGTACTGAAAGAGTGTGGCTCTGGGATCAGATAGCGAAGATCCTCGCGCAGGGCACGGGTTTGCTGGTTGAAGGCCTGTGCCCAGGCATAGAGTTCACCATCGATGTCGACATTCTTTGGTAACCAGGCCAGCAGGGCCTCGCCAAGGCGGTGAATTTTCTCCAGCCCACTACCGACCGTGGCCAGGGTTGTTGGTTCTTCGCTCAGAGTGGTTGCGTTGAGGGCATCCTGGAGCGCGTGGATCTTTTGCGCAAGCTCCGGGACGGGTGAGGTTGGCAGGTGCTCCGAGAGTACTTGCAGAGTATCCTGCAAGCCCTGAAACGCATGGGTGGAGAACACCGGCTGCTCCTTCAACTCGGCCAGACCCGCTTGCAGAGTAAGCAAGCTGCCGAGCAGGTTGCCGCTGTCGACCGACGAGATGTAGTGCGGGGTCAGAGGGCGGAGGGTGTGGGTGTTGTACCAGTTGTAAAAATGGCCGCGGTAGCGTTCCAGTTTTTCCATGGAGGTCAGGGTGTTTTCGGTCAAACGCAGGCACTCTCCGGCGCAGATGTAACCAAAATCGTAAGCCGTCAGGTTTGCCAGCAGCGCCATGCCGAGGTTGGTCGGTGAGGTGCGCGCGGCAACGGTCGCCGCCGGATATTCCTGGAAGTTATCCGGCGGGAGCCAGTTGTTTTCCAGACTGACAAAATGGGCAAAGTAACGCCAGGTCCGGCGGGCAGTGGTGCGCAGAAAGGCCCGTTGCGTGAGGGTTAGATCCGGCAGCGGGGCGACCAGCGGCAGGCTGATCCACCAGCCGACCCCCGGCGCAGCCAGCCAGAGCAGCAACAGCGGCGCCCAGAAAAACCACTCCTGTGGGTGGGTTTGCCACAGAGTCAAGCCCAGCAACAAAGCCAGCAGCGGCGCCAGCCACATTTCGATAAAAAAACCGCTCAGCGTCCGCCGTGCGTTGCGCTTCGCATAACCCCGCAGTTGCCAGAGCAACAAGCCCCGCCGGGTGAACGGCATGCGCATTCCTGAGTACAGGATGGCATCCAGGCAAATCAAGGCGTCATAGGGGAGGAACAGCAGGGTCAGAAATGCGAGCGTAAGGAGGCGGCCTGCGGATTTGCCGGTCAAAACCAGATGAACAAGGTAACCACGATCTTTCGGCTTCCGGATCAATTCGAGAGCACAACTGATCAAGCTGGGAAGGAACACCACTGCCAGCACCACCAGGGTCCAGAACCCTGCCGCTTCCGGCGCCAGTAACCAGCCCCCAAGCAGTAACGCCAGCAGCGCCGGCGCGACCAGGCTGCGGCGTAGGTTGTCAAGAAGTTTCCATACCGATAAGGCGCTTAGCGGGTTGGGCTGCCGCGGTGCCCGCGCTCTGGTTGGCCGCTCAGTTTCACCTGTTTTGGACGGCGGTCCGGGTACCCGCGGCAGGAGCCAGCCAGCGAGCTGCCAATCGCCACGGATCCAGCGATGGCGCCGGCTGGCCTCAATAGTGTAGCTGGCGGGGTGTTCTTCAAGCAGGTCAACATCGGTTACCAGCGCCGCCCGCGCATAGCCCCCTTCCAGCAAGTCGTGACTGAGGATGAGATTCTCCGGAAAGCGCCCATCGACCGCTTGACGAAAGGCGTCCACATCGTAGATTCCCTTGCCGACAAACGACCCCTCGCCAAAGAGATCCTGGTAAACGTCTGACACTTCGCGGGTGTAGGGATCGATGCCGGCCTCACCCGCAAAAAGTTTAGTAAAGCGTGACTGCCCGGCACTGGTCAGACTGATTGAGGCGCGGGGTTGCAGGATCGCGTGACCTTCCACCACCCGGCCCTTAGCGGCATCGTACACCGGCCGATTGAGCGGATGAGCAATGTTGCCGATGATGGCCTGAGCCGCGTCACGCGGCAGTTGGGTGTCGGTATCCAGGGTAATGACGTACCGGATCGATGCGAGGATCGACAGATCGCCGACCTGCTCCGAGAACGCGGCTTGCCCCTCGCCCCGCAGCAACGCATTGAACTGCTCCAGTTTACCGCGCTTGCGCTCATATCCCATCCATACCCGTTCATAAGGGTTCCACAACCGGGGGCGATGAAATAGATAGAAAATCCCCGGACGGTCCTCACGGTAGGTCGCGTTAAGAGCCTCCACCCCGGCCCGTGCGTGAGCGAGTAAGGAGGCGTCGTCGGGCTGGGTACACTCTGGGGCGTCGCGAAAGTCAGTCAGCAGGGCAAAGAAAAGATTGGGATCACGATTACCGAGATAGCGGATCTCCAGGGCTTCGAGCAGCGCGTCGACCTCCTCCGGCTTGCTCAGCAAGGTGGGGACAACCACCATGGTGCGATGGATCTGCGGGATGCCCTGTGAGAAATCCAGGCGCGGCAGGGTGTGCGGGCGCAAAGTGAGGGTCACCAACAGGTTCACCAGCGGGATGACCAGCGCCGAGATGCCGAGCAGGCTGGTGACGGCAAAAAACCAGCTGCGCCAGTCAAGCAGGTCGGTGGCGCCGCCAAAAACCAGCACCCCCACGGTTAGCAACGCAGTCAATCCCAGAATGGAGCCAAGGTAAAGGGACAGACCACAGTGTCGACCCGCGCGGCCAAGGCGCAATGCCCACGGGACCCGGTAGCCGACAGTACGCTCCAGTTTCTGCCGCCCACGCTCAATCAGGTAGTAGCCAACATGCGCATGGCGGTCGTTGTTGCTCAAGCCCTCCGCAGCCGTCTGCGCCAACCCGATGGCTGCGCTTGCCACCTCCAGTTCACTGCGCGGGCAACCCCGCGCCAGGTCCTCAACCACATGCCGGTAGCGGTCACGGGTGGCGAAATCCTGCCGGGCATGCATCTGCGCCGGATCTTCACCCAGTTTGTGTTCAACCACACTGAGCGATTCTACGAACTCCTCCCAATCCATGGCGTCGATGAAACGCAGACTGCCGATGCTGTTTGCCATCGATATCTGGTTGGCAGCGGCGGTGCGACTGGCGGCCGTCGATAAATAGGTTGCGCTCACCCCTTGTTCAGACAGTTTATTCTCGACCCAGGTTTGCACAAAGGCCATCGCGGGTCCCTGTGCCTGGAGGCGGGCGTAAAATTCTTCCACAAATGGTGCGGTCAACGGCACGTCGGCATTGGCAAATTCGGCCAACAATTGGATCAGCTGTTTCGGTTCCTGCTCCGCGGCGGCGAGCATGTTGTCTGCCCAGCTGCGGGCCGCATCGAGGTCTTGGCGGCGGCGGGCAATCTGTAACCCAACGCGGCTCAGATTTTCCAGTAACGCCAACTGCAGCATAATCGGGAATGCCCACAATTCCCCCAATTTTAACGGTTCAACATCCTGGTAGGAGATGATGAACTGCGTGATATTGTCACTATCGACACGACCGTCCATGTGCGAGATCAGCTCTAACGCTATGGCATAGATGCGCGGACACCCTGCTGACGGGCCATTCGCCAAGCGCGGCAATTGGCGACTATAGCCACGGGGCAGATGCCGGCGCGCCAAACCGATCTGCTGTTCGATGAGGTAATAGTTGTCCAGCAACCAAGCCTCTGTCGGCACGATCCGCTGTCCCGCCGTGGCTGCGGCGGTACTCAGGACATACGCTGCCTGCAGCACGCGCTCATTGTCGGCCAGGCGTGGCAGCAACTTGTCCGGCCCCCGTTGCGGATCAAGGCGATGCTGGACGGCCAACGTCAGCGCGTGGCGCTTCAGTTGCTCAATGCTGTACAACTCGGCATGGAGCAACTCCGCCTCTCGGTCGTGCCGCAACACATTGCGGGTACGGCTCGCAAATCTGAATAGTTTAGAGATTATGATATGCTCCTTGATTGAACTTGCGGGTGCGGTCCGCCATTAATTTATTGCCCGCTTCAAGCAACTGCTTTTCAACTTCGACCTGATTGGAGTACCGCCCCGTCATCTATAAAAAAAGAGGTTTTGCACAACATTGCTTAATTCTAGCACCTCTTTTTCACCTGTCCATTCCGGTGCGCAAATGTCAGGCAGCGCGGTAACGGCAAAGGCTGGAGGAAACGACGGGGAGTGAATGGCACATAGCGCAAAGCCCGCGACAGGGCCGGAATCGTGACATAACCAGGCCTACGGCAATTTAGCGGGAGTACCTGCCTGCCGTAGTCTTCGGTGCGCTTGTGCCATTTACTTAAGCACGCTGCGGACCCCTTAGCCGTTAAACAACAAAACGCGGTTCCCGTCGAACGGGGAATCTGATAGATTCTCCCATATGTTGAGTAAACATAAATTCTAGCCGCCAGGACACCGACAGCACAGGCTCCGCTGTCCCGGGCAGGGGCAAACATATTTCATCCGTAATTTTACACTTGAGAGGATATTGCAGTGAAAGGGATCAAAAAACTTATAACCTTGGCAGTCATTTTAGCTCTTGGTTTTGGCGCGTATCAGTATTTTCACGACCTTACTGGTCCTGAACTCAGTTTCAGCCCGTCCGCGGGTTACATCACCCGCGGCACAGTGCTGCAGCTGGAATTAAAAGACAGATCCGGTCTGAAGAACGCTACCGTTGTGGTCACGCAAGGGGAAAACGAGTTCACCCTGCTCCAGAAGGAGTACCCGCAAGAAACTACAAGCATCCAGGAGACGATAGAGCTTGATCCCATGCTTCAGGATGGCCCCCTTGAGATCAACCTCGTAGCCACGGACCGCGCCTATTCCCACCTTGGCAAGGGTAATACCACCACCGCCACATATCAGCTCGAACGTGACACCAGGGCGCCAATGCTCGGCGTTACCAGCCGGGCCCACAACCTCAACCAGGGTGGTGCCGGCCTTATCGTCTACACCTCTTCGGAACCGCTGGTCTCCAGCGGCATTCGTATCGATGAGCGTTTCTTCCCCGGATACGCACAGGCCGATGGCACATATCTGTGCCTGTTCGCGTTCCCCTATGATGCAGACCCCGATTCCATCCCACGCCTGGAGGGGACAGATGCAGCGGGGAACATCGGCAACGGCGGCTTTTATTACCATCTCAACCGGCGCAACTTCATCAACGACACCATAAAAATTGACGATCGCTTTCTGACCAGCAAAATGCCCCAGTTTCAGCACATGTTTCCAGCTACTCTGACCCCGCTTGAGATCTTCCTGAAGGTCAACGGGGAATTGCGCCCGCAGAATCGTGCCTGGCTGCAAGAAGTCGGCGCCAACACCCACGCTGAACCCACATGGAATGAGGCGTTTATCCGCCAGCCAAATACCGCCACCCGCGCCACTTTTGGCGATCGGCGCAAATATACTTATAACGGGAAAGTGATCGACACCCAAACCCACCTGGGGGTGGATCTCGCCTCGGTTGCCCAGGACAACATCCTGGCCGCCAACAGCGGAACCGTAGTGTTCACCGACTTCATGGGGATCTATGGCAACTGCATCATCATCGATCATGGACTTGGGCTGCAGAGCATGTACGCCCACTTAAGCAGCATAGATGTACAGGTGGGTGACAATGTTGAGCGGGGGCAGATCATCGGGCGCAGTGGCGCCACCGGGCTGGCCGGTGGTGATCACCTGCACTTTGGCATAATTGTTTCCGGCACCCCGGTAAATCCGCTGGAGTGGTGGGATCAGAACTGGGTCAAGAACAACGTCATCAGCAAATTGCCCCCATCGTAAGGATAGGTGAGACTCAAAGCAGCCATCCCGCAGACAGCGACTGGCGCGCGGGCGTCCCCCACGCTGATGTTGCAATAGGGCACATTCGGGCAGGAAAGGTTGCCATGCTCGTAAAACAGGGGATCCAGTTTTTTGCCTAATGCTGCAGCCCTCTGGGTTCCCACCTGCGCGGGAATGGCGCTCAATGGGTTATCAGGAGGGTTGCAAGAGCCTCAGCAGGACACAGGAAATAGGCGCCAAGGCTGGTTGACTCCTCCTTAATATATGTTAGTCCTGTAATGTCCGAAAGCACGAAAGCACTTTCACCCCACGGCCACAAGAAGAACCGCCTCTTAATGAGCATTCTACGCGAGGAGTATATCGACTATGCCGGCTTCCAGCACCCGCCTTCTGGCCATACTTCAGCGTCACTTCGGTGTCTGGCTGTATTCAGTTTCCACCGGGACCTTAAGCTATAGCGCCGCTTGGCTGGAGGAGATTATTGTAGACGGGGAAACAAATCTCCGCTCCCCGCGCGCTTTCCTGCAACTTGTCCACAGCCACGACCGGCAGAAACTGTTGAAAAACCTACGTCAGCTACATGCGGGACTCTATTCACGCTTCAGCTGCGAGCTGCGCCTTCTGTGTCAGGATGGGCACGCACATCGTATTGAGTTAAATGGGGTAGTAGTCGAACATGGCCCCAATGGCGGCGTGGCCAACATTGTGGGCACCGCCACCAGTGTGCACGCCCGTGCCCTGCACGAAGAGTCTCTGTACGATCTGTGTCAGAACTTGCAGTCTTCTGAAGCCAGATACCGCGCCCTGATGCATGACGCCAAAAGTCCTATAATAGTGATGGATTCTGATACCGAAGAGATCGTGGACGCAAACCATGCCACATCAGCAGTTACGGGTTACTTCAAGGCCGAGTTGTTAAAAATGAAAATGGGGGATCTGATTGAGACCTCGGAGTGCAAATCATGCCCTGAGGTTATAGGAGGCACACGGAACACCATTGGGGGCATGGCTGAAAAATGCCATCCCCACCGGGAACTGAGCCTGAAATGTAAGAATAGAAGGGAGATAATGGTAGATATCAGCTGCAGCAACGTCAGTGTGCAGAACCGCAACCTTCGCCAGTGCATTCTGCATGATGTCTCAATGCACAAACGCGCAGAAGAGGCGTTACGCCACATGGCCAGTCATGACCCCCTCACCGGCCTGGCCAACCGCGATCTACTATCCAAGCGCCTTGAGAGCGCCATAGCTCAAGCGCGCAACCACAAAAACCTGGTGGCTGTATGCTTTGCCGATCTCAACAAGTTCAAGCAGGTTAACGACCTCTTTGGCCACGATGTGGGGGACTTTGTCCTGAAGAACTTTGCGGCGCGCCTGGCCGGCTCCATCCGTAACAGCGATACCGCCGCGCGTCTGGGCGGAGACGAGTTCATCTTTATCCTCAGGGACTTTGATCACGTGAGCGCAATTGAACAGGCTGTAGGGAAAATAATCGGCCACCTGAATGTACCGTACGGCATAAACAACACCAGCATAGATGTGCACTGCAGTATCGGGATCAGCATCTATCCCCTCACCGACTCCAATGCCTACGAACTGCTCCAGAAAGCAGACAAAGCGATGTATTACGCCAAAAAAAACGCCCTCCCCTTTTACCTCTGGACTGAGGCTGACCCGGCGCTGGCTCGAGGGTGAGAATATACCGGGTTGGACCGACAAGGTTAGAAGATTGCAGCTAGCCGTTCATACGATTGTTTGAGCCGCATGGAGAGGGAGAAGAGCATCCCCTTCATCAGGCGGTTACCCAGTTCTGGATTTTTCTGGTTCAGGGTATCAAAGCTCTGCTGCTCGAGGATAAGAACGCAGCATGGTTCCAGGGCTGTTGCCGTCACCGGGCGCGTTTCTTTAGAAAGCAGACTTACAATACCGATCAACGATTCAGGGCCATACACCCCCACAACCACCTGCTTGCCTTTGAATTCGGTCTCTTTTTTGGTTTCCACCCGCCCTTTGGTGATAAAGGCGATAAAGTAGGACGAATCACCTTCGCGCCATAAGTCCTCCCCAGCAGTGTAGCTACTGCATTTAAAAAACTCCTGCAACTGTGCTATATCCTCTTCGGTGAGAAAGTGGAAAAAGCGGAAATCTCGCTTCATCTGCGTACACTGATCTTCAAGCTTCGGTACCATCAGGCGCTCCTGTCCTCGACAGCGCGACGCTGCTTCAGTTCCTCAATTTTGGCCTGCATCTCTTCAAGCAATCCCTCTATATTTTTCTTACGCAGGATCTCGGAATAACTGCTGCGGTAATTACGCACCAGACTGACCTCTTCAATTACCACATCATACACTTCCCACTCGTCGCCGTTTAGCAACATTCTATACGAAATAGGGATCTCATCGCCGCTGTCCATAGCGATATAGGTATCCACTACAGCGCGGTTCTGGCGGATATGCTCAGAGCCAAAACGGATCTTCTGCCCCGTATATTCCCGGACCCGCCCGATGTAGGTCTCTTCCAGCAGCTGGGAAAACAGTTCGATAAAGCGTTTGCGTTCCTGCGGGGTGGCCTTATGCCAGTTAGGCCCAAGAACCCCCTGGGACATAACCTCAAAGTTGAACTTGGAATGGACCAGCTTGGTTACATTATCGCGCCACCCAGGGGTAGAACCTATGGTGCGCAGTTGCTCTGTAATCCTGTCGATGGTCTGTTTTATTTCAAACATCGGGCCAGACATCTCCGCGTCTTTACTGTACGCATCAACCGGTTGCATGGCTGCCTGTTCGTTTGCGTCTACCCCCGTTGGTACGGATAAACCCACCACACCCAATAAAATAACGGCCCATGTTAAGCTACCTGTTTTTGCCCTCATGAATTTTCTCCAGTTTGTTCTGTCGGAAACTTAAAGCCGGAACGCAAAAACTCGCGCGCACCTGGCCGTAGCCTGGCAACTTATTCAGCCACTAACCCCGCCCGGCGCTGTGTATAGGCATCGCGGATAAACAAATATGGGTCCAGTTGCTCAATAACAATACTTTCATAGGTATCCCTATCCAGCGACAACGTATTGATTCCATCAACACCGATAGAGACCAGATATCCATCGCGATGCAGCGCCCAATACAGCGGGTTGGCATAGAACTCCGGTATCAGCGCAATGCCATCACGCAGGTTGGATGAACCCAGCAGCGGCAACACCAGATACCATCCCTGCCCCACCCCATAGTGCCCAAAAACCTGCCCCAGATCTTCATTCTGCTTATTAAGATCCCACCAGCTTCTGGCCGGATCATAAAAACCACCCAGCCCGACCGTAGTGTTAATAAGCAGGCGGGACACCTCGACTCCGCTCTGCGCAAACTTCAATTGCAACAGGCTGCTAACTGCGCGCAAGGGTGATTTAAGGTTGTCGAACATGCGGCTTACGCCGGAGCGAACCGGAGTCGGGACTACGCGAAACGCGCGGGCTATCGGCTTCAGCAGATAAAAATAGCTCTTGTCATTAAACCAGAATATCGCCCGGTTTACCGGTTCGAGCGGATCGGAGATCTCTTCATCCCAGCCCGCACCCGCATACAAATCGTCACTGAACAGATCATCAGAGTAAAGCGCTTCGGCTTCCATCTCTGCATTACTTACTGCGCCAGCGCTGGCATATTCTGCGCTAGTTTCTGCTGCAGCCGCGGGCGGTTCCGCCAGCGCCACTGCCGGGGCCACGAGGACAACTCCCGCCAACCATAGCAGCGTGATCCCCCGCCAGGGGTTGCGCTTGAAGCGGGTATTTTCATATATGCCGGTTACAAACATGATCCACCCATTAGGAATTTCGCAGGGATCCATCTAGTTTTCAAATATATACTTGCTCAGCAATTCTTCAAAGTTGATCGCCGATTCTGTTTCGAATATTTCGCCGCCATCTGCTATCAAATCAAATGAGCCCCCCGGCAGAATACTGATATAGCGATCCCCGATGATACCTGAAGTCCGGATCGAGGCGATACAGTCTTCCTGCAGTTTGACCTCCGGCTGGATCTGCATGGTTACCATCGCTTCGTAGGTCTCGAGGTTCAGAACGATGTCGGCTACCCTGCCTATGCTTACTCCGGCAATATCCACCGCTGCCCCCTTTTTCAGCCCTGCGACTGAACCAAAGCGGGCATTAACGGTGTAAGTTTTGTCGTTGAATATTTTGACATCACCAAGCTTGACGGACAAATATACGAAGCTGGCAAAGCCAATCAACATAAACAGGCCGACAACCACCTCTAAGCTAAAACGTTTCATAAAGAAGAGACCCCTCCGTTTCACTGCTGTATATCGGCCCCATGGTTTCGAGCACAAAGGCACGAATCAAAGGGTTGTCAGACAATTGAAAAACCTCTGGCGACAAGGGCCCGTGCAGACGCGATTCCGCGATCAGGGCGACATAGTCTGAGAGCTTGAATATTTTGGGAACATCGTGACTGACAATTACCGCCGTATAATTCAGCTGCTGCTGAGTGCGATAGAACAGGCGGTATATTTCGTTGCTCTTGTTGACATCCAGCCCCGTGGTGGGCTCATCGAAAAACACCACCTTCGGATCAAGCATCAGGGCGCGAGCCAGACCGACCCGCTTTTTCATCCCGCCACTGAGTTGCGCTGGGAACTTATCTTCCTGCCCCTCCAGTCCCATCAGGGCCAGCTTTTCTTCCACCGCACTCTGGATCTGTTTTTCGTTACTATCGGTACGCTCGCGCAACGGCAGGGCCACATTGTCATACACATTCATGGAATCGAACAGGGCGACATTCTGGAACAGCACCCCAAAAGAACTGCGGATCTGCTGCATCTCCGCTTTGTTACACTGGGCGAGATCGTGCCCGAACACCCGCACCTGCCCGCTGTCAGGCTGGAGCAGGCCGAGCATATGCTTCAGAATAACACTTTTACCCTGCCCGCTGGCTCCGACAATCACGGTTGTGGTCCCGACGGGTATCTGCAGACTCACCCCATCGAGCACCTTCTGTGAGCCAAAGGATTTGTGCACATCCTCAAGCTCAATAATAATCTCTGTATCCGGCTTCACTCAAAAACCCCCTCAACAACAACCAGCCACCACCTCCAACGCCATAAAATGGCGCTGGAGGTGCAGGATATAATGGCATCAGAGCATAATGGCACTTACAAGATAATCCCATACGAGCACCGCGACCGACGCCATAACCACGGCCTTGGTTGTGGTGCGGCTCACCCCTTCGGCGCCAAAGCCCCCATCGCGCTCCAGATGCAGATAAAACCCCCGTGCCGACGATATCCACACCATCAGCAGGCCGAACACAAACGATTTGACAAAACCCATCTCCAGATCCTGCCATACGACATTCTGGTACATCCCCTGAAAATAGGCGCCAGCGCCGACATCAAACAGATGTACCCCTATCAGATAACCCCCGAAAATCCCAACCACATCGAAGATGCACACCAGCAGCGGCATCGAAATCAAGGCCGCCAGCAACTTAGGGGCAATGAGATAGCGAAAGGGGTCGATTGCCATACACTCCAGGGCATCAATCTGTTCGCTGTTGCGCATAATTCCCATCTCGGCGCAAATAGCGGAACCTGCTCGACCGATAACCATCAGTGCCGCCAGGACCGGGCCCAGCTCGCGGATAAGGCTGATGGCTACCGCCGCTCCCAGAAACCCTACAGAACCGAACTTGTTCAGCGTGTAGTAACCCTGCAGCCCAAGCACCATCCCCGTAAACAGCCCGGTAAACACAATGACGTAGAGGGAGTTGGCTCCTATAAAGCGGATCTGCCGTATAACCGGCATTACCTTATAGGGAGGGCGCACCAGCGCGAACACACTGGTTATGAGAAACAGCCCCAGACGCCCGTACCATGAAAAGAAATACATGGTTTCTGCCCCCAGAAGCGCAATATATCTTGTTACCGATTCCATGATCGCTGCACCAACTTTCCTGCCCTTGTGTTAACGCACACATGCAAATACCTATACAAATACCGCCGTATCTGTGTCAGCTCCAGCACCCCTAGCTACTGGCATTCGCTTTAGCAGTATTTTACTCCACCCGTATTTGATTACATCACTTTGACTAAAAAATCTATGCCAGAAACCAGCACGGCAGAATTTGCAATATTAATACAGTTGCGGAATATTGTCGAGTACGATTGCCAGAGGAGCCCGCGCAACCGCAACCCCCTTCAGCCTTCAGAGTTGTTGCCTGTCCTCGCGCTGTGCGGACGCTGTGCGGACCTATAGTAGGTGCAAACACACATCACCCGCGACAACAAAAGCTGGCAATGTTATACTGCAATGTTTAAAACATAAGGGGAGAAAAATGTTTCCGCGCGCGCCCAAACCCAAAACTCGAGCCGTCCGGAAACGCATAAACCTTGAATCTAACCGCGCTTGGCCCCATTGACCGAGGTTCTTGCGCTGGAACAAATCTACCTCACGCCAGCTGCGTAATTTACCGGCACAACAAGTCACAAGGAGTGAACTTCATGGCAATTACCCTGACCCTGCTGACCATCGGCGTTATAAGCACTCTGTTTTACACCCCTGTCCCGGAAGATCTGGTGCAAAAACTTGAATGGGCCGCCCTCGCCCTCCCTCTGGCCTTGCTGCTCTGGCAACTCATCGAACTCAGCCGCAAGGCCGCCAGAGAGAAGGAAGAGCCTGCGCCGCCAGCACCCAAACCTGCCCCGCGCGCCGCCGCGCTGCAACAGGATCCACGCCAGCTTCAGGATGCAGCGGTGCTGCAGTTTCTGGCACGTCTGCAGGAAAAAGGACGCCTGGTCGATTTTATCATGGACGACATGACCCCCTACGCAGACGAGCAGGTGGGAGCCGCAGCGCGCATCGTGCACCAGGGCTGTCAGGAAGTACTATCCACCTTTTTCCGTATTGAACCACTCCATGACGGTGCCGAGGAGGGGGAGATAACCCTGGCTCAAGGATACGACAGCGCTGCCTACCGCCTTGTGGGTAGCGTCCCTGAACACCCCCCATATACCGGGATTCTGCTCCACCACGGCTGGGTCACCCAGAGCGTGAATCTGCCCCAGGTGAGCGGTGCTGACCTGACAGACAACGACGAATATGTGATCGCCCCGGCTGAGGTGGAAATCACCTCAAACCACTAAAAGGGAGCGAATCCTGTGCCAATGCGGCAGAAAATCCGCTCAATGCAAAGAGAACCAAAATATGTCTGAAGCCAAAATCAAATACGCCATAGGGATTGATCTGGGAACCTCCAATTCCGCTCTAGCCATAGCCTCCCTGGACTCACCTGAAACCGCCCACTGCGTCAATATAACCCAGGTGACCAGCCGTAACGGGATCGGCTTACACCCCGTGCTCCCTTCCTGTATTTACCTGGCCACCGAGCAGGAACAGAAGCAGCTGCCGCAGATCCCCTGGCAGCAGGATCATTCCTTTCGGATCGGCATGTTCGCGCGCGAACACGGGGCAGAAGTACCAGAGCGCCTGGTGAGTTCAGCTAAATCGTGGCTGGGTAATCCCTACAACGACCCATACCAGAAGATATTGCCGTGGCAGTCACCCTTGGAAGAGCGGAAAATATCGCCGCTAAAAGCGCAAACTTTTTATCTGGAATACCTGCGCCACAACCTGGAACACCACCTGCGCCAGGAGGGGACGGAGCTCAATCTCGCTGAGTGTCAGGTCACCCTGACGGTTCCGGCATCGTTTGATGAGGTTGCGCGGCTGCTCACCGCCGAAGCCGCGCAGGAAGCGGGCTGGGGTGAAGTGACCCTGCTGGAGGAACAG
>CAYUJC010000062.1:0-16045 GCA_964444945.1 uncultured Desulfuromonas sp.
ACCTGTTCAGCCAACAACTAACCGCCATTGGCGGAAGACTTTTGCAAGAGGTTCGCTAGATACATTTATACGCTAGTCATTTTGATGTTTACCGGATTTTTTATTTCGGGGTGCGGAGGAGACAACACGACCGGACATTGGGATGGAGGAGATCGCGTAAGCGATTCCATCTCACCGACCGTGACTCGCAACTACCCTGTGGCTGATGCTATAGAGGTGCCAATCGGCATCAGCCTCACCGCAACCTTCAGCGAGGCGATGGATCCGGTCACGATCGACGAGAGTACCTTTACCTTGTACAACAACGATAATGCATCTGAGGTTCCGGGAACAGTCACCTATCTTAACGTGATTGCGACCTTCAGCCCGAGCGACGATCTGGATCCCAACACCGAGTATACCGCCACGATTACCACCGCCGCCACAGACATTGCAGGCAACGCGCTGGAAAGCGACCATGTCTGGACCTTTACCACTGCCGCTCTGGTAGATGCCAGCCCGACGGTGATTCTCACCTCCCCAGCTGATCTCGAAGAAGATGTTGCGTTAAATAAGTCCGTCACCGCAACGTTTAGTGAAAGGATGAACCCGGTCACGCTCGACACTGCGAGTTTTACTCTGCAAGCAAGCGGATCTCCGCTGGGGCCGGTATTGGCAGGAGAGGTCACCTATCTTGGTCTGATTGCAACCTTTAACCCGACCGACAATCTTGCCGCCGACACTGAGTATACCGCCACCATCAGCTCCGCAGTCGAGGACCTGAGCGGCAACTTCCTGGTCGACGACCAAACCCCTCCCGGCGTGAGTGATTATGTCTGGACATTCACTACCGGTGCGGCGCTTGATGAAATCGCCCCCACCGTGGAGCCCAACAGCCCGAAGGATCTGGCCGATGATGTGGCTCTCAACAAGAGCGTCTCCGCAACCTTCAGTGAGGCGATGGATCCGGCCACGATCGACACTGCGAGTTTTACTCTGCAAGTAAGCGGACCCCCGGTGGGGCCGGTATTGGCAGCAGAGGTCACCTATCTTGGTCTGAATGCGACCTTGAACCCGGACGTTGATCTTGGCGCAGACACTGAATATACCGTCACAATGACCACCGCCGCCACCGACCTCGCAGGTAACCCTCTGGCATCTGACGCAGTGTGGACCTTTACCACCGTTGCAGAACTGCCGCAAGGGCCGCTACCCGTAGACCTGGGCTCAGCCGAAGATTTTACGGTTCTCTCAAAAACAGGGATCAGCACCACGGGAACCACCTTCATTACCGGAAATATCGGGGTGAGTCCTATTACCAGTACGGCCATCACCGGGTTTGGGTTGATATTGGATAGTACGAATACCTTTGCAACCTCGCCGTATGTGAGCGACAAGGTCTATGCCGCCGACTATGCGGTGCCGACGCCAGCGAAGATGACCGCGGCGATCAGCGATTTGCATACGGCATACGTTGATGCCGCTGGGCGCACAACCCCCGATGCAACGGAACTGTACGCCGGGGACCTTAGCGGGCGGACGATCACTCCAGGCCTCTACAAGTGGAGCACCAATGTGCTGGTTGCATCAGGTACGACCGTCACGCTTTCGGGCGGTGCAAATGATGTGTGGATCTTCCAGATAGCCGGCGATCTCACCATAGGCACTAACGCCATTGTTGCTCTTAATGGCGGTGCTCAAGCCAAGAATATCTTCTGGCAGGTCGGCGGTGGCACTGGCGTAACGCTTGAAACGGATTCTCAGTTCAAGGGAATTGTCCTGGCCGAAAAAGGTATTGAGATAAAAGACCGGGCTGCAGTGGTTGGCAGAATGCTGGCAGAGTCAGCAGTGACCTTGATCTCCAATGAGATCACCGCGCCATAAGGTTTGAGGTTGCTGCACTGAAAGCAGGCAAAAAGGCAGACAGGCAATGCATCAGTGCTCCCGCCAGTCTCCTTTTTGCCTGGCTACAATCCTGATTTCCAGGACACAGGAACCTGCCGCGCCGCGTTGTTATGCACAGGCATAACCGCAATCACAGGGCGCATCAATTTTTTAGGAGGATGAAACTATGCAAACTATCTATCGCGCAGTGCTGACGGTCGCTGCCATTGTGTTCCTTTTGCCAATTTCCGGGCAGGCCGAGATAAAAGCTGGCTCTTTTGAAGTGAGCCCATTTGTCGGCTACAACTTGTTTGAAAACGACCAGAACCTGACCGATGATCCGACTTTCGGCGGTCGGATTGGCTACAACTTCACCAAACACTTTGGCATTGAGGCCGTGGTCGAATATATCCGCACCAGTGTTGACAACAAGTCAACCTCAGGTACCAAGGAAGGGCAGTATCGCAGCCCCGCCGATGATGTCGACCTTACCTTCTATCATCTTAATGCGGTCTATCACTTCATGCCCGATGGTAGATTTAATCCCTTTATTCTCGCCGGTCTTGGCGGTGCCCATTACAGCCCAGAAATATCGGACACCGACATGGGGGTTATTAATGTTGGCATTGGCGCAAAATACTGGCTCAGGGACAATATCGCCTTGCGCGTCGACTTGCGCGATACCATGGTGACTGAGTTTTTCCAGGAAACGTACCATAACCTGGGTGCGACCGTGGGCATCGTCTTTGCTTTTGGTGGCGGCGAGAAACCGGTTGCGGTGCAACCTGAAGAGCGGACACCGGCACCGGTGGTCGTTGAAGCTCCCGAGCCTGAGCCAGCGCCCGTAGTGGTTGCGCCGAAGGTTGAAGAAAAGTATATCGTCCTGGTGTTTGAGGATATCTACTTCGACTTCGACAAGTCGACCCTTACCAACGAAGCCAAGGCTGCACTGCAAAAAAACCTCCAGGTTCTGCAGGACAATCCCACGGCCAAAATCAGGATTGAGGGCTATACCTCGGCAGCAGGTAGTGCAGAACACAACAAGGAGCTGAGTGAAAGAAGAGCAACGGCCGTGAAAGATTACCTCGTCACAGAGGGACTGGTTGCTCCTGACCGGTTGACCACGGTCGGCTACGGTGCAACGAACCCGGCGCGCCATGAAATGGATCCGAAAGACATTAAATCAAAGGCGGCCAAGGCCAATATGCGGTCTTTGTTTGAGATCACCGTGAACGGAGAATAACGGTTCCTCCTGCGTTAAGACAGGTCTGCTCAACAAGCGCACCCGCCTCTCTGGCTGTGCCAGAGAGGCGGGTGACGATAATCACCAATTGTTCTCTTTATTCCGCTTTGTATAAATTCCAGGTTTTGATAAGTTTTATCGACAAGGCTTTCACCTTGTCTTCAGGCGCTTCATCTTCAACCCATATCAGCTTTTCATCTTTTGCAACCATGCCGGCCGCAATCAACCACCCGGCGGTTTAGCCGACAACGTCGCTTTTGGCATTAGCAGAACAATTAGCCAGGCACGTTGTTCCTCCAGTTTGCCCACACCGCGGGTGTGAATATTTAGCTGCAAGAGAAACTGACATGCGC
Source organism: uncultured Desulfuromonas sp. (assembly GCA_964444945.1). GTDB lineage: Bacteria > Desulfobacterota > Desulfuromonadia > Desulfuromonadales > Desulfuromonadaceae > JAIVHC01. The sequence goes on from CAYUJC010000062.1 coordinate 3,460, forward strand.
AAATCAACTCCACCGCCCTCGCGCCGCCAATCGCGCAGTGAAGAGCTTGCAAACAGCATTAGCCACGGGATCGCGCTGGGCGCCATGCTGGTCGGGACCCCTTTTCTTATTCTGAATGCGGTGCGGCAAGGGGAAGTAGGGTACATTATCGGAGCCGCTGTTTTCTGTGCAACGGCGATACTGCTTTATCTGTCCTCTACCTTGTATCATGCACTGAAGCCTGGGAAGGCCAAGCGTGTGTTCCGGACCATCGAGCATTCCGCAATATTCCTGCTCATAGCAGGCACATACACGCCCTTCACCCTTGGTGTCCTAGGTGGAGCGTGGGGCTGGACCCTTTTCGGCCTCGTGTGGGGCCTTGCGCTCGTTGGCGTTGTGCTGAAAGCCTTTAAATGGCTATCCAATCCCATTTTCTCCACAAGTATTTATCTGTTGATGGGCTGGCTTATGATTATTGCGGTCAAGCCGTTACTCGCCAGGGTCCCAACACCGGGCCTGCTTTGGTTGCTCGCCGGAGGCTTGGCTTACACGGTAGGGGTGGCGTTCTATGCAACCGATTCGCGGTTGAAGTTTGGCCATCTGATCTGGCATTTCTTTGTTATGGCTGGCACTGCATGTCACTATTTTGCAGTTTTATGGTATGCGGCCTAGGAGTATTTGCAGCGCGCGGATTGCGACTTGCAAATCAAGGAAGGATTGGTTTGGAAATCTACGACGAAGAACAGCAAAGGGCGTTCTTGGGCTTGCTGATATTCCTTTACCCCCCTTTTGCTTGAACAAGGAGCGGTCCTAACGAAAATTGAACAACACTTGGCTGTGATTGACTGTGCAGATTCCCTAGTGGATGCCAACTTACGCCGTGCCGAGCTTTTTTCGGAAAATTCTTTCCCCAAGTTGATCGAAGGGAGCTTTTCCCCCCTTACCTGGGTAAAATATAGAGACTGAGGCAGACTTTTAAATAGATATATTTAAATATCGGTGGGGAGGGTGATATGAAACAGGCCGTTGTGGTTATTCATGGTATTGGTGAGCAAGTCCCAATGGCGACACTCCGAAATCTGGTTTCCTCCGTTTTAGATAAAAGAAAAAATCCGTTATATCCTAAGTTTCACAATAAGCCCGATCATATGAGTGCGGGGTATGAACAGCGGCTGTTGCGTTCGTTGCGAGAAGGACGCAGACCGACCACCGATTTCTATGAGTTTTATTGGGCACACCATATGCGCGACTCGAAACTGAGCCAGGTGTATTACTGGATTGCGCGCTTAGTCCTCAGGTTCCCCTGGCATGTTCCAAAGGCACTCTTACCCGCATATTCGGCGCTCTGGATTGGGACGATCGTAATCCTCTCCTTTTTTGTGTCTGGCTTAATGGGGGCCGATTATAGTGATTCCATTCTTTCGGGGCTTTTAAAGCAAAAAGCCCTGTATATTTCCTTTGTTCTGGCGGCCTTCCAAACTGTCTACAGTTATTTCATGCTTGGCTATGTCGCTGATGCTGCCCGTTATTTAATGCCGTCGCCAGGAAATATCGAGCAGCGCAACAAAATTCGGCATGAAGGTCTGGAACTGCTCAGAAAACTTCATGGCTTAAATAAATATTCTCGAATTATTATTGTTGGCCATAGCCTTGGCTCAGTCATCGGCTACGATTTGATTCGCCTGCTCTGGGATGATTTTCGAACCCCACAGGGCACCGGGCATGTGGTAAACAAGGAGCTTGAAAATTTTGAACAAAAGCATACAGACATCTTCTCAAAGGAGAATAAGGACACGCCAGGTGCAAAGGTTCAACGTTTTCAAGAACGTCAGTATGCCCTTTGGCGCGAACTGCGCACACCCGAATTGAACACACCTTGGTTGATTACCGATTTCATTACGCTTGGTTCTCCTATGGCGCACGGTATAATGCTGATGGCTAAGAATGAGGCCGACTTTAAAGAGAGAGTTGAGGAGTTTGAGTTTCCAACCTGTCCTCCTAATGCAAACCCGGATGGTTTGTATTACCCAAAGAATATCGAAATACTCAAGGATAACCAGAAAATCAAAGTGTCGAGGATGATTCCACATCATGGCGCTCCGTTCGCTTGCACTCGATGGGCTAATATCTATTTTAAGTATAAGTATTGGATATTTGGCGATCTGATTGGTGGCAAGCTAGGGAATTCTTTTGGTGAAGGGATAAAGGACATCCAGGTCAAACCGTCGCTGAGTAAAAAAGAGCCGAAAACAATCAGAAATTATTTGGCTTATGTGCTCTGCATCACCTTGTGTTCTCACACGTGTTACTGGAGGAAGTTTCCCGCTGGCCGTTTTACCAATTTTATAAATGATACATTTTTCAAATCCGCAAAAAAGGAATCATTACGGGCGCTAAAGTCAGAAATGCATTTGTAGTAAAGAGCAAACGATGCTCCCCGCCGCAAGCGTATCCAAGCGCTGGGATTACTTTATCCAGGGAAGTTTCTGGGAGATAAATCCGCATAAATATTTGATCGTATTGACTTTTCGTACGCACTTAGATAGGGTATAGGAACTCACACATATAACAAAACCATAAAGAAAGCCCCGGTTCTTTGCGATTCGGGGCTTTCTTCTGTAGCAATAACGGGATTTTTGACATAGCCGTCCCCGTTGAGAGCCTGTTTATTTCTCCACCCCACAACTTAACCCCATCCCGCAATATCTTGTATGCGCAAAAACATGAACAACGGCCGCACGCACGCCAAGATCAGATCTTCTCTAAACCATCACCGTCCTTTATGCCATACGGAGATGACGTTATGGCAGTGAAGAAAACCTGCGGTCGTGTCTGGTTATCCACAACAGCAACTGTCAAGCCTGCCCTGTAGATTCCGGCACTCTCCCTGGTTTTTATTGGCCGCGTCTTGGCTCACCCCAAGGAAGGGAGTCGTACTATGCAAAGCACCACACTTTCTATAGGAGATCCAATTGAGGGCCGCTGCACTAAATGTCGAAAAAATACCGACCACGTTATAATCACCCTGGTCGAAGAGGCTCCCGGTAAAGTGCAATGCAACACCTGCACGCGCCAGCACAAATACCGGCCACCCACTGTTCCGAAAAAACCTGTCGTGCGCCAAATCAAACCGCGAGATACTGAACGAAAAGAATGGGAAACCCTGCGCCCAAACATGGATAGTGCAAAAGCGAGGAAATATTCCATGACAGAGGCATATAAACTAAATGCCCTGATTAAACACCCTGCTTTCGGTCTCGGGCTGGTACAGCGAGTCATTGGCGCGCAAAAAATGGAAGTTCTTTTTGAAGATGGTAAAAAAACGATGCGGTGCCTGTAACACCGGGCTGATCGTACCTTTAAAGAGCTAAGTCCTCGAGGTTTTTACGGCGCAAGATTGTGGTTTGGCAACACTTTTTCGGGCACTTTTATCCAGCAGTCTGCAGGCTGGCAGCTTTTCTGCTACCCCTGCTATTGATCCCGCCCCTGAGCCTTTTACTAAGCTTATTAATAAATAAAGGCGGAGCCAAGTTGGCTCCGCCTTTATTATGTGTGTCTGGCAGAAAGAAACAAAGGGTGGGGTAGAGAGCAGGTCTAGCGGCATTAGGCTTGGCAGTGTAATGAAGCAGCACTATGCGCGTTGCTATTTGTCCACCCCACCAGTGCCTTGCACTTGTAAAAATAGGTTTGAATCCGCAAGTGGATAATTTTTGCACCCGTCTGCGTGCGGCTCTCTTGGGTTTCTCCCCCCCCATACCTGAATCGCCCTGAATGCGTGTAGCATTCAGGGCGATTGATGGTGTTTTGTTTATCTATGTCTATTGCGTTTATCTATTTAATTTTGTCACTGTATGAAGTTTTGAACTTTTTCACTTCGGTTTTGGGATCGTAGATATCCTCGCCAGAGTGAGATGCCTTCTGAATCCACTCTTTGCGCAGGGTATTCAGGAAGGTAATTTTCTCATCTATCAATTTATCCATCTGCAGGCCGATCAGTTTCTGCGCTTCTGCCTTGTTGGCGAAGCTCGGACCTTCGAACTCAGGCGCACCGTACTTCGCCAGAATAATGCGCAGCTTCAGGCGCGCAGCGTGCCCTTTGTCGATAGCCGTAGCCAGAATGCGCAACGTCTCTTCGGGGGCGTGGAAGAACCCGCCGTGAGCAGCTACCGCAAAATCCCAGCGCCACTGACCGTGGCGGATATCCATAAGTGCGGGGGTCATCTCAGCTTCGGTAGCACCGAGCTCCCATGCCTTGGCCGCTTCAAAGTGCGCCTTGGCGAGGACGTCGGTAGCGCTTGCGGCTAACTCTTCCTTCCGCTCCAGCTTGCGTTTTACAATCTCCTTGAACTCCTCTTCAGTCTCACCGTGGCAATTAAGGCAGGTGTTGCGGATGTTATCCAGCGGGCTACCAACCTGATGGTCGGAGTATTTCACTCCACCTTCACGCACATAGGGCATATGGCAGTCGGCACAGGCAAGATTGTTCTTTCCGTGGATGCCGGTTTTGAAGGTTTCGTAGCCGGGGTGCTGCGCCTTGAGCATCGGGGCTTTACTCAACTGGTGGGTCCAGTCGCTAAACTTGCGCTCATCGTAATACTTCTCGATATCCTCTGCGGCGAGACCATTATCCCAGGGGAGGGTAACCACGGCTGCAGTGTGTTGATTGCCATCGGGATCTACCCAGTCGGTGCTTTTGAAGTAGTATTCAACATGGCATTGTACACATACCAAGGTGCGCATATCCTGATGGGTAGCATCATCGAAGGGCGCGCTCCCCTCCGCATCCAGGGCACGTGCAAGGTAATCGCGCTTTACGCTGAGCTGCATGGTTTTGTTGTCGTGGCAGTCGGCACAGCCAACGGGGTTGACAATCTCGTCCCCCAGACGCGCCCATTTGCCGGTGAAGAACCCTAATTCACCCTCCTCTTTCATCATACGCGGCACATCGGGGGATTTGCATGTCCAGCATGCGGTGGGCATGGGTCCGGTCTTTGCGTCCACCGGCGCGTCGGTACGCAAAGTGTTGATGTTGTCTTCGAGCATGTAGAAGTGGCCGCGCGGGGCGTTGTAGTCCTTGGAGAACGCATATCCGGCCCACAGCACTACGAGGTTCGGATCTTTTTCCAGCACATCATCAATTTTATCGCTCTTCTGGGTTGCCATATAGGAATCGTACTGGCGGGGGAAGTACTTGCCCCATTCGGAACTTCTGGGCTCGAGCTCTTTAATCTCGGGCACGACGTTGATCATTGCCTGATCCGCCTTGTTGCCAATGATAGAACTAAGGAGCAATAGCATCAGCGCGGTGGCCACTACGGACACAACAATTACGATTAGCGTTCTGTTCATACGTTTCTCTCCTGAATATTCTGACTAGAAATTTTTGAATTCCTTGACACCCAAGTTATCCGGCGTTGACAATAGACTTTTGGTGAGCCCGTGGGGTACCGTCCGGTGGCAATCCCAACAGCGCCGCCCCATAGCCACTTTATCATCGAACTTGACATAGTGCTCACTGTTCTCGTGCATCTGGGATACCGCTTCCTGATGACATGAGATGCAGTTATTCTGAATCCGCTGCGCGGCATTCGGGGTGACACGCAGATTTTTGCCATAGGTTTTAAAGGTCATGGCTACTGAGTGGTTGTAGCCGTCGATTGATTTGGCGAGCATTTTTTTGACGAACGAATCACGCGGGAGGTGACATTCGACACAGCTGGCCTGCTCTCGGTGCGCGCTGTGCTGCCAAGTGGCGTAGAACGTGTTCATGGTATGGCAGGTTATGCACACCTTCGGATCGGAGGAGAAGTACGAAAGTACCCTCGATTCGTAAACCAGGGTTACAAAAACCACCACCACCATCACAGCACAAGCGGTTGCTACATACGTCATTACATTACTTTTTTTCATAAGCAGCCCTTTGTTTAGTGGGATATGAACTGATCAGCGTCGCAGCGCCGAGTTAAACTTTGTATTCTACCCGAGCGGTAAAAGCTTCGGTATTCAATAGTATGCATACATAGAGCGATGCTGCGCTCCTTGCCCCCACCCCATATCGGGTAATAATGAAGTGAAAGTGATCCAGCTCGATGGTGTTGATCTGGTTCACCTGCCCAGCAATCACGGGTATGAGGTGCGTCAAATAACAGCCCATTCAGGCGACAGCCGATGTCCCCACGTAGTAATGCGGCATAGCCACAGCGCCAATACGCAGAATTTGGCGCGAACCATCATCTCCTCCTTTTTCAGTGGGCGCGGGGACTACAAGGGGACTACAACAGTATACACATACCTGCAACGTAAATCCAAACGCGCACAAGTCAAGTGTGCACCAGCGAACCTGTGAGTGTGGTATTACACATTGCGTGCCAAGATGGGTTGGCGGCGCTAATGCTATGAAATCACACGTTTTATCTTTATCCAAGATAAATGCAAGTATCCGACAAGGGAAAAGAGCTTCTCAGGTGTTACCATCAGGCAACACTTTGGCCTGGTTGATGTTACCGTCAGGTGGCTTCTGGAACAACAAAGTGGCCAGATCTATGCTTGAATCTTTTTAACCTCCCGTTTTCTCCCCTCAACCAGTTTGTGCAGAGCTTTTGCTCTTTTTAAGTTTTAAGCTGTTAGATCTTCCCAAATAGAATTGTGCTTTTTACAGAACGAGATGTTGCTTTAGCGGGAAAATTGACAAACACGAGAGCGGGATTCAGGAAAAGGTGGACGAATAAGAATATAAGAGATACCGTTAAAATTACTGTTGTCTGGACGATAGACCTCGCTTGCCGGAGGTGATATTTTCTGTGTATTTTTTGGCCGGTAGAGTAAAAAGAACCAAAGATTTATGCACTGCAGTAAATCCCCAGAATCACCTTTCATTCAAACATCTGTTCACTTCACGAGCAAAGTGAAACATTTTTTGCCGTCAATTTCCGGAGCCTCTTCAATGTTTTGGGCGATATTTTGTAAACCCCGCAGCCGCTATTTTGCCGCAAAGGCATTGGTGGCTGCGTTTGTTACGTTATCTCTTTTCTCTTGCACTGCTGTTACCAAACAGGAAAATCGGCCAGTCAATGGCAGTCGCGTGTTTAGTAATAACCAGCTGCTGGCGGAGAACAGCATGATGAAAAAACGCTTGTCGTTGATCGAAAGGGAAGATGATGTGCTGAAAAGGGAGAATCGGCAGCATAGAATGAGGATCCAGGAGCTGGAGACGCAGAATAAACAGCTTGGCCAGGAGCTGGATGTCATGAAGGAGAAATATGCCATTGATATGCTTATTGGCGAAGAACAAAACAACTCCCTTCAAGAAATTATTGAAAAAATTAAAAAAGAAACCAGTGAAAGGATGCTTATACTTATAGCTGAGAAAAAAGTTCTTGAAGAACAAATAGTTAGGGAGAGAAGGTTTTTTAATGACCAGATCGACACGGTAAAAGCAGCAGGCAACGAACAGCGGGAGAAAATAATTCAGGCAAACACCCAAATGGAATTGAACCTGACTGCCCAGCTTGACGTTCTCAATGAAAAACTAGAAGCTAAAGAGAGGGAAATATCGTTGCTTGAAGCGGTTATCAGTGCACAAAATGAACCGGCTCCGGACCCAGGCGGAGGTCAGGCTTTAACCAGTGCGCCGCTATCTCCATCTCCGTCAACCGAAGCTACCCATTAAGTTGTCCGTTTTTATCCTATAATTATGTCAATTACGATGCTCTTGACGAGTGGCCGAAGGATTTGGATATCTTGGGTGGGTTTTTTTGCAGCAGCTTTTTTTCTGTTCGCTGCCCCTGTCTGCGCTGAGACGAATTTCTCTATCTTGATTACATCAAACCTGCAGGGGGAATTCTCTCTTGATCTGGAAAACCAGGATACCACGGACCCCTTGCTGGTTTTGGGACAAAATATTATCGCGGATCGCAGTAAAGGCGCTGAGCTGTATCTTGATCTGGGCAACGCTCTGTATCCAGGCAGCCTGGCGAAATATAGTTCAGGTGCAATCATGGTTGATTTTCTGGATTATTTTTCTTGTGCCGCCGTCCTGGTATCGTCGAAGGACCTGCAGGTAGGGACCAAAAATCTGGAGTTTATGCAGAAAAGCAAAAACGTACGTTTTGTGTCAGCCAATATCATGCAGGCAGGCAAACCACTGTTCATTCCCTGGTTTAGCGCAGACATTAAGGGAACCCGGGTCGCCTTTTTAGGGATATCTTCGCCAAAGGTCAGATTCGATATGGCTGAAAAAGAGCTCTACGATTTCAGCTTGGCCGATGCGGTAAAAGTTCTTGCCCGGCCAATAAAGGAGATTCAGGCGGAGGGGATCGAACATCTTGTGCTTCTTTCCGGTCATACCTTAAGAGATACCGCGCAAATTCTTGAAATCTACCCGGACATCAGCATGGCTTTGTGCGGGGGCGACTATAGTGATCACTTTCTTGGCGGCAAAGCCGCGCGGATAGATCTGACCGACGGCCGATCTATTGTGATGGCGGCCGACAGGGCCGAGTACTATCATCTTAAATTGGTGCTCGGTGATACCCTGAAAGTAGAAGCCTTCGAGGCCAGACAGATCCAACCCATCCCTACCAGCAATTTTCGGTATCAGGAGTTTAAGAATCGCCTGACGCTTTGGAAAGAGAAGTTCCTGGAAGAGGAGGGGAGCCTGGTTGCTGAATTAAGCGACATGGAATATGGCGTGAACGATCTGAATTTTGCCCAGCTTCTGCGGGACCGGTTCAATTGTGAGCTCGGTGTAGTCGAAGAAAATACCATCAATAAGGTGTCGGTAAAAGAGGCGGTCCGGCGGGCCGATTTTTTGAGTATGGTCAATCGGGACTACAATATCTTTGTCCTTTCCTTAACGGGGGCTGAGGTAAGGAAAGTGTATAATCATGGCGAGGGGCTGGTTATTGCCGGTCTGGAAGAGGGTGAGCAACTAGAGATCCAGGGAACCGCTGTGGCGGAGGGCAGACGCTATCGGCTTGCGGCGTCTCAGCTGGCTATGCAAAAAATTCAACGCCTCCTTCGTAAGCGGCTTGATTACAGCAATACGTGGATGACGGTTACCGAGCTGCTGGTAGATGATCTCAAAGGCCAACGAACGATCTTACGCAAAGATTACGATTACCTTGATCGACGTTTCCGCACGACAGTTGATGTCGCTCTGTCCAACTTTATTGAGGACAGCAGCGTCACCAAGGGGGACAGCATCGAGACCCCGTCAGGACAGCCCTCTAAAAGCTATACCAAGTGGGGGCTTGAAAACAGCATTGATGTTGCAGTCTATAATAAATATCATCGCTTTGTATTTAGCCCGTATATGTTTTATTCCCGCCAGGACGAAAGTTACCTGAAAAATATTCTAAGAGGCACCTTCCTCTATGAATACAGCCTTTCCGATACCTATAAACCATACAATAAGCTGCGCTATGATACGGTCGTTGAAGAAGTGGACGGGCTGCGGCCAAGTTTTCTCCGGGAAACTATGGGGATCTCGGCAGAGTATAAGTATTTCAGCGGCAAGCTTGGGCTGGGCTTTGAGCAACAGCTTCAGGATCCTTCCGAAGCTGCGATGTACGGGGTGGAGCTTATCGTTGACGCCAGCATCCCTTTTTTAACCCATTTTACCTATACTTTCGATCTGGACACATTCACTGGTGCCCTTGCCGGAAATGGCAGTCCGTGGCAGACGAGAAGCGAAATTAGCAATGGCATATCGGCCGCCATAAACAGCTATATGAGTCTCTCTTTCCGGCATAAGTATTTTTTTTACAACGAGGGCGAAACCGGAGAGCGTTATCGGAGCTCTCAGTTTATCACCTCCTTGGATTTCAAGAAGAACTGGAAGTTCTGGTAACTTCCCGAGAAAACAAAGAACCAGGGGGGCAAGTTGTTGTGACTGGGGGGTTCCATGGTATCCTTGTAGCTGACTATCTTTGGAGGATGCAATGACTCAAAAAAATGCACACACAGGTAACAGTCAGGCCGATGAGCGGAAGGCCATAGAGAAACTGAAACGCAGTTTTGCGTATAAACTTTTCTATCAGCTGGGCGTATGGGCGCAGAACGCATCGCTGAACGATTACTATCTCGCCGTGAGCTATACGGTGCGGGATCACATGCAGCAGCTGTTTATCAACACGATTCAGACATTTCTGGAGAAAGAGAGCAAAATAGTCAGCTATCTGTCCGCCGAGTTTTTGCTGGGCCCCCATCTGCACAATAATCTGGTCAATCTGGGCATGTATGATCAGATAGCCCGGGCGGCGGCGGAATCAGACCTTGATCTGCAGCAGATCATCGACCACGAGGAAGAACCTGGCTTGGGCAACGGCGGCCTGGGCAGACTTGCGGCCTGCTATATGGAGTCCATGGCCAGCCTGCAGATCCCCGCCATTGGCTATGGAATCCGTTATGAGTTCGGCATGTTCGATCAGGAATTTGATAACGGCTGGCAGAAAGAGATGAGCGACCGCTGGCTGCAGCCGGGCAACCCCTGGGAGTTTAAAAAGCCGGATATGCTGGTGGAGGTCGGTTCCGGCGGGCATACCGAGCGGTATACGGACGAGCATGGCAAGCTCCGGGTCCGCTGGGTTCCGGGAAGACTGGTCATGGGTGTTCCCTACGATACACCGATCCTTGGATACCGGGTTAATACTGTCAACATACTCAGGCTGTGGAGTGCCGAGGCACCGAAGAGTTTTGACTTTGATGAATTCAATGTCGGCGACTATTTGGGCGCGGTGCGTGAAAAGATGCTGGCTGAGAACATTACCAAGGTTCTCTATCCCAACGATGAACAGTTGAGGGGCAGGGAGCTTCGCCTCTACCAGCAGCATTTCTTTGTCAGTTGCTCGATGCAGGATATGATCCGTATCCATCTGTTTCTGTTTGATAATCTGGACAACTTTTCCGACAAATTCGCCGTCCAGCTCAACGATACCCACCCGGCTATCGCCGTGCCGGAACTTATGCGGCTTCTGGTCGATGTCCACCACTATGACTGGGACTCTGCCTGGGAGATAGCCACGCACACCTTTGCCTATACCAACCATACCCTGCTTCCCGAAGCTCTGGAAAAATGGTCGGTGGCGCTGCTGGGGGAGCTGCTGCCCCGGCACTTGGAGATTATTTATGAAATCAACAGCCGCTTTCTCGACCTGGTCCGGCAGAAGTATCCTGGCGATGAGGAGGTGGTGCGGCGGATGTCGATCATCGATGAGACAGGGGAGCGTTATGTACGCATGGCCAACCTTGCCTGTGTTGGCAGCCATGCAATTAACGGGGTGGCTGAGCTGCACACCAGGCTGCTCAAAAGGCACACTCTGGCCGACTTTCATCGGCTGTGGCCAGAGAAATTGATCAATATCACCAACGGCGTAACCCCGCGCCGCTGGATGGTAGTGAGCAATCCGCGCCTCACGGAACTCATCAGTTCGGCCATCGGGGAGGAGTGGATTACCGACCTGAGGAAACTGCGGGCGCTGGAGCCGCTGGCCGATGATCCTTCATTCCGCGAAAAATGGCAGCAGGTCAAATTCGCCAACAAGCAGGATGTCTGTGCCATGTTTGCCTGCGAACATGGGCCGCCCTACAATCCTCATGCCCTGTTCGATGTCCAGGTCAAGCGGATCCACGAGTATAAACGCCAGCATCTTAACCTGTTGCATATTGTCACTTTATACCACCGTCTGAAGAATAACCCCGAGCTCGATATCCCGCCTCGTCTTTTCATCTTCGGCGGGAAGGCCGCACCGAGCTATTTTATGGCCAAACTCATTATAAAGCTGATCAACTCCGTGGGCGAGGTGATCAACGGTGACCCCGACGTTAATAAGCGTCTGCAGGTCCTGTTCATCCCCAACTATAACGTGAAGATCGGCCACATCGTTTATCCCATGGCCGACCTCAGTGAGCAGATATCCCTTGCCGGCAAGGAGGCCTCGGGCACCGGCAATATGAAGTTTGCCATGAACGGTGCCTTGACCATTGGCACCCTGGATGGGGCCAACGTGGAGATCCGGGAGGAGGTTGAGCCGGAAAATTTCTTTCTGTTCGGTATGAACGTGGAGGAAGTCCAGGCCCGGCAAGCGGCCGGTTACAATCCCCAGACAATCTATAACCAGAACGAGGAGCTTCAAGCCGTAATAAAGCTGATAGCTACTGGCCATTTCTCCCATGGTGATCGAGAACTGTTCCGCCCTCTACTGGATTCCTTGCTCTATGATGATCCATTTATGGTGTTTGCCGATTACCAGGCCTATGTGGATTGTCAGCAGCAGGTGGGGGAGGTCTTTCAGGATCCACACCGATGGACCCAGATGGCTATTCTCAATGCCGCGCGTATGGGCAAATTTTCCTCGGATCGTTCTATTGACGACTATTGCCGGAAAATCTGGCAGGTCGAACCCTTCCCAGTGGCGCTTACCCTGCAGCAACTGCCGGATGGGGGTATAAAGTTTCCCAAACGCGATAGGGTCGTGCATCCCTGATGGTGTTCGGCATGTCCAGGCGACCGGGATGGGGGCAGCATCCCAGCACAGTTCGAGTCAATCCGCCCGGTTATGCGGCAGAGTAAAGTCCTGATCCGGTCCCAGCGGCACGATCCGCGTCG
>CAYUJC010000063.1:0-15023 GCA_964444945.1 uncultured Desulfuromonas sp.
AGTGTTCAGGTCTGAACCAGATGCAGGAGGGCAACAATGGAAAAGTATGTATGTATACCATGTGGTTATGTGTACGATCCCGCTGAGGGTGATCCAGATAACGGAGTAGAGGCGGGAACTGCCTTTGCCGATTTGCCGGAAGACTGGGTCTGTCCTGTTTGCGGCGCGCCGCAAAGTGATTTTGAGCCAGCCTGATTTATTGACCCCGTCCTTTACAATAAAACCCCGTTAGTCCCCTGTGGCTAACGGGGTTTTGCTTTGTGGGGCAAAATAGCGGGTCAATAAAAATGGATGCAAAGGCAATGCTGTGGTAATGCACAGGTGGCTGTGGATAACGTTGTGGCCTTATCCTTAAGTGCTTGGAGCAGCAGCTTCAGGAGTAGCCCTTGCACCACTATGCCTAAGGTTTAGGCAGCTGGAGCATCTGCTTCTGTGCCAACCCTTGGTGTGGCGGGATGTCCGCGCCGAGCTTTGTATTGTAGTCAAGCTAATATCTGGCGATACACTTTTTCTATGCGGCTGAATGTGCTGCCCCAGGCATACTTGCGCAGTATTCGCTGAACAGCTTCAGATGGTTGAGCGGATGGTTGCGTTCGGATTAACGCCATCTGGATACGGATGCTTTGCTCAAGTCGGTAGGTAAATCCTGCTTCGGCGTCTGCGCGGGGGCGATCGATACTTTCCATCTCAGGCAGTTCAATGCGCTGAATCCAATTGCAGTTCAGGGTGCCAAACACCTCCGCGATTCCCGGCAGATTGGTGGTTACTATCCGGCACCTGCACCCCAGAGCCTCCAGTGCCACCAGTGGGACCCCTTCATAAAAAGAGGGGAGGATGAACAGCTGGCTGGCTTTAAACAGGCAGGCCAGACGTTCAGGTTTGACCCTGCCGTGCAGGGTGACCCTGGTGCCCAGTGTTTTACTCAGGGTCACGATCTCCTCTTTTTCCGCTCCGCTGCCTTCTCCTACCAGATGAAAGTGCCACTGTACGTCCGTGATCTTATGCAATGCCTGCAGCAACCAGGGCACCCCTTTGGCGCGGCTGAGTTTGCCGGCGTATATGATGTTGACACTGCTGCCGGCGACGTTGTCAGGGGCGGTGGCGGTAGACTTGAAGGATTCTGCCTGAAACAGGGTGCTGTCGTAACCTGCCCCAACGATGTGAATTTTTTCACTGGGGATTTCGTAGACATCAATGATCTGCTGCTTCTGCTCCAGGCTTAAGGCACACACCGCATCGACCTTACGGCAGCCGCGCATAACCTGTTGTTGCAGATGGCCACAGGCATGAAACTGCCGCAGATCTGAGCCGTGGCAACTCGCCACCAGTGGAATATCGGGGAAGCGCTGGCGCGTCAGCGAGGTCAACAGCCACAGATGGTGTGCATGGATCAGGTCGGGTTGCCAGCGCGCCACCGCTTGTTGCAGACGGGTATCAAAACAGGCTTCGTAGCGCAGCAGCTCGTCTGCGTCGAGGTCGCAGAACCTGGCGCTGGGGTAGGGCATCACATCGCTCATCCCGACGATCTGCAGGTCGATATCATGCCCGAAGCGAATCAGTTCCGGCTCAGGACATGGAAGTGAGTCACAGTGTTTAGCAAATTCAAAATCCGCCGACACCCCGGCAAGCAGATAGTTGGCGTATCCTTGGCGGCCGGCATGCTGCATGGTAGCCTGCAGATACGTGCCGCTGCCGGTAAACGACGGGATCTGACTCAGGATATGCAATATTTTCATGCGTCTGCCTTCTGGGTAGATAAAACTCAGATTCGGTGCACAAAGTATAGCAGGGTGGAGAGCTGCTCGGAGCTTAGCACCATATTTGTACCAAGTGCTCCAGAATTGTCCCAAATAAAAAGCTTTTTGCAAGCAGTAAAGGCAGGCGGCCAATTGAATATATACGAAAAGTGAACCGTTTAGCTTTGTTGAATAGTGTTGAAGGATGCCCACTGAATGCGCTGTCAGTTTTTCTTGCGCATCAAGCATAAAAGTAAACGTCTTCAGAAAACAGAAGGGTAAATAGCTGGAACTAAAGGTTGTTTGAAGTGGCTATCAGCTGGGCATGGACAGTCTCACGGGGACAGGCAGTGCTCTCAATCTGAATATTGAAGGTGGAGGGGATGAAGCGAACAAGGGAACCGTAGATATCGACGGCCAGATCTACGACTACGAATTCGCGCCGCGCTCCGATGTGAAGACCAGAACAAATAGAATACTCGAAGGGGTCCCCGTCGAAGACACCAACCAGGATCTGCGTCAAGGCTTGTGGGAGGAGAGGCCGACCATTCTTGACCCTCGGTGAAACTTTGCCCCGACAGAGCTGATCTGTCGGGGCAGGCTTGCTAAAAAATACCTAGAAATTTCTTTTTCCCAGCCTCTTTTTTCAACTGAGCCGTAACCTCCGGGGGGTAACGAATAGATGCGCTTTACCCTTATTTACTAGCACTGGACGAGCAACCGATTGAAGACTGCCTTCTCCGTCACGGTACAATATCTCGCGGTAAGGGTTTTGACCTGGGATTAGCATGAATATCTCATCCGGTAAATGTCTGCCGACTTCCTCATAAAACGACAAGGTTTCAAACGCAGGTTTTTCATATCCTTCAGGTTTCTTGTTTTTTGGGAATTTTCCCTCGTAAACGCTTTCTACGACACCTGTCGCCATGAGCCAAGACTCACCACCGCCAACATACTCTGGCGCAATAGTGTCATGCAAGTCTACTATTTTGCTGATAGAAACATAGCAACCCACGTTGTCCAATTCGCACCACCCGCCAAGAACTCGGGTATAGGCAGAGTAGGTATTATTGTTTATTGTCTTACTGCACGCATAATCAAACTCATAAGGAGCTTGAATTTCTACATTCCGAGATGCTTCACTGTATGCGTTTAGCAACGAATCCCTAAACCATGCGTCAGCCTCTTTTTTATTCATTTTCTCTTTGGGCATCCATCCGAAAAACATTACGTCATGGTCTGCTAAAATGCCTTCATTGGGATTTTTTGTCATTCCTTTGAGTAAAATCAATCCAGCCGCAATCCCTGCACTATCGAAATTACTCATACCGCCTGACGTAATCCCTGCACTTCCCCATCCGGGAGTAATTGAGCCGCCCACGGTATGCAGGCGGCACCGATTGTTAGTTAGTGCATCTGGCGCGGCATTTTACGTGCGGCCACCACCCGTTGCAGTGTCATCATAATTTCCGACGCATCAAGCCAAGGAGCGTTCTTTTTCAACTGGTGCAGGCATATTTGAGCAACGAAAAACGCATCTTCTGGATTTACGGGAACTGCTTTCATCTTCACTCCTTTGGCAAAAACCTTAACGAATAGTTTGTCTCCCTGATCCTCGATAGAGAAGCCCTTACTATTGTCCGGCCCGTGATTCTTGTACTCACAGCGCGGAAGCATCCCGAACAGCACCGCAGTAACAACCAGAAGCTCGTCTCTGGTGAACTGCACGCGAAGTTTTTCTTTCCAGTTGTACTGTCTCGGGGCCGTTGCGTCGGCGGCATCAAGGCAGACGGTGTGCATTCCACCCCTGGTCTCGTCCTCTTCAAAACATAGCGCCGCCTTGCCGCCATATACATGCTTCTTCATCCAGCCCTTCTCGCCAGGTTGACCGTTTTGCGGCTCTGGCTCATAAGTCTGTTGAGGTGGGTTTTGCATACTATCCATGTCGTGTTCATCTTCCATTTTATATTCCTTTCCGGATGCTTACATCTATTGCCTCTTATAATTGCCAATATAATAGCATTTACTTATGAGTAAACAATAGAGATTATGCCTACGCTGGAAAATCCAAAACCCGCCTGCACTTGCTTTCGCTATACTCTCCCACTGACCTTGAGCCGGCATCACTATGTCATAGACTGTCGAGCTCGAAACTGCCGTTAAACATACTGATAGTGTGCATTTTTTAAGCTGCTTTCAGCACGACCGGATAAGTAGCATCAGCTTTTCTGGACATATAGTTTTATGTATATATGGCATAGGTGAGACAAGGAAAAGCGCTTGTGCTCCCTCTCAGAGCGTCAGTTTGTCATATTTTGTGGGTCTGGGGTGGAGCGATAGCTGTGGGGTATGATGCAAGCCTTGTTCTGAAAACAGGGTTTTAAGAATGGATGCGAGAAGAGGTTTGACCGGTGCTCACAAGTCAGTTCCCTGGGGCCCCCGCGTTGCCTCGACAGCCGCTAGGGCTGGCAAGTGGCAACATGTGCGGGGTGTAGTCACCGAGCCCCAGAGGGGCGAAGCCGGGCAGTTTAGCAGGGTGTATTAAGTGGAGTGCGGAGAATCTGTAGAAGTTTTTCATGATCTCTAGCTGCAGCGTTCAGTAAAGCCAGAGCTGGGCCATGGGGTCTGCGTTCGCCTTGTTCCCAGTTGCGCAACGTTTTTACGCTAATGCCCAGTGTGGCTGCAAAGTGAGGTTGGCTTAGCCCAGTTTTTTCACGTACATGTTTTACGTCTATTTCCCTAGGGGTGAAGATGGTGACATTGGTTTTTTCGTTTTTGCTGCGCGCGACAGCTTCTTCAAGGCCGCTTTTTATGCTGTTGAATACTTCGTTCATGGTTGTCTCCTTTGCTAAGCTGTTTGACGTAGCTTTTTAATATGTTCTTTTCACTTTGTGTCAGGTTGACCTTTTGATTCTTACTGAACATGGTCAAGAGATAGAGGGGCATATTCGCACTCCACCTCTTTTCTCCTCCCCTGGTTTGCCCCATCGCCGCTTGCGTATGCCACCAGTGCCTTCTATTATGTCGCCGCTACACGGGCGCTGCGCAAGGTTCCCTCTTGTGGGGTAAGCTTGCGCACGGCAGGAAACATTCGGGCCTACGCCTGAAAGACGTAAGCCCTTGTTTTTATTGAATGGCGGGAGTAGATGGGAATCGGACCCACCGGGGACGGGATGCGCCCCCCATCGGTTTTGAAGACCGTGAGCGCCACCAGGCTACTAACTACTCCCATGTGGAATATTGTGGATTGGTGTGAGGTTTTATAACAGTTCTGGATGTCTGTATCAAGGGCTTTATCCGGGGGGTGGTGCTCAGGGCTGCACGATTTTGCCTGCGGCGGTCATGCTCTCGATGATGTCGAGCATGTTTGATACCTCACCCACTTTGAGCTGCTCCTTAAGGTCGAAAAATTCGAGGCAGAGCCCACATGAGGCTAACTTAACCCCTTGTTGTTCCAGGTGTAGCAAGGGTTCAAGTACCTGTGAGCCTGTGCAGGTTAGCTTGACCCCGCTGTTGACGAACAGAATTTTTTGGGGCAGCGGATTCGCCTCACTGAGGGTAAAGATGAAGTTCCGCAGCAGTATTTCACCGAGCTCGTCGTTACCCTTCCCCATACAGGTGTTGGCAATATACACAATATGACCAGGGCTTGGTGTGGTTGTGACAGCGGGTTTAGTCTCTTCTTCCACAGAGTTATCAACAGGGGTGGGTTGGCGTTCCAGGCCATCCTCCAGGGTGAGGGTCAGGCGGATGTGGTCTTCCATGCTTTGGCTTTGAACTGCGTACCCTTCAGTGGTGGCCAGACGAGTGACGTTGGCTTGGGCAATTTCGTCTCCGACCAGAACGACAGCGCCAACACCGGGATTGGTGCGCAGATATTTGCGGGCTTCAAGGACCGGTTTGGGACACTGCATGCCGCGGCAGTCAATGGTGTGCATGGGGTTCTCCTCTAGTACGTAGGCTTTTCTTATGTTGTTTTTATGCCGCCGCCGGGTTTCGCACCAGGCGCACCAACGTTTCTACGTGCGGAGTCTGGGGGAACATATCCACCGGCTGGATCGTTTCAATGCGATAGCCGTTTTTACCCAGATGGTGCAGATCGCGCGCGAGACTGTGGGGATTGCACGATACATACAGAATCTGCTGCGGTTGTACGCTGAGCAGGGCATCGAGCACGGCACTGTCGCAGCCGCTGCGGGGTGGGTTGATTACCGCAACATCAGCGGGATGGGCAGCGCCGGCAAGCTGAGGTACGACCTCTTTGGCATCCCCGACGACGAAATTACAGTTGGGCAGCTGGTTGAGTGTGGCGGCGGCTTTGGCGTTGGAGATTGCTTCAGGGTTGATCTCAATGCCGGTGACCTTGGCGCCACTTTGCGCCATGTGCATGGCGATGCCACCCACACCGCAATAGATATCAAGGGCGTGCATCCCTGGCTTGAGCCCGGCCCACGCGGCGATGGTGGTGTAGATGAAGCGCGCCTGTTCGTGGTTGACCTGAAAAAACGAACTGGGGGAGAGGCGCAGGGAGACCTCTCCTACCTGATCGATGAGGTCGCTGGCACCCAGAACCTTCACCGTGGTGGGGCCAAAGATCACATTGCCTGTCGACGGATTGATGTTCTGGTGGACGCCGATGATCTCCGGGACCTTCTTGCGCAGCCACTTCGCCAGATGGGTGATCTCCCGGTAGTTGCGCTCGCTGGTAACCAGGGTTACCAGCGCTTTATTGAACTGCGGACTTACCCGTACCACCAGATAACGCAACAATCCCCTTTTTTTAATCGAATTATAGATATAGATGTCCTGCTTTTCGATCTCTTCGCGCACGGCCTGAACAATGGAGTTGATCAGGGGGTGCTGCTGGGGACAGTCACCGATATCGATAACCTCATGGGTGCCGCGTTTATATAGTCCAACCATGGCTTTGCCGCCCACCTTGGCCAGCGCCAGCTTGGCGGTGGTGCGGTATCCCAGAGGATTATCCGCCCTATGCACCGCGGCTACGGGGACCTTTTTCAGCTCAGGGTAGAGCTGCAGCGCGTCTCTAACCTGCTGCTGTTTGTACTCCACCTGAAGGTAGTAGCCCATGTGCATAAGGGGGCAGCCGGGGCAGGTGCCTGCCAGTGGGCACGCTGGGGTGGTGCGCTGCGGACTGCGGCGCACCACCTTGATGAGTTCGCCCACGCGGCTGTGCAGCCCTTCATGCAGGATTTTCACCCGGACCAATTCGCCCGGCAGGGTGGCGGGAACCAGGAGCTCTCTCCCCTGTTCGCGGACAACACCGATGCCATCCCCATTCAGGTATTCGATGGTGGTCTCGTGCGGAGGTTGCAGCGGTTTTTTGGGGGTGGGACGTTTGCCGGTTTTCTTCTGTGTAGATGCCATCGGATATATGCGGTCTTTTCGTTACTGAAGTAGGCCAAAAGTACTTAGGATGAGTTTTGCAGATCCGGCGAGCTTTCCTCGCCGGCGCACGTTAACGTCTTCGCGCGCGGGTGTCAACAGTGGAGCAGCGCACGGGCAGGGTGCAGCCCTTTTTGGCGCTTGACCTCGTATGCGTGGATGGTTTTATACTTACGTCAATTTGCGGTGTTGTGGTCTTGTACCCCTTATTCGCCTGCAGTCTACCTATAGCGCATCCATAACCCAAGGCTTGAATATGCTGTTACCCCCTGCAGAAGGCTATACTACCCGTGCTCTGCGGCTCGGAAATGTAACCATTGGTGGTGGCGCGCCGGTGTCGGTGCAGTCCATGTGCAATACCGATACCCGCGATATCGAGGCTACCAGCGCGCAGATTATGGCGCTGGCCGCGGCTGGCTGCGAGATTGTCCGCTGCGCTGTGCCGGACATGGAGGCGGCTGCCGCGCTGAAGGAGCTGGTGCGCATCAGCCCCATCCCCCTGGTGGCGGATATCCACTTTGACTACCGTCTGGCTCTGCGGGCGCTGGACGCCGGAGTGGCTTGCCTGCGCCTCAATCCCGGCAACATCGGGGCGCGCTGGAAGGTGGCTGAAGTGGTGGAAGCGTGTCGGGAGCGGCAGGTGCCGATCCGCATCGGGGTCAACGGTGGTTCGTTGGAGGCTGAATTGCTGGAGCGCTATGGCCGGGCCACAGCCGCGGCGATGGTGGAGAGCGCGCTGGGACATATCCGCATGCTGGAGGATTTGAACTATCCACAGCTGAAGGTGAGTCTGAAGGCTTCCGATGTGCGCCGTACCGTGGAGGCGTATCGGATGTTGGCACACAAGGTGGATTACCCTTTGCATGTGGGGATAACCGAGGCCGGTACGACCTGGGCAGGAACCATCAAGAGCGCGGCCGGCCTGGGGGCGCTGCTGTGTGATGGAATCGGCGATACCCTGCGGGTATCTCTCACCGGTGATCCGGTGGAGGAGGTGCGCGTCGGCTGGGAAATCCTCAAGGCGCTGGGGTTGCGCCAACGCGGACCGGTGTTTGTAAGTTGCCCCACCTGCGGGCGGTGTCAGATCGACCTGATCAGCGTGGCGGAAGAGGTAGAGCAGCGCCTGGCTGGATTACAGACTCCACTTACCATTGCAGTGATGGGGTGTGTGGTGAACGGCCCCGGCGAGGCGCGTGAGGCAGATCTGGGAATCGCCGGGGGCAAGGATATGGGGTTGCTGTTTCGCCACGGGGTAAAGCTGCGTTCAGTGCCGCAGGGCCAGCTGGCGGATGCTCTGGTGGCGGAGGCTTTGAACCTGGACGCGCAGCGGCGGGAGCAGTAGCCCTCTGGAATCAGCGGTGGAGGGCGGTGGAGGTGTTATGCAGGGTGTTTTTACACGCTGGGCGCGGCGCTGGCTGGAACCGCGCGCTTAAACGCCCAGGCTTCGATTTTTTTGATCTGTTCCGCCATGGTGACCGAGATCGGCACGGTCCGGCCGAGGGCTTCCATGATATCTTTCTGCGTCATGGGGCGCTGTTGTGCCAGGGCCTCGAATCTGGCGCTGGCCACCGCCTGCTCAATCTCCGCCCCGGAGAAGCCCTTGCTTGAATGGGCCAGGGTTTCGGGGTCAAACTCTTCTGCCGCAAAGCCCTGACGCTGCAGATGGATGGAGAAGATAGCTTTGCGCTCCTCCAGGGCAGGGAGGGCGATGTAGAAGATTTCATCAAAGCGCCCCTTGCGCAGCACTTCTGCCGGGAGCATTTCGATGGCGTTGGCCGTGGCGGCGACAAACACGGGGGCGGCTTTTTCCTGCATCCAGGTGAGGAAGTACCCCAGCACACGTGACGAAGCGCCACCACCTGATTTGAATCCCTGGGTAGAGATACCCGATTCGAGCTCATCGATCCACAGCACACAGGGCGCCATGGCTTCAGCCAGCGCGCAGGCCTGGTTCAGGCTATGCTCGGGAGAACCATAGGTGCCCGCATATACGGTAGCCATATCCAGCCGCAGCAGGGGTAATTTCCAGCGCGCGGCGATTGCCTTTACAAACAGACTCTTGCCGCAACCGCTGATCCCCATGAGAAGCACTCCACTGGGGAGGTTTTCCCCCGCAGCCAATTGCGCCGCTCCAAATGCCTGCTCCCGTTTTTCCATCCAGTGCTTTAAGTTCTCCATCCCTCCGATCTGATCTTCCTGCAGATTGTTATCGACAAACTCCAGCACTCCAGATTGCTGTACCGCGCGCTTTTTATCCAGATGCAGGGCCAAAACCACCTCTTCCAACTGGCCGCTGCGGATCACCCGGGCCAGACGCAGGGCGCGCTCCAGGCGGATCAGGTCAAGGCCGAGGGCAGCGCGCACCATGTGTTCCATGGCGCCTGGTTCCTGAAGAAGCTTATCCAGGAACGGGTCGCTGGTCCCCATTTTTTCCAGAAAAGAGGAGATCTCCGCAGCATTCGGGAGCGGGTGTGAGAGGAGAACCACATGGCTCTGCAGCGCTTTGGGCACTTCCAGTTCGCGTCCGAGGAAGATGAGGCATTTGTGTCCGCTTTGGGCGCGCTGTTGGGAAAAATCCAGCAACAGGCGCTGGAGTTTAGCGTCATCGTGCCAAAACCACTGCATGTCCATGAAGGTGAACACCCCTGCGCCCTCTTGCTGGATCGCATTGGCCAGAGCCTCCACGGCAGGGTTACTCAATTCCGTTCCAGAAACTGCCCCTGGGGCAGATCCCGGGGTGGCGTGGAGGCAGTTCCACTGGTGCACACCAATATCCTTGACTGCGCGCGCCACCGCACTTTGGATCAGGCGGATGCTGCGTGCTTCGTTGGTAGTGTTGATCGCAAGGATAGGGGTGCCTGCAATGATATGTTGCACCAGATTGGCGTGGGTCAGGGTTTCCTTCATGGCGGGATTGTCCTTTGGACGAATTTTGTATGTGGTGGATTGAAATAGGTATGGGTGCATGTGTATCCGGGCTTGCAGCTGGGACAGCATCTGGCTTGATACTATGGATTTATTGCAATTTGGGATAAAACAAGCTAGAAACAGGCTAGCTTTTGCCATTACGCTTATTCTATCAGTTTTTCAATCTAGCTTCAGGGATAATTTAACATGCGTTTAAGCCAGTACTTAATGCCGACTCTTAAAGAAACTCCTGCCGATGCAGAAATTGTCAGCCACCAGTTGATGTTGCGTGCCGGTATGATCCGTAAGGTTGCCGCGGGGATATACACCTACATGCCCATGGGGTTACGCAGTGTGCGCAAAGTGGAGCAGATTGTCCGCGAAGAGATGGATCGGGCCGGAGCCCTGGAGTTGTTGATGCCCATGGTTATTCCGGCAGAATTGTGGGAAGAGAGCGGGCGCTGGGACCAATATGGGCGCGAGCTGCTGCGCCTGCGCGATCGCAAGGATGCGCAGTTCTGCCTGGGCCCCACCCATGAAGAGGTGGTTACCGACGTGGTACGCAATACGGTTAAATCGTACCGCCAGTTACCCTTGAACCTGTATCAGATTCAGAGCAAGTTCCGCGACGAGATACGCCCACGCTTCGGCCTTATGCGCGGGCGCGAGTTTATTATGAAGGATGCGTATTCCTTTGATCTGGATTCAGACCAGGCGGACAATTCATATGCGAAGATGTATGCCGCGTATCAGAATATTTTTCGGCGCTGCGGCCTGAATTTCCGCGCGGTTGAGGCAGATACCGGCAATATCGGCGGATCATTCTCCCATGAGTTTATGGTTCTGGCGGACTCCGGTGAAGATGCCATCGTTTCCTGCGATACCTGTGACTATGCCGCCAACGTGGAAAAGGCACACCTGCGCCCACCCGAAGGACACCCTCCGGAACCTGGACAGCAGCTGGAGAAGGTAGAAACTCCGGGGCAGAAAACAGTGGCTGAAGTAGCAGAATTTTTACATATACAGCCGCAACAGATGCTCAAAACCCTGCTGCTTGAGACCGATACGGGTGCGCATGTGGCAGTGGTGTTGCGCGGCGACCGTGAGCTGAATGAAATCAAGCTGTGTCGCAAGCTCGGCTGCAATGAGGTGACGCTGGTGGATGAAGCGACGGTAGAAACCCTGAGCGGGGCGCCGCGTGGCTTCGCCGGCCCGATAGGGCTGAGCTGCCCGATTCTGGCGGACAACGAGGTTGCCCTTCTGGCGGACTGCGTCGCCGGTGCCAATGTTGCAGATACCCATTATCGCGGGGTCAATTACGGGCGTGATTTTGCTGTGAGTGCGTTTGCTGATCTGCGTCAGGCCGAAGCCGGAGACAGGTGTCCGCGGTGTGATTGCACCGGGACTCTGCAGTGCTGGCGCGGTATTGAAGTGGGGCATGTGTTTAAGCTTGGAACCAAATATTCCGAAGCTTTGGGTGCTACAGTACTGAATGCTGCCGGCAAGGAACAAACCCTGGAGATGGGGTGTTACGGTATTGGTATCGGGCGCAGTGTAGCCGCCGCGATTGAGCAGAATCACGATGGCAACGGTATCATCTTTCCCATGTCGATAGCGCCGTTCCAGGTGCTGATTACGTTGCTCAACCCTAAGGATACACAGGTCGCGGATGCTGGAGAAACGCTGTATCGGCATCTGCAGGATAATGGAATAGAGGTGTTGCTGGATGATCGGGATGAACGTCCGGGCAGTAAGTTCAAAGACGCGGATCTTATCGGAATCCCCCTGCGGGTTACGGTTGGTGCGCGGGGCCTGAAAGAGGATATGTTCGAAATTTCCTGGCGCAGTTCTGGAGACAAGGAGATGGTGCCTGTGAGTGAAGCACCTGCGTGGCTGCGCGGACAGGTGGAAGAAGCGATGCAGAAAACCATGCAGGCACCACCGCCTGCGCAGTCCATACGGGAATAGTTGCGTTATGTATCAGGTGGAGGTGGACGACAGAGGACGGGTGGCATTGCCGCGCCGTATAGTGGCGGGGCTTGACGCGCCAAAGTTGCAGGTGGAGTCATGCTCTGCGGGGCATATCCTCCTTGGCGTGCATGGAGCGCAAAAGCCGGAGGTTATTGTCACCCTCAAAACGGTGGGAATTCCCGACGTACTGTCGTTCTTCAATATGTTTCGCAAAACCGGTATTTTGCACCTCGACTTGGCGGATGGCCTGCGCCGCCTGTTTTTTAAAGATGGAGAAATTATCTTCGCCACCAGTGATCGCCTCGAAGACGACCTGGGGGAAGTGTTGTGCGAAATGGGTAAACTTGAGCGCAAGGATCTGCGCAGTGTCCGTTCTGAGATCAGCAGCGCCGCAAACTTAAGTCAGCTACTGGTCAAGCGCCAGCTGGTGGCAGCGCGTGATCTATGGCTGGCAACACGCCAGCAGGTTGAGTCTATTGTATATGCACTGTTTGCTTACGACAGTGGCAGCTGTTTCTTTGTCCCGGCCGACCCGGAGCAGGATAACATTGTGCGCCTGTCCATGAGTACGCAAAACCTCATCATGGAGGGGCTGCGGCGGGTGGATGAAAAGGCGCTGTACTGGCGCAGGTTGCGCAGGCCGGAGGCCATGCTGGGTTACAGTGGAAAGGCGCCGCAGGGTTTGAGCTCAGAAGAAAAGAACATGATGCGCCAGCTCTATGTCACCGGACAGTCGGTACGCAAACTCCTCGGGACGAGCGAAATGTCAGAATACGATGCCCTCCGAACCTTGTATCAACTGGTGGAGAAGGGGATGCTCGAAGTAACCGAACGCGAAGAACATCTACAGCCACTGGCGGCAGAGCTGGAAACAATCCTTGCCATATTCAATGAAATGCTGGCGCTGCTTTATGCGCAAGTCAGCCCGCACAGTGGGGAAATGCTCGCAGAGATTAATCGCTTTATTCGCGAGCTGCCCGATCCACATATATATGTATTTCGTGGGGTGCAGATCCATCCAGATGGCACCTTGGATATGCGCGCCCTGGCGGAAAATCTTCACGGGCTTGAATTGGCAGAACAGAAACGCCTGCTGGTGGAAGCGCTCACAGAGGTTGTGTATCAGGAATGTTCCATGGCCAGGAGGGCGTTGGGCGCCGCTGCCGCGACCGATATGGTGCGCCGGGTGCAGGAGTTTACCATGCGCGCCCGCAAGCTGCTTGACTGATAACGCGGCGTGGCCGGGGTGTTACCCCTCCGACGTCGCCTGTATCAATGGAGAATAAATGATGAAAGACCGGCTTATCTTTGCGCTGGATGTAGATACGTTTGAGGCTGCAGCACGCTGGGTTGAAGAGCTCAGATATGAGGTGGGGATGTTCAAGGTGGGCAAGCAGCTGTTTACCCGCTGTGGCCCGGCGGTGGTAGAGATGGTCCACGCTGCTGGAGCCCAGGTGTTTCTCGATCTTAAGTATCACGACATTCCCAACACCGTGGCGGCTGCGGCTGTTGAGGCGGCGCGCCTCGGGGTGAAAATGTTCAATGTGCATGCGCTTGGGGGAGCCAACATGATGGCCACCATGCAGGAGCGGCTGTGTGCAGTGGCGCAGAACGAGGGGCTGGCTATCCCCATAACCCTGGGGGTGACTGTGTTGACCTCTTCCAGTGCCGAGGATCTACACGCGGTTGGAATTGAATACCCTGTGGATGAGATGGTGACACGGTTGGCGATTCTGGTTAAAAAGTCAGGCCTTAATGGAGTGGTCGCTTCCGCACGTGAAGCAGGGCTCATTCGAGCTGCCTGCGGGGAGGATTTTATCGTGGTGACGCCGGGGGTAAGGCCTGCATCAGCGGCGGTGCATGACCAGCAGCGGGTTGTCACCCCTGCTGCGGCCATAACGGCAGGGGCTGACTACATCGTGGTGGGCCGGCCGATTTCTGCCGCAGAGGACCCCGTCGCAGCTGCGCGCGCCATAGTTACAGAGATGGAAGGTGCAGAAATTGAAGGTGCTCTTGGCCAAGCATAACCCTAAGCATAGAATTGTATGCGGGGTTAATGTAGTTGCCGCCGCTCTGGAGTCAGGAAACGAAGAAGCTCGTAGCGCAGCTACGTGTGTCCATTCTTTGGTGTATGCGCGCGCGGGTTCGAATCCGCGGGTGCAGAAACTTATCGACTGCGCGCGTCAGCGCGGCATAGAAGTTAAACAGCTGGAGCCCAGTGAACTTACCCGCTTATGCGCTACAGACAGGCATCAGGGTATTGCTGCATATACAGAGCCTGTAGAGCACAAAACCCTGGCGCAGGTTCTGCGGGACAACCCTCCTGCCAGGCGTTTTTTCCTGCTGCTGGACAGCGTAACCGATCCGCACAACTTTGGTGCCCTGATCCGTTCTGCCGCCGCTGCCGGATGCCAGGCGGTGATCTACACCAAAGATCGCAGCTGTCAGGTGACGCCGGTGGTGGAAAAAGCAGCAGCGGGTACCATCGGTGCCATCACGATGTGTCAGGTCACCAATCTTGCCCGCACCATTGAGGCACTCAAGGCTGAAGGGGTATGGGTGTATGGACTGGCGCTGGATGATGCAGCATCTATTTATGCAACCGACTTAAGCGGTGATCTGGCCCTGGTAGCTGGGAGTGAGGGGCGAGGTCTACGCCCTGGAGTGCTGCAGGTCTGTGATGCTGCGCTGCAGATCCCCATGCCGGGAAAGGTCGAGTCCCTTAACGTTTCAGTGGCTACAGGGATTGCGCTGTTTGAAGTAGTGCGCCAGCGCCGTGAGGCAGAAAAAAAGATTCAGGCATGAAAAGCAAGGAAAACGGTTGACACTCGAAGTCAATTCAATTATAACCCTTTGCGTTCTTGCACTAGAGAAAAAGCGGTAAAAAAGGTTGCAACCCGCGCCGGGATAGTGTACACATTGCAACTCTGCGCTGGCGTAGCTCAATTGGTAGAGCAACTGACTTGTAATCAGTAGGTTGGGGGTTCAATTCCTCTCGCCAGC
>CAYUJC010000064.1:0-6088 GCA_964444945.1 uncultured Desulfuromonas sp.
TGGTGGCGCACGGATTTCGTCTCCCCTCCGCGCTGGATAACCGCCCCATGAAGTTCAGTGAGTTTGAAGGGAAAAACCTGCAGACCATCTATGTTTCGGCCACCCCGGCGGATTATGAGCTGAAGAAAGCCGGCGGGGTGGTGGTAGAGCAGATTGTCCGCCCCACGGGGCTGGTGGACCCACCCATCGAAGTGCGCCCCGCGCAGGCACAGGTGGATGATCTGCTGGAGCAGATTCGGCAGACGGTGGCAAAGAAATGGCGGGTTCTGGTGACCACCCTGACTAAGCGGATGGCCGAAGACCTGACCGGATATCTGAATGAGGCCGGGGTGCGGGTGCGCTATCTCCATTCAGATATTGATACGGTGGAGCGGGTTGAAATTATCCAGGGACTGCGCCGCGGCGAGTTTGACGTTCTGGTAGGAATCAACCTTCTGCGTGAGGGGCTGGATATCCCCGAAGTGGCCCTGGTGACGATTCTGGATGCGGACAAGGAGGGTTTTCTGCGCAGTGAGCGCGCCTTGATCCAGACCTGTGGCCGCGCCGCGCGCAATATTGACGGGCGGGTAATTATGTACGCGGATCGGATCACGAAGTCGATGCAGGCGTGTATCGATGAGACGCAGCGCCGTCGTGAGCAGCAGCTGGAGTACAACCGCGAACACAACATCACCCCCAAAGGGATCATTAAGTCAATGCGCTCACTCCTGGAGGATATTCACACCGAAGGGGAAGAGCTGCCCATGGTCGCCGAAGAGGTGCCACAGTGGCGCAGCCCGCAACAGCTGCGGCGCGAGATTAAAAAAACGCGCGCGGCGATGCTCAAGGAGGCGGCGGATCTGAACTTTGAAGCAGCGGCTACCCTGCGGGACAAGCTGCAGGCGCTGGAGAAAGAGGAGCTGGGGTTGTAGCTACCTGGTGCCTAAACACTTAAAGGAGACCCAATGGCACATTATGGTTTTATTGGCGCAGGCCTGATGGGGTTGCCCATGGCAACCAATCTGCTCAAAGCGGGGCACCAGCTCACCGTCTGGAACCGCAGCAGGGAGAAGTGCGCTCCACTGCTGGATGCGGGGGCGACCTATGTGGAGACCCCCCTTGAGGTGGTTGTTGCGGCGGAGGTGACCTTCTCCATGCTTGCCGACCCGCAGGCGGCACTGGCGGTATGTTTTTCCCCCTCCGGGGTGATTCAGGCGGTGGGGCCGGGCAAGGCGTATGTGGAGATGTCCACCATCGATCCGGAGACCTCCAGTAAAATCGGGATATCTATCCAGGCGCGCGATGCCCTGTTTCTTGAAGCGCCGGTGTCAGGGTCGGTGCCGCAGGCCGAGGCGGGAGAGCTGGTGATCATGTGTGCCGGCGATCAGGAGCTCTATGTTGCTCTGGAATCGGCACTGAATGTGCTGGGGAAGAAGCATCTGTATCTGGGTGAAGTTGGTGCCGCCGCAAGTATGAAGCTTGGAGTGAACCAGCTGATGGGCAGCATGATGGCTTCATTCTGTGAAGTGCTCACCCTGGTTGAAGAAGCAGGCCTGGATCCACATGACTTCCTTGATATTATTGGCGCCGGGGCTCTGGCCGCACCCATGTTTGCCGCCAAAGGAAAGAAGATACTGGCGCGCGACCGCACCCCCCAGTTTCCCCTCAAGCACCAGCAGAAAGATCTGCGGCTGGCGCTGCAGCTCGGGGATATGCAGCGGGTCTCCATGCCAATGGCTGCTGCCGCCAATGAGCTGTACAAACGCGCTTATCAGTACGGGCTGGCAGATGACGATATGTCGGCATTGTTTGCCAGCCTGCATCTGCCGGGACCTAAACCGGAAATGTAGCACCAGAAGTACCTTGGCGTATAGCTGCTGTGTCAGGCCGCGGTATCAGAATTCAATCGCCATGGTGGTTTCTCGAAGCCGAAAGAACTAATAGTCTGTACAGACAGGGGTGAGCTTGATGCACTGATGGGTGAGCTGCGCCCCTGTTCTGAAGTACCGGTCGGGGGTTCCCCACCTCCGACGGAAAAATCCCTGCTCAGGTGTGATCACCTTCTCCTCGACATCTTCATTCCCCCCCTTGGCGCGGAACCACCTGCAAGCACTGGCGCAGCTCGATGAGATAACGCGCCAACGCGAGCTCAGTCAGAAGCCGCTCCACGTCAGCACGATTGCGCAGAAAGAGGCCCGCCTCTACTCTGGGGAGCGGCGGTCGCTCTCCACCCGTTTGCGGCTCATGAACTCCTTATGTTCGTCTAACACAAACCTAACCGTAAAATGGTTTATCTCTGTGGCGTCCATGAAATCAGAAGGGTTTTCCACTTATGAGTGAAAAAAAGACGATCCTGATCGTTGAAGACGAAGAAGACATTCTGGCGTTGATCCACTACAACCTCACGCGGGAGGGATACCAGGTGCTTACCGCTACCAACGGCGAGCAGGGGGTGAAGCTTGCAGGTGAGCACCAGCCCGACCTGGTAATTCTTGATTTGATGTTGCCGGGTATTGATGGCCTGCAGGTATGCCGTGAACTAAAGCAGTGCGATACTACCCGGCATATTGCGGTGATAATGCTGACGGCCAAGGGGGAAGAGGCAGATATCGTGATCGGACTCGAACTTGGCGCGGCTGACTATGTGACCAAGCCATTCAGTCCCCGGGTGTTGCTTGCCCGGATCAGGACGGTACTCAGGCGTGGGGAGCAGCCCGCATCAGCCCCGGAAGCGGAAGGGGAGCAGGTGGTTGAGCTGCACGATATGGTAATTCATCCGGGGCGCAATGAAGTGCTGGCCGGCGGGGAGCGCAAAGACCTCACCTACACCGAGTTTCGGGTGTTGTATCTGCTTGCCTCACGTCCGGGGTGGGTGTTTACCCGTTACCAGATCGTTAATGCGGTGCGCGGGGATAACTATTCCGTTACGGACCGGGCTGTTGATGTGCAGATTGTCGGGCTTCGGCGGAAGCTGGGAGAATACGGCAAATATATAGAAACCGTGCGCGGAGTTGGCTATCGTTTCAGGGATGAAGGCGCTGGCGAATAATAACATATTACCGCAGGTGCAGAGATACGCGAACAGAAGGACTCAGACATGAAGGCAGGCAGAAGGCCACGCACCCTGTTGTGGCAGATATATCCAGCATTTTTTACCATTACCCTGTTGGTAGTGGTTTTGGCCGGCTGGTATTTCATGAGTGTGCTGAAGGACTACCAGTATGCCGACCATCTTGATTCTCTGCGCGCGCGCGCGGAGCTGTTGGTTCTGCAGACAGAAACAGAGCTGGAAAGCGGCGATAACGAGGCCATAGCACGTTTGAGTATTCGTGCCGGCAAGCGGACTGACACCCGGGTTACCATCATAACTCCGGCCGGAACGGTGGTGGGTGACAGCCACGAAGTTCCGGCGCGCATGGAAAATCACGCCCTGCGCCCCGAAATGGCCGCAGCGCTGGGTGGCGCTGAAGGGGTCAGCCAGCGCTACAGCCGTACCCTGGGCAAGAATATGCTCTATCTGACGCGCCCTGTAACCAGCGAAGCGGGGGCCGTTATTGGGGTGGTGCGAACCGCCATAGCCATGGATCGGGTGGAGCAGCGTATTGCCGCCATGGGGCAGCGCATTGTCAGTGGCGGCATAGTCGTTCTGCTGCTGGTGGCGCTGTTGTGTCTGATGGTGTCGCGCCGGATTACCCGCCCCATCGAGCAAATTCGGATGGAGGCACAGCGCTACGCCAGTGGCAATCTGCAACGGCGTTTGCACGTCAAGGGATCCAGCGAAATTCGCGATTTAAGCCGTACCTTGAATAAAATGGCGCATCAGCTCAATGAGCGCATTCAGGTAATAGATAAGCAGCGCTGTGAACAGGATGCCGTTCTTGCCAGCATGGTCGAAGGTGTTCTGGCGATTGATGTCGACAATAACATATTGCGCATCAATCCGGCAGCGGCCCGTCTGTTCGGAGCCGAGGTAGAGGGATCACAGGGACGCAGTGTGCAGGAAGTGGTGCGGCGGGCAGAATTGCTCGAGTTTATTCGTGCTGCACTTGAACGTGGCACGGTGCTTGAGAGTGATATTGCGGTGTTCAGTGACGGCAATGAGATAAGTTTGCAGGTGCATGGAACCCCATTGCTGAATCAGGACGGGGAAACTATAGGGGTGCTGATTGTCTTCAATGATATGACGCGCCTGCGCCGCCTGGAGCGGATGCGCCAGGATTTTGTTGCCAACGTTTCCCATGAACTGAAAACTCCGATTACGGCTATCAAGGGTTTCATCGAAACCCTGCTCGACGGTGCTCTGGATGATCGGGAAAAGAGTGAGCACTTTTTGCACATAGTGGAGCGGCAGGCTGAACGGCTCAATGTTATTATTGAAGATCTTATGAGCCTCTCCCGCATTGAGCAGAGCGAAGGACAGAATCGTTTTGAGCTCGAAGTGGCAGCCCTTGCCCCCGTTGTCAATGAGGTTGTCAATAGTTGTTCTATGTTGGCCAGTCAGTCCAACATATCCCTGAAGCATACCTGCGCGGATGATATTCAGGCTCCTATAAACGCCCCCTTGCTGGAACAGGCCCTTGCCAATCTGGTGGATAACGCCATCAAGTACAGCCGCCCCGACGGCGGAGAGGTTGTTGTCTCCTGTCGTTGCGAGGGCGGTTTTGCCGTTCTCGCCGTGAGTGATACCGGATACGGTATTGAGAAGGGGCATCTGCCGCGCCTGTTTGAGCGTTTCTATCGCGTAGACAAGGCCAGAAGTCGCAAATGTGGCGGCAGCGGGCTGGGACTGGCGATAGTTAAACACATTGTGCAACTTCATCAGGGGCATATGGATGTTGAGAGTACCCCCGGTCAGGGCAGCATCTTTACCCTGCATATTCCCCTCCGGTCTAAGGAATGATATCGGCTGCTTTTCTAGTCTCCTTCTCACGCCTGCTTAACATAGCTCTAACATCTGCGGCGCATAGTGCTCCTGACTGAAAGCGCGGTACTCGGTAGCGCCACAAACAGATGAATGTAACGGGGCAAATCAATCAAAAGGAGATACCCACATGAAAGTAACAAAAAGATTGGCATCCAGATTGGCGGCAGGGGTTATGACCCTGGCCTTGAGTGTGGCAATGGTATTGCCGACTCAGGCCGCCAACATCAAGGTGGATGAAAAGCTGAGCACTTACGTTACGGTTGGCGGTATCGGGGGCAACCTCAACAGTGTAGGTTCCGACACCCTCAACAACCTTATGACCTACTGGTCTGAATCCTTCCGTACCAAATACCCCAACGTGAACATCCAGGTTGAGGGTAAGGGATCCAGTACTGCACCTCCGGCGCTGATTCAGGGGACCGCACAGCTTGGCCCCATGTCGCGCAAGATGAAAAACAGTGAGATTGAAAAATTTGAAGAGCGCTATGGCTTCAAGCCCACTGCTATCGGCGTCGCCCTCGACTCTCTGGGGGTATTCCTCAACAAGGATAATCCCATTGATGCCCTTTCTCTGCCGCAGTTGGATGCGATTTTCTCCAAAAACCGCAAAGGCGGTGCCCCGGAAGATCTTAATGTGTGGGGTCAGCTGGGGCTTAAGGGCGAGTATGCCACGATGCCGATCAGTGTGTACGGACGCAACTCAGCGTCAGGCACCTACGGCTACTTCAAGAAACACGCGCTGTTCAAAGGTGATTACAAAGATTCCGTAAAGGAACAGCCCGGTTCAGCTTCGGTGGTTCAATCGATAACGGAAGACAAGGGTAGCATTGGCTACTCCGGCATCGGCTACAAAACCTCGGGGGTAAAAGCGATCGCGCTGTCTAAAAAAGATGGCGAGACCGCCTACGCGCCTACATACGAGAATGTGCTGCAAGGCAAATATCCCCTGGGACGTATGCTGTATGTGTATGTGGTTAAGAAGCCAAACGAGCCGCTCCCGAAGCTGGTTGAAGAATTTATCCGCTTCGTTCTCTCCGAAGAGGGGCAGAAAATCGTCGTAAAGGATGGATACCTGCCTCTGCCGGCAAAGATTGCCGAACAGCAGTTAGAGATGCTCAAGTAGAGATAAACCAACGCTGGTCAGAGCCCAGGTGCTCTTGAGTACGGACAACGGATAGAAGCCCC
>CAYUJC010000064.1:6188-14922 GCA_964444945.1 uncultured Desulfuromonas sp.
CCCTGTTAGATACCGCAGGTGATATCCACTCACGGTATGTCAGAGATGTTGGGATGATGTAGACTATGCGTAAAAAGGTACTGCGCAAAATCAAGCTGCACGATCGCCTCGCAGCAATAGCCATCCGCAGCGGGGGGGTGCTGGTTATCGCCAGCGTGATTTTGATTCTTCTGCTGATCGGCAGAGAAGCACTGCCGCTGTTTTATCCGACCGAAGCACATCTTAAGCAGCATATTGATCTTCCTGACGGCTTTGAGCACGAAGATCTTCTCGCTGTGGGGGTAGATGAATATCTGGCCAGGGTTTATACCATTGACCGCCACGGCACGTTTTCGTTTCTGGACGCAAGTGCCGCGAGCCAGGTACAAAAACAGATCGAGGTGGGCGACGGTGCTGATGCCGTGGTTGTGGCTGTCGCTGCCGTCAGTTCCGGCTCAGGCGAAAGGATCTATGCTCTGCAATGGTCTTCCGGGCGGGTAACGTTGGAGCAGTTAAGATTCACTCAGGATTATGCGCAGGACG
Source organism: uncultured Desulfuromonas sp. (assembly GCA_964444945.1). GTDB lineage: Bacteria > Desulfobacterota > Desulfuromonadia > Desulfuromonadales > Desulfuromonadaceae > JAIVHC01. Next base: position 6,711 of record CAYUJC010000064.1, read on the forward strand.
GGAAGCGCTTCAGTACGGTAGCGCATCAACGTGTGGCCGAATATGCTGCGGCGAGCCAGCCGGTGACAATGCTTGCGTTGGCGTACTCCGCAGAACGGACAACCCTGGTGCGTCTGTTCGAAAACCAGGAAATTGAGGTTCTCCAGCAAGTTCGCGCAGAAAACCTGTTCGGGGCCGTGAGTGTGGAAGAATACAGTCTTCTTCTGCGGGGGGGTCATCCTGATCCGATTACAGCCCTTGAGTTGGATAGCGCGGGGACAACCCTCTATATGGCTACTGCCTCCGGCGGCCTGATACGATATTCCCTGCAGGAGTCCGGCGCCGCGGAGCAGCTGGATAAGGTTCAGGGCTTTGAAGACCACCGGCGTATCACTGCCCTTGAAATTATGCGCGGGGATATTGCCCTGGCGGTAGGGGACGCTGAAGGGGAAGTGAGTGTGTGGTTTCCCGCGCCGACAGAGGCCGGTGTCGGGCATGACAGCTTGCGCCTGATCCACTCCCTGTCTCGGCATGAAGCCGGCATAGCAGATCTGGTGGCATCCCCCCGCAATCGCACCCTCCTCAGCATTGATACCGAGGGCACGGTAAAACTCGACTATTCTACCAGCGAACGCCACCTGTTGACCTTGAACACCGATTCTGCGGTAAGGCAGGCCGCCCTGGCTCCACGCGGCAACGGCCTTATTACCCTGCATGAAAATGGAGAGATCAATCTGTGGGAGCTGGATAACCCGCACCCGGAGATCAGCCTGAAATCATTGTTTGGCAAGGTGTGGTATGAAAGCTACGAGCAGCCGGAATGGGTGTGGCAGTCCTCTTCGGCGAGTGATGACTTTGAGCCCAAGATGAGCCTGACTCCGCTGCTTTTTGGTACCCTGAAGGGAACATTTTACGCCATGGTGTTCTCACTACCGCTGGCGCTGTTCGGAGCCATTTACACCAGCCAGTTTGGCAGCAGCCGCCTGCGCGAGCGCATCAAGCCGGCGGTTGAGATTATGGCCGCTATCCCCACGGTTATCATAGGTTTTCTCGCGGCGCTCTGGTTTGCCCCCCTGCTGGAACAGAAATTTCCTGCATTTATTTTGAGCATGCTGGTTGTACCCTTGTTTTTTGTCCTCCTGCTCATAATCTGGCAGCCTATACGCCGCAGTGCGTGGGGAAAGTACATCGAAAGCGGGCGCGAACTCCTGGTTTTACTCCCGATTCTGGTGCTGGCCGGGGCGGTGGCGTTTCAACTCGGTCCCTGGCTGGAGGCGTCGGCCTTCGGGGGCAGTTTCAAACAGTGGCTCTATAATGAGCTGGGGGTGCGCTACGATGTACGCAACAGCATCGTGATCTCCTTTGCCCTTGGCTTTGCCGTTATCCCCATTATTTTCACCATGTCTGAAGATGCCCTTTCCAATGTCCCGGCGAGCCATAAAGCGGCCTCCATGGCTCTGGGCGCGAGTCGCTGGCAGACGGTGTGGCGGGTTATTCTCCCTTCTGCCAGCCCGGGCATTTTCGCCGCGGTCATGATCGGCCTTGGGCGCGCCGTGGGCGAGACCATGATTGTCCTGATGGCTACCGGCAACACTCCAATCATAGATTTCAGTATCTTCAACGGGATGCGTCCCCTTTCGGCCAATATCGCGGTTGAGATACCCGAGGCTCCTCAGGGAGATACCCTGTATCGGGTATTGTTTTTATCTGCCGTATTGCTCTTTGCCATGACCTTTGTTCTGAATACCGCCGCTGAGATGGTGCGGCATCGGTTGCGTAAAAAATACGGCCGCTTTTAGCGTGGTTACCCCCATGCCTGATTTGATGCAGCGTGCTGCGCCGGAAAATACGGTATGTCGGGTCAGCGCATATGTATGCAACAGCCAGGACCGAACCTATCTGCGAGGAAGTAGATGAAACAGTTTTGCTATCGCGGCGAGCCGCAGGTGTGGATGACTGCTGCCGCTCTGGCCATCACCCTGCTGATGGCCCTGACTCTGATACTGGTGGTTATATTCAATGGTCTGGGGGCTTTTTGGCCGCAAAAACTCGCCACCCTGGAGCTTAACAACGGGCAGGCGGTGTTGGGGCAGGTTCTGAAGGAGGAGCCTCGACCTTATGCTGACGGCACCAGGATGCAGCTGAAAGTGGGTAACCGCGACCTGTATGGTCTGGATTTTCGCTGGGTTGATGAGGATGAGATAAAACGAATTCACTACCAGGACGACGCAGTTACCGTAGAGCGTGAAGCATACGGAGATTTTTACGGCACCCTGAATGAAGTGGTGGTGCCGGATGGAAGGGTTAATTCAGGTGGCCTGTGGCAGGTGCTGCAGCAGGGACGCGCCGAAGCCCTTAAAATCAAAGACAAGGTTGAGGCGATTGGAGAACAGATAAACACCCTCAACTACGCCATGGAAAAGAAGCGCAATAAGGCTCTCAAGCTCGATTATAAGGGGGTGCCCGCGGAGGCAGAGGTGCGGCGGGAACTCGCACGGGAAACAGATGAGCTCGAACAGCAGTTTCAGGCGTTAGTAAAAAAACAACGGCTGCATGAGGCTGAAAAGGCACGCTATGTGGCTCTATTTCAGGATATCAATGGACGCAGCGTGGAGATCCCCCTAGCCCGGATTGTGCGCAGCTACAAACCCAACGATATGCACCTGATTGAGCGCGCCGGTGTGTATACAAGTAAGCTTCTGGAACTGTTTTATGCCGATCCACGTGAATCAAATACCGAGGGGGGGTTGTTCCCCGCGATCTTTGGCACGGTATTGCTGATTTTTGTAATGAGCCTTTTTTCTTTCCCCATGGGGGTAATTGCAGCAATTTACCTGAGTGAGTACGCCGGAGATGGCCTCATGGTGCGCATGGTGCGTATAGCGGTGAATAACCTTGCTGGCATCCCCTCCATTGTGTACGGCATCTTTGGGCTCGGTTTTTTTATCTACGGACTGGGCGGTGCCATTGACCAGCTATTTTTTCCTGCGCGTCTCCCAACCCCAACCTTCGGTACCGGGGGGCTACTGTGGGCCAGTCTGACCCTGGCGTTGCTTACGGTGCCGGTGGTGATTGTCACCACCGAAGAAGCCTTGAGCGCCATCCCCGGCGGGGTGCGCGAAGGGTCTCTAGCGTTGGGTTCCACCCGCTTCCAGACCCTGGTACGGATTTTGATTCCCATGGCCTCCCCCGGGATAATGACCGGCCTCATTCTCTCCATGGCGCGCGCGGCAGGCGAGGTGGCACCACTTATGATTACGGGGGTGGTGAAATTGGCTCCGGCTTTGCCGCTGGATGGGCAGTTCCCGTTTTTGCATCTGGATCGGAAGTTTATGCACCTGGGCTTTCATATCTATGATATGGGGTTTCAGTCACCCAATGTGGAAGCGGCCCGCCCCATGGTATTTGTCACCACCCTGCTGTTGATTCTGATTGTTCTGGCTATGAGTGGTGTGGCCATTCGGCTGCGCAATAAAATGAAGAAAAAATACACGTTTGGCACCTTTTGAAAACAAAATAGTGTTGTGGAGGTTGTATGAAGTCAGCACTTGAAACCGATGCCGTTGATCCCCTGGCCGATCCGGTTATAGAAGTAGAAACCCTGAATTTCTACTATGGGGATGCCCAGGCATTGTTTGATCTGAGCATGGTATTCCCGCGGCGTCAGGTCACCGCACTCATCGGCCCGTCAGGGTGCGGTAAGTCCACCTTTCTGCGCTGTCTGAACCGGATGAATGATATGGTGGATATCTCTCGTATGGAAGGGAGCATCCGCCTCGATGGTAAGGAGGTCAATTCGGAGGAGCTGGACGTTATTGAGTTGCGGCGCAAGGTGGGGATGGTGTTTCAGAAATCCAATCCGTTTCCGAAGTCGATCTACGAAAATGTGGTCTATGGGCTGCGCATTGCCGGGATTAAGGATAAAGATGTTCTGGATGAAACGGTAGAGAGCAGTCTGAAAGGGGCAGCTCTATGGGAGGAGGTCAAAGATCGCCTGCATGAGTCAGCCCTGGGGATGTCGGGGGGGCAGATGCAGCGCCTGTGTATTGCCCGCGCCATTGCGGTAAATCCTGAGGTTATCCTGATGGATGAACCATGCTCGGCCCTGGATCCCAAGTCTACTGCCCGGGTGGAAGAGATGATAAAAGATCTGCGCGAAAAGTACACCATCATCATTGTGACCCACAATATGCAGCAGGCCGCCCGCGTTTCCGATTACACCGCGTTCTTATACGAGGGGATTCTGGTGGAATTCGGCAAAACCAGCAAATTGTTCGTAAAGCCGCAGAATAGGCAGACTGAGGATTATATAACCGGACGCTTTGGTTGACGCCGCAGGGACTCCGCCGTGTCTTCACGCGGGTCATCCCAGGCACAGGAATCGAAGTACAGGGAAACGGAGCCAGATATGGCGCTTCTGTTCGAGGCGGAGGAATCACGCAACAGGAGAAAAAGATATGATGGCAATCCATATGCAAGAAGAGATCAATAAACTCAAGCGCGCGTTGCTCGACCAGAGTGCCCGGGTCGAAAGTGAGGTACAGCGGGCCATGCAGGCTATTGAACGCAGCGATACCGTCATGGCGCGTGAAGTAATCGATGCGGATTTGGTTATCAATGCCAAAGAGGTGGATATCGAAGAGGATTGCCTCAAGGTTCTGGCGCTGCATCAGCCTGTGGCTGCAGATCTGCGTTTCATTATCTCAGTGATTAAGATCAACAGCGACCTGGAACGGATCGCCGATGTCGCGGTAAATATTGCCAAACGTACCCTGCAGTTTGGCGAAGTGAAGAAGATTGATGCACCGTTTGACTATCCGGTGATGGTGGAGAAGGTGTTGCTGATGCTGAAAAACAGCCTTGACTCTCTGGTAAAGCTCGATTCTGTAGGTGCCAACGCAGTGATTGCCGCAGATGATGAGATCGACGATATCCATCGTTTAACCTATGACACCGCCCAAAAACGCATTCTGGAACAACCCGCCCATCTCCAGGCGCTATTGTTGTGGGTCGCTGTGTCACGGCATCTTGAGCGCATTGCCGATCTTTCTGCACATATCGCTGAAAACGTGGTGTATCTGGTTGAAGGCAATATTGTACGCCACCGAACCGGCGGTTAGATATTCTGCATCCGTAAATCGCTTTTTAGGGTAAGCTGTGTTGCATAGCGTCGCCATAGAACCACCATAGAAAGTCAGTCTGCGCGCCTTGCCGACACAAAAAGTGTCGCAAGCCTCGGCTTGTCCCGGCAATTGGGGATACACCCTGGGTACAATGGCGCGGCTGAAAACGTCGCCCTGCAGAATAATCTCATTGACAGCATGGCGCAAAGCGTGTAAACACAGAAGCACACGAAGCAGCGCGACAAATCCTTTCGATGCGCGTGCGTGTGTCCTGCTAATCCCCCACGGTTATCTATTAGCTTAATTCTTACATACCCCCAACATCCTGACCCTCCGCATAGCTCGTTGCTTCCGCAGCCTTGTTGGCGGTGAAGAGACCAGGCAACGCCAGAGAAATGAAAAAAAACGAGAGTAAACCAACCAAGGTAGAGACAGGTGATGGTACGTCCATGCACCTGAAGGATCTGAAAGAACTCAAAATCACCCACCTCACCGCCATGGCCAACGATTTGAAGATCGAAGGGGTGGCGGGGATGCGCAAGCAGGATGTCATATTTGCCATTCTGTGCGCTACGGCAGACCAGAAAGGGGCCATCTTCGGCGAAGGGGTGCTCGAGGTCCTGCCGGATGGATTCGGTTTTTTGCGCGCAATCGACGCCAGCTACATGCCCGGTCCGGATGATATCTATGTGTCGCCCTCCCAGATCCGACGCTTCAATCTGCGCACCGGTGATACCGTCGAGGGGCAGATTCGTCCCCCCAAACAGGGAGAACGTTATTTTGCCCTCCTCAAGGTGGCGCTGATCAATATGGAGGATCCGAGCGTTGCCCGGCGCAAGACCCTGTTCGACAACTTGACGCCGCTGCACCCTGATGAATGGCTGAAGTTGGAGACCACCAGCGACAATCTCCCCACCCGCATCATTGATCTGGTTTCACCCATCGGCAAGGGACAACGTGGTCTGATTGTGGCCCCGCCACGCACCGGGAAGACGGTGTTGCTGCAGAACATTGCCAACGCCATAACCACAAACTATCCCGATGCCTACCTGATTGTCCTCCTGATTGACGAACGTCCGGAAGAGGTGACCGACATGCAGCGCTCTGTCGCTGGCGAGGTGGTGTCGTCAACCTTTGACGAACCCGCCACCCGTCACGTTCAGGTCGCAGATATGGTGATCCAGAAAGCGCGGCGCCTGGTGGAACACAAACGCGATGTGGTTATTCTGCTCGACTCCATTACCCGTCTGGCACGCGCCTACAACACGGTGGTGCCGCCGAGCGGCAAGATCCTCTCCGGCGGGGTTGATTCCAACGCGCTGCACAAGCCCAAGCGCTTTTTTGGCGCGGCACGCAATGTGGAAGAGGGTGGCAGCCTTACCATCATAGCTACCGCCCTTATCGATACTGGTAGCCGCATGGATGAAGTTATCTTCGAAGAGTTCAAGGGTACCGGTAATATGGAACTTGTTCTCGACCGGCGTCTGGTAGACAAGCGCACCTTCCCGGCTATCGATGTGAACAAATCCGGCACCAGACGTGAGGAGCTGCTGCAGGATCCCACCACGCTGCAGCGGATGTGGCTGTTACGCCGGGTGTTCAGCAGCATGAACGTAGTTGATGGCATGGAGTTTCTGCGCGAAAAACTGAAAGAAACCGAAGATAATCAGGAATTTCTGGACTCTATGAATCAGTAAGTTTTGTATTGCCAACCCATACCCCTTCTGCAATAATGCCCGATTGTCACAAAATAACGTTCAATATTGTATAAAACTATTGCCTGTACCGCGCCAGGCGCCCAAGGAGTGAAAAATATGAAAGAAGGAATTCATCCCAAGTATGATGCCGTTGTGGTGAAATGCCACTGTGGTAACAGTTTTGAAACCCGTTCTACCCGAACAGGCGAGATGAGCACTGAAATCTGCTCCGCCTGCCATCCGTTTTATACCGGAACCCAGAAACTGCTGGATACCGCAGGACGGATCGAGCGCTTCCGCAAGAGGTATGCCCAAAAGTAGCCACTTGGCAGCGTTTTTGTTTTGCTGTCCCAGCCGCAGAAGCGTCTATTGCTTTTGCGGCTGTTTCTCGTTGCTGTATTCAGAGCGTCCAAGGATGTAAATGGCCACACCGCTGTCTGGGTTTTTTGTATGCAGGTAAAGCTCTTAAGCCATACCCCCGAGCCTGAAAAGGTTGTCGCCGCGGCAGCACGACTGTGCTATTCCGCCAGCAGCATTGCCACGCTGATGCAGCAGGATGAGGCCGCTGCTGCGCGCCTGATTCGCAAGGTGCTGGGTTTGGGCCATCTGTCGGTGCTTGAGCACGTCACCTGCAGTTTCGGAGTGGAAGGGATCAGTCGTGCTTGCAGTCATCAATTGGTACGCCACCGCGTAGCCTCGTATTCACAGCAGAGTCAGCGCTATGTATCCCACGCCGAACCCTTTGTGGCGGTAGTCCCTGACACAATCCGCGCCGATGCCGGGTTGTTCTCGCGCTATCAGGAACTCATGGCGCAGATTCACGCCACCTATGCAGAATTTCTCAGCGCCGGGATCCCGGCCGAGGACGCACGCTTTGTTCTGCCCAACGCCGCAGCTACAAAAATAATCATCAGTATGAATGCGCGTGAATTACACCATTTTTTTGCGCTGCGCTGCTGCCGCCGCGCCCAGTGGGAGATTCGCGCCATGGCAACGCAGATGCTGCAGCAGTGTCGCGCCCTCTCCCCCGTGTTGTTCGCAGACGCAGGTCCCCCCTGTCTTGTGGGCCAGTGCCCGGAGGGGAGCATGACTTGTGGTGCGATTAAGGCCGTCCGCCGCGAATTCAGAGGTGCCCCCACGCCAGGTGGCTCTCCGGCTGGATGACGCAAGTTTTTGGAGAATGATCTCGACCGTACCCAGCGCACAAAGGTCACCTGTACGCAGCAGCCTGTAATCTTTAATCCAGCGAACCGAGGTAACCATGTTTGAGAAGCTCGATGATGTCGAAGATCGCTTTCAGGAGGTGGAAGGTCTGCTGGCGCAGCCTGATATCCTCTCTGACCAGAACCGCTATCGCGATCTGAGCCGTGAGCATGCCGAGCTGAACGATGTGGTGACCCTATTTCGTGTCTA
>CAYUJC010000065.1:0-14414 GCA_964444945.1 uncultured Desulfuromonas sp.
AGAATGCCACCGGTAGCGCGAAACGCAGCACCTTCAGGGGTGTTTTTTCACGATCTGCCGCCAGATCATCCCTTCTGTGCGGCACCGTACCCCGATTGCGGTACGCCATCGCCCCCATCACCACACTCTCCACCGCGACACACGCCACCAGGGCAAAAGCACCGAGTTGAGCCCCGTTGAACCAGCGCCCGCCCCACACGATAAACCCAAGCAGGGATACCACCCGCACCCCGGTGGCGATGGAGACCAGGTGGGTGCGGTGGGAGCGGATCACCAGCCCCTGAAAAAGGCCGCGAAAGCCGGTAAAAAAAGGCAACAGCGCCATGAGGGCGATTGCTTGTTTGGCTGAATGGGCGACGTCAGCCTCAACCCCGAGGACTGTGTCCAGGAGGAAATCGCCAAAGGGGGAATAGGCGATGAGATTGAGCATCACGGAGACAAACGTAGCGATTACAATCACAAAAATTATCATACTGCGAAACGAGCGCGGCCCGCACACCACCGCAAGGGTGATGGTGTGATTCTGATATGAAGGCGAGGCAAACAGCAGATGCACCACCATGGCTATAGAAAAGGATGCCAGAGCGAGAACATAGTCATCCAGGCGCGCCAGAAAACTGTTGATAATGGAGTGCGATACGCTCATAAGCTGAACGTTCAGAACCAGAGGGAGGAAAAACAGGCTGATCTGCTTCATGCTCAGCTGCGTTTGTGCCGCGGGCAGACGGTTCATCGCCGACCCTGACTGTGCGCGCACCATCCCTGCATCATGCTCCGCCTCCGAAAAAATTCACCCCGAAGAAATCTGCCAGCCAGGCCCACAGCCCCGCCTCTTCGATCTTGAAGAACAGCACCACGGCCACCGCCAACGGAGCCACGTAGCGAATAAGCCAATGCCACAGAGGATAGATCCAGGCTGCGCCTCCAGCCAGCAGTTCCCCTTTTTCTTCATCTCCACCCCAGAACCAGCCAACGTAGATGGCAATGAGCAGCCCGGCGATGGGGAGCAGATAGTTGGAGGCAATCAGGTCGGCGGAAGCAAAAAAATTGCGCTCGCCGATAAAGGTAATATCCGCCATGATGTTGGAGGAGAGTGCCGTCGGGATCCCCACCACAAAGGCCAGAGCGCCAATGGTCAAGGTCGCTTTTTTGCGTGACCAGCCGCGCTCGTCGATGAAATAGGCGATCTGCGCTTCCAGCAGAGAGATATTGCTGGTCAGGGCGGCAAAGGCCAGGAGCAGAAAAAACATGATGGAGAACACATATCCCCCACTGATCTGCGAGAACACCACCGGGATGGTCTGGAAGATCAGGCCCGGCCCCGCCCCCGCCTCCAGGCCAACGGAAAACACAATGGGGAAGATGGCGAGCCCCGCCATCAGGGCAATCAGGGTATCGAGCAGCGCCACCCGCATACTGGCCCCAAACAGATTTTCGTTGCGCTTCAGATAGGAGCCGTAGGTGATCATGGCCGCCATCCCCAGCGACAGGGTAAAAAATGCGTGCCCGAGGGCTTCAAGGACCGAACTGGGGGTTAATTTAGTGAAATCGGGGCGGAACATGAACTCAAGTCCCTGACGGGCACCGGAACTGAGCATGCCGTTGACCAGCAGCAGAGTGAGAAGCACCAGCAGAAGCGGCATCAGGATCTTGCTCCAGCGCTCTATCCCTTTTTGCACGCCGCCGCCAACCACCCCCAGGCATAGCAGCATGAAGATCAGATGCCAGAACGACTGGCGCCCGCCGTCGGCGAGCAGACCGGCAAACATCGCTTCGATGGTAGCGGCGGATTCCCCGCTGAAACTGCCCATCAGGGCGCGAAAAACATAATCGAGGGTCCAGCCAGCCACCACCGAATAGTAGGAGCTGATGATAAACGCCGCCGCCACGCTGATCCAGCCGGGGCTGTGCCACCAGCGACGCCGGGGTTCAAGGACGACAAACGCCCCCACCGCATCCCTGCGCGTGTGGCGCCCGATCATCAACTCCGCCATCATGATGGGCAGCCCCACAATGGCGATACACCCGAGATACACCAGCACAAAGGCGCCCCCGCCGTTTTCACCGGCGATGTAGGGGAATTTCCAGATATTTCCGAGCCCAACCGCGCTGCCGGCAGCCGCCAACACGAACCCCAGCCGCGAAGCCCAGAGGGCGCGCGGGGCAGCAGAAACAGCCCTAGCCGCCATTATCTGCCTCGCGCGCCCCGAAGATAGCAGTCCCCACCCGCACCAGGGTTGCCCCCTCTTCAATGGCGACCTCAAAATCGTGACTCATCCCCATGGACAGAGTCCTCATCGACACCCCCGGCAGGTGTAGGGCATCCAGGCGTTCGGCCAATTCGCGCAGGTGGCGAAACCAGGGGCGCACCTCCTCGGGATCTGCGGCGAAGGGGGGGAGGGTCATCAAACCCTGGAGGCGTACATGGGGCAGCGTGGTTATCTGCTCTGCCAGCTGGTGGACCTTATCCGGAGCAACGCCCCCCTTGCTCTGTTCCCCGGCCAGATTCACCTGCAGCAGAACCGCAATACTGGCATCGAGTTTGCGCCACTGCTTGTTGAGCTCCTGCGCCAGGCTGAAGCGATCCACCCCATGGATCATCTCCACCTTGCCGCGCAGATATTTAACCTTGTTGGACTGCAACGCCCCGACGAAATGCCAGCCGACCTGTGCGTATACTTCCGCCTGCTTTTCGCAGAACTCCTGCACATAGCTTTCGCCGAACAGGCGCTGCCCCGCCCGCGCTGCAGCATCGATCATGCTGGCGGACTTTTTCTTCGAGACCGCAATCAGTTCCACCGCAGCGGGGTCGCGCCCACTGCGAACACACGCAGCGTCCATGCGTTGCCGGATCTGCTTCAGGCGCTGAGCCACAGCCATTTCCACTGTAGAAGTTTCCATCTTCGCCTCCGTTTTCTCTGGCCTGCTGTACCTATTGATGTTGCCGGACTGGCGCCGCAAAGTTGTCGCTGCGTCAACTTACGCCGGTGAAAACATCCGATGCGCCCCCAGCGCTTCCAGATCCATGAGGATTTCACTCAGCGGCAGCCCCACCACGCTGGTGTAACTGCCGTTTATCCCGGCCACCATAAAAGCCCCCAAGCCCTGGATTGCATAGGCCCCAGCCTTATCCGCCGGTTCACCCGAAGCAATGTACCCCTCTATCTCCTGCGCTGTCAACGCGCGCACCTTTACCTCGGTGGTAACGCAGCGCTCCCTCCAGCTCTTCTTCTTTCTGTCGTAGATGGCGTAGGCTGAGAGAACTTCGTGGCTGGTACCGGAAAGGCGGCGCAGCATTCGGGTGGCGTGGGCGGCGTTTTCCGGCTTCCCCATTATGGTACCCGCACACACCACGATGGTATCGCTGCCGATAAACCAACGCCCGGCGGCGGGATGACGCCGCGCCACCTCCAGCGCCTTCTCGCGACTGAGGCGCACGACAAAATCCCGCGGTGTTTCACTCCTGCTTACCTGCTCATCCACCTCTGCAGGGATAACCTGAAACTGCACCCCCATGCGCTGGAGCAGTTCGCGCCGGCGCGGAGAGGCCGAAGCCAGCACGATCCCTTCCCCGCCCTTCTCCCTGCCCTTATTCTCCCTGTTCATTGGGCTCCTCCGCTGCGGAGCTGAGCGCTTCTGCTTTCATTGGCGTGTGTTGCACCTTTATCCCTACGTTTTGGAGCCACTCTTCCCACGTCTGCAGCGCGCGCTGCGCCTGTGCCAACCGCCGCAGCGCGCGTTTCATCTTCTTCACCTCCAGCGGGGGAAACAACCCGTAGTTCACATTACTGGGCTGAAAGTGCTCCGGATCGCTGTGGCGCAGATACCCGAGCATGGCGCCACAGGCGGTGGTTTCCGGTGGCAGGGGCAGGGTTTCGCCGCGCACATAGGCGCTGGCCTGCAGCCCGGCGATAAAGCCGCATGCTGCCGATTCCACGTACCCCTCCACCCCGGTTATCTGGCCGGCAAAGAAGATGCGCGCATCATCTTTGAGCTGCAACGTCGGGCGCAGGCAGCGGGGAGCATTGATAAAGGTATTGCGGTGCACACTCCCCAGACGGGAAAACTCCGCGCGTTTGAGGGCGGGGATGGTACGAAAAACGCGTTTTTGTTCCAGATAGGTGAGTTTGGTCTGAAATCCCACCATATTGTAGTGCGTAGCTGCGCGATTATCCTGGCGCAGCTGCACCACCGCATAGGGCTCGCGTCCAGTGCGCGGGTCGGGCAATCCCACTGGTTTCAGTGGGCCGAAGGCCAACGTGCGCTCACCGCGGCGCGCCATCTCTTCGATAGGCATACAGCCCTCGAAGTGAAGCATCTCCTCAAAGTTGTGCGCTTCCACCTTGGCGGCCGCCAGCAGCGCCGCCACAAACGCCTGATACTGCTCCTTATTCAGCGGACAGTTGATATAGTCCGCCGTCCCTTTATCGTAGCGCGAAGCGCGCCAGGCTATAGAAAAATCGATGGAGTCGGCGCTGATAACCGGGGCGATCGCATCGTAGAAATACAGATCTTCGGCGGAGGTCAGCTGCTGGATCTGCACCGCCAGCGCATCTGCGGTCAACGGACCGGTCGCCACTATAACGGCCCCGGCTTCCTCAGCTGCAGGGATGCGGGTAACCTCGCCGCGTTCCAGTTCAATCAGGGGGTGTTCCTGTATCGCGCGGGTGATATAAGCACTGAAGGCCGCCCGGTCCACTGCCAGAGCCCCTCCAGCAGGAACCGCGGTGGCATCAGCCGCCTGCATGAACAGCGCTCCGGCGCGGCGCAGTTCTTCCTTCATGCAGCCGACGGCGTTGTTCATCCCCGCCCCGCGCAGACTGTTGGAACACACCAGCTCTGCCAGCGTTTCGAGCTCATGCGCAGGAGAGTAGCGCAGCGGCTTCATTTCCAGCAGTTTTACCCGCACCCCGCGTTGCGCCGCCTGCCATGCGGCCTCACATCCGGCCAGCCCCGCGCCAATGATGCTCAGCTCGGGTGGGGTTTTTTCTGTATCCTTCTGCTCTTGCATATGCTTTGCATCCTGTCTGGTTATGTGTTTTCACGCAGGTATAACGCAAGGGGGCCATGCTACTAATGTGCAGCACGGCCCCGCTGAAATTTCCACAGATACTCTGGTTCGCTGGCGTTGTTTCCCCTATTTTTCGTCACCGGTGGGCGCAGGACTCGCTGCGGTTGCGCGCGCAGCTTTCTTGGTTGTCCCCTGTTTGGCTCCTGGCTTTTTTGGGGCCGCCTTTTCCGCTGTCTCTGCTTTGGTCGCTTTTTTGGCCGCTGGCTTTTTAGCTGTCGCCTTTTTTGCTGCCGGCTTTTTGGGCGCCGCTTTCTTGGCTGCAGGGGCCTTCTTTTCGGGCGCCACCAACACCTGCTTGAAGTCACATTCCTTCTGGGCACACTTGCGTACGGTCCCTTCACGCTTGGTGGTCTTCTCCACCGTCAGCGGGAAACCGCAGGTTGGGCATGGCTGCTCCAGCGGTTTATCCCACAGGGCATATTTACACTTGGGATAACGATTACAGGAGTAGAATATTTTGCCGTAGCGGCTCTTCTTCTCCATCAGTTCGCCGTCATCACAATCGGGGCACTTGATTCCGAGGGCCTTCGGCTTCACCAGGGGTTGAATATTCTTGCAATCCGGATATCCGCTGCACGCCAGAAACTTGCCATAGCGCCCCATCTTGATCACCATCGGCGCCCCGCATTTGTCACATTTTTCGTCGGTGACTTCGGGTTCCTCTCTGGCGCTGCCATCCAGGGGCTCGGTATGACGGCAGTCGGGAAAGCCACTGCAGGCGAGGAATTTTCCGCTGCGCCCCAACTTTACCACCAGTGGTTTACTACACTCGGGGCAGATTTTATCCGTCTTTTCCGTGGTGATATCAGCCTTGCTGATCGCGGCATCCTTCTCCTTGAGCAGCGCAACGAAAGGGTCCCAGAACGATTTCAGCAACGGTTTCCACTGCAGCTCGCCACGCGACACCGCATCCAGATCTTCTTCAAATTTGGCGGTAAAATCGTAGTCCACATATTTGCTGAAGTGGTTGGAGAGCAAATCACTAACCACCAGCCCCACATCTTCGGCATAAAAGGCACGTTTTTCCATGCGCACATAGCGCCGGGTCACCAGGGTGTTCATGATAGACGCATAGGTGGAAGGGCGGCCGATGCCGTAGGCTTCGAGGGTTTTCACCAGGCTCGCCTCCGTATAGCGTGGAGGAGGCTGGGTGAAGTGCTGATTGGGCACCAACTCGCTGCACTGAATAGGTTCATTTTCCTCCAGTGGCGGCAGCATCCCCTCCGGTTCCTCGTCTGCCTCGGTATCAGTGCCCTCAATGTAGAGCTTCATAAAACCGGGGAATCGCAACACCTGCCCGGTAGCACGGAAGGTGTAGACATCCCCATCACCCTCCTCTTCGAGGGTGTCGATATCCACCGTAGTGGCGTCGAGACGCGCCATGGCCATCTGGGAGGCCAGGGTGCGCATCCACACCAAGCGGTAGAGTTTATATTGATCGGAGCTCAAGCTCCCTTTGATTTTATCCGGATGGTTACCCAGGAAGGTGGGGCGCACCGCCTCGTGCGCTTCTTGGGCATTTTTGGCTTTATTCTTGAAGAACCGTGGCTTGCTCAGGGCATATTCGTCGCCGAACAGGGCGACAATCTGGGCGCGCGCGTCGGTCAGCGCCACGTTGGACAGCGCCACCGAGTCGGTACGCATGTAGGTGATAAGACCCTCCGCGCCGGAACCGATATCAATCCCCTCGTAGAGCTTTTGCGCCACGCTCATGGTCTTCCGCGCAGAGAATCCGAGCTTCCGGCTGGCTTCCTGCTGCAGGGTACTGGTGGTGAAGGGGGGCGCGGGAGAGCGCTTCTTCTCCTTGCGCTGCACCGAACTGACCTTTAGCGCGCGCGCGGCGAGAGCAGCTACGTAGGCGTTGGCCTGTTCTGCGGTGCTGATATCGAACTTCTTGAGTTTTTTACCATCCACCGAATGCAGGTAGGCTTTGAAGGCCTTCTCCTGCGGACTGAGCAGAGCAGCGTCGATACTCCAGTATTCTTTGGGCTTGAACTCGCCGATCTCCTTCTCGCGCTCACAGACCAGGCGCAGCGCTACCGACTGCACCCGCCCGGCGGAGAGCCCATAGCGAATTTTTTTCCACAAAAACGGCGACAAGGTAAAGCCGTACAAGTAATCAAGGATGGAGCGCGCCTGTTGCGCGTTGACCAGATTGGTGGCGATTTTATGTGGCTTCGCCACCGCTTCCAGGATAGCCGATTTGGTAATCTCGTGAAACGTAACCCGTTTGACCACCGGCTTCTTGCTCGATTCTGGAATGTTCAGGGCTTGGAGCAGGTGCCAGGCGATGGCCTCTCCTTCGCGGTCGAGGTCCGTAGCGAGGATCAGTTCATCACACTTCGCCACCTCGCGCTTCAACAGTTCTATGTGTTTTTCACTCTCGGGCAGAATCTGATATTTGGGCACAAAACCGGCGTCTACATCTACCGATCCCTGTTTGCTCGGCAGAGCGCGCACGTGTCCGTATGAGGCTAAAACCTTGTAATCCTTGCCCAGAAATTTTTCGATGGTTTTGGATTTAGCTGGTGATTCCACTATTACCAGTGAGCGTGCCATGGTGTCCCTTGCGTAAGATCAATTCAAGTATTGCAGATATGAAAAAGGCTGCAAATTTGCAGCCAGGCGATCAGATCAATGATAGAGTTTGTACCAGTTTTCTGTTGCGATGCAGTCAATCTGGCGCTTATCGTGCTGATTTTCTGCAAACATGGCCATGGTGACCATGTGCTTTATTTCGCGCAGACTCAGTTGGTCCCGTTCCTGATAGCAGGCGCGCAGGATAACCTCTTCGGCCAGCTCCGCGCTGATAAGGCCCTGCCGCAGCAGGCGCAGGAGATAACCACGCGCGCGTCTGGTCAGGAGCACCTCTTCCTGGGGCGCAAACACCCGCAGCGGCGCATGAGTAAACTCTGCCCGCGGGTCTTCATCCGGTTCCAGGGTAACAGCATCTATCCACCCGAAAGCTGCTTCTATTTCATCCTGGCGAAACCCGGCAGAGAGCAGACTTTCAACAATCTGCTCTTCGCTGGAAAAATCGTCTTCGCTTAAAAAGCTGGTGGCGATGATCCCGACGATGCGCAAAATGCGTTCGCTTACAACAGTCATAAACCTCTGTCAGTTATAAACCTCTGCAGGTAAAAAAACCTGTGTAATTCTCAGGGGTCAGGCGCGGAGGTAGCGCCCCCCAGGCAGGGCAGTTATGCATCCCTGCAGCTCCAGGTGCAGAACGATAGACGAAACATCCATGGGTGTCAAGCCACTTTCCGCGGCGATTTCATCCAGGTGCAGGGGGTCTGAGCCAAGCAGAGTATAGACTTTTCGCTCCGCAGAATTGAGGCTGTCAAGCACCATATCAAGCCGGGCCGGTGCGGCGCAGCTGTCACTTTTGTCCCCTGGCACATCCGCAGATGCCGCAAACAGGGAGCGCTGTTCAGGTGTTGGTGAAGCAGTTGAGGGGAGGATAACGCCGGAGGCGTGTTGCGGGTACTGCGCATACGCATCGATCACATCCTGAACGCAGGTGACCATGGTGGCTCCATCCTTGAGCAGCTGCAGGGTGCCGCCGCTGGCAGAGCTGTACACCGAGCCGGGCACCGCAAACACCTCGCGCCCATGTTCCAAGGCAAAGTCCGCAGTTATCAGAGAGCCGCTGCGCGCGGCAGCTTCTACCACGATAACCCGGAGGCTAAGGGCACTGATGATCCGATTGCGCCCCGGAAAATGGTGCGCCATGGGCTCACACCCTGGCGGATATTCAGAGATAAGGGTTCCGCATGCGCCAATGGCTGCATACAGATGGGTGTTCGAACGTGGATAAACCACATCGATACCACCACCAAGCACCCCCATGGCCACGCCGCCCGCAGCGTTATCCTGCTTCGAAACGCTGAGGGCCCCTTCGTGGGCGGCACCATCAATGCCACTCGCCAGCCCGCTGACCACACAGAAACCGGCGCGCACCAGCCCCGCGCCGAGCTCCTTTGCCATCCGTTTTCCCTCCCGGGTGGCGCGGCGCGAACCCACAATGGCGATACACGGACGTGCGCTGAATTCTCCCCGCACATACAACAGCGCCGGCGGGTCACTGATCTGGCGCAGCTCCTGTGGATAGGCGGGGTCAGTGACGCTAAGCACTCTGATTTTGTTCTGCTCTATATAGGTGAAGGCCCTGAGCACCAGCGGGTCATCCGCAGGGAGCAGGGTTTCAAAACGTGGAGCGCTGATATTAGCCTGCTGCTGCCAATGGGTGCGCGGGTGTTCGACAATGGCCGCCGGGGACGGGTAATATTCCAGCAACTTTATCAGGGTAGCGCGCCCGAGCCCGGGGGTCAGGTTGAGCCGCAACAGTGCGAGCTGGTCGGCATCCATGGCTGAATTTCGCGTACTTTGCATGTGTCCGCTTGATCTGCTCCGGTGTTACGCAGCAGTTACCCCAGGCGCAGCAGCCGGTACCTCCACCGTTGCGCCCGGGCTGGTTGGGTTGACTCTATTCTATCTCGGTATAAACCAGATCTCCGCGCACTATCGGCTCTGTCCCTTTGAGCAGCAGGGCGGCAGATGTCGTTGCCCCGGTTTTTACCACTACGGCCCGCCCTAACAGGGTGTCCGGCAGGGTCACATCTTTTGCCTGCAACGCGAGCTTACTGGCAGCCCGGGGGCGCACGATGGTGAGCATGTTCCCCACCTCAAGGCCGGTGTCCTCTCCCATATCCACATAGAAAACATCCCCCTGTCCCAGCGAAAGCTGGCGCTGCTGTCCGGTAATTATGGTGCCACTGCGCACCGCGTCGGCGCGCCGCAGAACAATCTCCTGCTGCGGTTCTGTATGCAAAAGGAGAATGCTGCCCCGCTCTATCTCCTGCTTGGCCCTGGTTATCACTCCGGAATAAACCTGAGCATGGATTCCATCGAGGGCGAGGGTTCCCACCCAGGTGGTCTTATTTCCGAGCTTGGCACCCGTATGGGGGTGGGTGACAGCATCGTCCAGCTTATACAGGTCGTAGAGGCTCCCAACCTGGGCCAGACTGCCATCCATCTGCACAAACACCGTATCCCCTTTGGACATGAGGATCCGATTATCTACCGTATCCACAATCATGCCACTGTGCTGCAAATCTGCCTCAGTGATGAAACTGTGCAGATCAGCGTAGGTGGTTATGCTGATCTCCTCCTGCGGCTCCGGCAGCAGCTCCATCTCCACCCCCATCTCCGCCCCTGCAGGCACTTGCGCCTCTGCAGGATAATTGGGGAGCAGTTCTATGCGCCCATCGTAGATCGCAACTTTCTGCCCCGGATATACAAGGTGAGGATTGCGGATAAAGGGATTATTGGCCCACAGGTTCGGCCAGTACCAGGGGTCGGTTATAAAACGTTCAGAGATCCCCCACAGGGTGTCCCCTTTTTTAATAGTATAGATGTATGGAGCCTTTTGTGGCGCCGTTGCTGCAGCGCCCTGTTCTGCTGCCTGCCCAACTGCCTGCTCAATCGCCTGCACGTCAGCAGGCACCGCCATGAACACAAGGGAAGGGAGCAAAACCAGACATGCCACCTTTTTAATCACGTTAACTGTATACATACTGGCATTCTCCTTTTAATTTAAACGCCCAGAATTAAGGGTGGCTGCCGCCTGTGTTGCCGCTTCTGTGCCGGGATAGTCGCGTTGCACCTCTTCGAGCAGGGCCCGCGCTCCATCCTTATCTCCCTGATGCAGCAGGATGAGCCCCAGCTTTAAACGGGCAAAAGGGACTTTAGAACCGTGGGGATCAAACCGGATTACAGCGGCAAACGCCTTCTGCGCTTCAGGATAAAGCCCCTGTGCCAGACTTGCTTCTCCCTGCCAGAAACGTGCATTGGCTACATAGTCATTGTCGGGAAATGAGGTCGCAAAGGTCTCAAACAGCTGCTGCGCCAGGGCATGCTTGCCCGTGGTGTAGGCCGCAAACGCCCTGCGATATATTTCCGTCGGGGTCTGCTCCGGTACCTTTGTTGTGGTCCCTGCGGCAGAGGCGTCCGCTCGGCCTTGCGGCCGGCGCATGATGATATCGTCGGCGCTGTACGCACTGCTGCGGGCGTTGGTTGCCGCCGCGCGGATCTGCGCCACTTCCACCAGAACCGCATCCATCCGCTCCAGCAGCTCAGCATTGCGCTCATCCTGCCCACGTTGCGCTGCGCTCATGGTAGCCAGCTGCTGCTCTATCGCTGTAATCCGCAATTGCTGCTTTTCAACCTGATGTTCCAGCGGACCTGAGGGAACAGGGCTATGCGCGACCATGGGCCCCGGAGCACAGCCGGATACCACCATCCCAGCAAGGACTATACATATCAGACCGATTCTGCGTATCATCTCGTGCATCATCCTCCATGCTCAATGTTTGCTGAGCACCCCACCGATTGAGCCGATTGAGCCCACCGATTGAGCATTGTACGGCATCTATCATTACCGAACTATCCAATTTGCCACCAGCATCAATGTTCATTGGTCAAAACAGAGATTTACAATAACAGTTATGAAACAAAATAAACACATGGAGATCCAGATAATTGCCTGGTGAGCGCTTACGGCCCAGCCCGCATTAACAATACACAACTAAACACAAACTTACTGTGAAACACTTAAAGCTATTCCGCACTGTTGTCAAGCATTCTGCCCTTTCGGGGTGGGGACAGTAAGAACGCTTGGGGGAAAAAAGATTCAGCACAATGCCTGCAATGGGAACAAAATTGCATTTTGACCCTATTTTAACGTATGGTTACCACTTAAACCCTACCCGCACTGCCAGGGAAGTTTTTTTACAACTGACCAGAGGCAAGCAGCTATACATGAGGAATCCGCGTAATGCTCAAAACTCCCGAACTGCTGGCTCCCGCCGGTGATATCGACAAACTCCGGGTCGCTCTGGACTACGGTGCCGATGCCGTGTACCTCGGTGGCGAAATGTTCGGCCTGCGTGCCCAGGCCGGGAATTTCGATCTGGAACAGCTGCACCGCGCTGTCGATGAAACCCATGCCCGGAACAAAAAACTCTACCTCACCCTGAACGCCTATCTGCCACAGGGACAGATGCACGCCCTGGACAACTACCTCGAAGAACTGCGCGGCCTCAATATCGATGCGTATATCGTGTCCGACCCCGGAGTGCTCAGCCGGGTCAAAGCGGTGGACCCGCGCCGCGAACTCCACCTGTCGACCCAGGCCAATACCCTGAACGCCGCCGCCTGTACCTTCTGGCAGCAACAGGGGGTGGCGCGCGTCAATCTCGGACGAGAGCTGACGCTGGAAGATATCCACTCTATTCGCCAAAACAGCAGTATTGGTTTAGAGGTATTTGTCCATGGCGCCATGTGTATCGCCTATTCGGGGCGCTGCCTCCTCTCCGCCGCCATGACCGGACGCAGCGCCAACAGCGGAGCCTGCGCCCAACCCTGCCGCTGGAACTATGCCCTGGTGGAAGAGACCAGGCCAAAGCAGGCTTTCGGCATAGAAGAGGATAGCGGGGGTACCTATATTATGAACAGCCGTGATCTGTGTCTGCTCGAGCAAATTCCGGCGCTCATCGCTGCGGGGGTAGACAGCCTTAAAATCGAAGGGCGCATGAAAACCCTGTACTATGTCGCTACCGTGACCAGGGTTTATCGTGCTGCCATCGACGCCTGCAGCGCCGACCCTGACCACTACCAGGGTGATCCCCTGTGGCGCGCGGAACTGGACAAAGTCAGTCACCGCCCCTACACCACCACCTTTTTAACCCCGGATGACGCCGCCGTCCACAGTGAGGATTCACGCTATCGGCGCAGCCACGACTTTCTCGGCATTGTCCGTGCGCAACGCTCCGCAACTGAATTTCTGGTCGAAGGGCGCAATCGCTTCAGGTGCGGTGACACCATCGAGGTGATCGGCCCCGACATGCGCCAGACAGAAGTGGTGGTAGAGGATGCGCGCACCCCAACAGGTGAACCCTGCCCGGTTATCCAGCCCAATGCGCGGGTCTGGCTTCATCTCCCGGCGGGATCGCAGGTAGGGGACCTGCTGCGGGGCGAAAAACCTGCCCACCAACAGTGGTGCGTAACCCCTGCTGCGCCTATCAAGGAGGAGCGATGATTTTTGCCCAGGCGTATGAAGACGCGCTCTTTCTCCCGTTCAATCACACCTGCGTCGCAAAACATTTCGTCCCCGGCACCCCCGACGCCGATCCCGGCGGCACCGGAGTGTGGATAATCCTGCACCACAACCATATCTATGTAGAGCAGGAGGGTGCCAGGATCCGCTTGCCGCAAACCCCACCCACCACGCCATCCCCCCAGATAGTCACCTCCGCCACCGGGGCCCAAACGTTTTACTGTGGGCGCTGGGATAACCTCCCCTGCCGGGTCTGCTTTCTCCCCGCCACCGCAACGCCCCCGCCGAACCTCACCGGATACAGCCTGCGCTACGAAGAACCAGTGCTCGATCTCGCCCTCATCTCCATAGGGGTGCTGGCACAGCACCTGCACCACTGGCTCGAAAACAGCCGCTTCTGCAGCAGCTGCGGTGCCCTAACCCGCCCCATCCCGGCGACATGGGGGAGGGAGTGCTGCGGCTGCGGGCGACACCATTTTCCCCACATCCACCCCTGCGCCATTGTGCTGGTTCGACGGGAGGAGAAGATCCTCCTGACGCGCAAACCCACCTGGGCGCCGGGACGCTACAGCCACTGCGCCGGATTTATGGAACCGGGGGAAAATCTGGAGGAGACCGCCTACCGCGAAGTGCTCGAAGAGACCGGCATCCAGATCCGCAATATCCGCTACTGCGGCAGCCAGGCGTGGCCGTTCCCATCCCAGCTGATGGCCGGCTTTATAGCCGACTACGCCAGCGGCTCCATCCAGGTGGAGCACGACGAACTTGAAGACGCCGCCTGGTTCAGCGCCACCGAACTACCCATCCTCCCTTCGCGCCGCAGCATCTCCCGCTTTCTCATCGATCTGTGGCTTAAAGAGCAGGGGCTGGGCTGAACATTCCCCTCCTTACCTAAGGAGGGGTTAGGGGTGATTGGGTTCACCATGTCATGACAGATCATTTCGTCATTCTTGAACCTCGAACCACACCGCAAGTCGCACTCACACCCAATCCCCTTCGTGCCGCAGCCGGAGCGTTGCGGTCAGCAGGCGATAAAGATGGACCGCTGTCTGAGCGTCAGCGAGTTTCGGTCCATCCGCATGCTGGCGGCATAAGTGGAGGGAACCCGCAGGGCCAGCCACGGTTCTGAATCAATAATCTGGGTGTATTCTTTTGCTTCCTTTTCTTTGTACAAGCAAGAAAAGGAAGGCGGTGTGGGCCGCCGCCCACGTCATGTGGATACTG
>CAYUJC010000066.1:0-11293 GCA_964444945.1 uncultured Desulfuromonas sp.
CCGCGAAGGTGGACGTACGGTAGGCGCTGGTGTCGTAAGCGAAATTATTGAGTAGACCCTGTCTGGACTGGTCTCCAGACTGGTCTGAATAGAGACTCCATGGAGAAAAATGATGGCAGATATTATAACGCTGGCGTGCACGGAGTGTAAACAGCGTAATTACACCACAACCAAAAACAAGCGCAACCTTCCAGATCGACTCGAGTTTAAGAAGTATTGCCGCTTTGACCGCCGCCATACGCTCCACCGTGAAACGAAGTAGCATGTAAAGGCTTTAGATACTGCAGGCCAGTAGCTCTAATGGCTAGAGCACCGGTCTCCAAAACCGGGTGTTGGGGGTTCGAGTCCCTCCTGGCCTGCCAGTTTAAGTACAATCATCAGAGAGGACATGCGGTGGGAAAAGTTAGCGGTTTTCTAGGTAATGTCAAAGGTGAGCTCAGAAAAGTTACCTGGCCTACAAAAAAAGATACATATGCATCGACCCTGGTCGTAATTGTATTTGTCTTCATGGTTGGCATATATCTCTGGGGTGTTGACACAATTCTTTCGACCTTGATCAAAACAATACTGAGTCGATAGAAAGCGGTGAGCAGATAATGAAATGGTATGGAGTGCATACGTACTCGGGATACGAAAACAAGGTAAAGCAAAATCTTGAAGAGCGGATCCGGATGCTCGGTATGGAGGATCAGTTCGGCGATATCTTGGTACCTTCCGAGACTGTAGTTGAGCTCAAAAACGGGGAACGCAAAACATCGACACGCAAGTTTTTTCCTGGTTATATCCTGGTCCATATGGAACTGAACAGCGAAACTTGGCATGTGGTGAAGGATACGGCAAAAGTGACCGGTTTTGTTGGAGGGGCAACAACCCCACCGCCGATTCCCGATGCTGAAGTCGCGAAGATCACTGCTCGAATGGAAGAGGGTGCCGAGCGCCCGCGGCCGAAAGTAGAGTACGAGGTAGGCGAAACCGTACGGGTCATCGATGGCCCGTTTCTTAATTTTACCGGAATCGTGGAAGATGTTAAACCCGACAAGGGGAAGCTGAAGGTCATGGTAAGTATTTTCGGCCGGGTGACCCCTGTTGAGTTGGATTTTATACAGGTTGAGAAGACCAGTTAGACTGGGTAATAAATAAGGAGTAACTGATGGCCAAAAAAGTAACAGGACAGATTAAGCTGCAGATACCGGCCGGGAAGGCAAATCCTTCCCCTCCCGTCGGTCCCGCATTGGGCCAGCATGGTGTTAATATAATGGAATTCTGCAAGGCCTACAACGCCAAAACACAGGGCGAAGAGGGCATGGTTATTCCGGTTGTTATTACTGTATATGCTGATCGCTCATTTTCATTTGTAACCAAAACACCGCCCGCAGCTGTGCTGCTGAAAAAAGCTGCCAAGATCAATAAGGGGTCTGGTGTTCCCAATAAAGAAAAAGTTGGCAAGGTAACCAAAGATCAGATACTGGAGATCGCCCGCATCAAGATGCCGGATCTTAATGCATTCGCTGAAGATGCTGCTGTGCGGAGCGTAGAAGGTACGGCGCGCAGCATGGGCCTTGATATCGAATAAAGTTGGAGTGAGAACTGATGGCTATGGGTAAAAACAAAGTGACTGCTGAAAGCAAGGTCGACAGGTCGATTAAATACTCCTTGAGCGATGCTTTGGAACTTGTTAAAGAGACGGCGTATGCCAAATTCGATGAAACTGTGGATCTGACCGTACGGCTCGGGGTAGACCCGCGTAAGGCCGACCAGATGGTGCGTGGGGCGGTTGTGCTCCCCAATGGTCTGGGTAAAAGTGTCAGAGTGCTTGTATTCGCCAAAGGTGAAAAGGCGATGGAGGCACAACAGGCAGGGGCTGAGTACGTTGGCGGAGATGACCTGGTCGAGAAAATTCAGAATGGCTGGTTTGATTTTGACACTGCGATTGCTACCCCCGACATGATGGGTGTAGTGGGCAAAATCGGGCGTCTTCTTGGACCTCGCGGTCTGATGCCGAACCCCAAGGTTGGTACTGTAACCTTTGATGTCGGGCGCGCCGTTAATGAGGCAAAATCCGGCAAGGTTGAGTATCGTACTGAGAAGACCGGGATTATTCATGCTCCGGTTGGCAAGGTCTCCTTTGATGCTCAGAGCCTGCAAGGGAACGTGTTGGCGCTTATGGATGCTTTAATCAAGGCAAAGCCATCAACTGCTAAGGGTATATATCTGCGTAAAGTAAGTATTTCCAGCACTATGGGGCCCGGAGTCCAGGTTGATGTGCCTGATATTCAGGCCTTGGTAAAATAGTAGATTTAATAGGTAGTTTTTGCCGCCGCGCTTTTACCCGATGTCGGGTTGGCGTTGGGCAATATAGGTAATACGCCCTATGCAGGGCACACATTCCTCGTTGTAGACAGCAGGTACCGATCGGGTTTAATGCACGTAAAGCGCACCTGCCGAGACTGAATGGAGCCATTTCGAGCCTCCTCAAGTCCTCTCGAGGCAATATCCAAATCTTATGAAAGGAGGAGAATGAATGGCTGATCAACAAAGAAAAGCTGAAATGGTTGCCGAGCTGAGTTCTAAACTCAAAGATTCAAAAGCAGCTTTTTTAGCGAATTTTCGCGGTACTACCGTGGAGCAGTCAAACGACTTGCGCATTAAATTGCGTCAAGCAGGGGTAGAGTATCGCGTAGTTAAGAATACCCTGCTGGCCCTGGCATGTAAAGGCACCCAATTTGAGTGTCTGCGGGATGAGCTTGTCGGACCGACGGCTCTGGCCATAGCGCTGGATGATCCGGTCCAGCCTGCAAAGGTACTGTTTGAGTTTGCAAAAACAAGTAAGACCTTTGAACTCAAGTGTGGTGCGCTGGATGGAAACTTTCTCAGCGTCGGTGATATTGAAGCATTGTCGAAGCTGCCGAGTCGAGAAGTACTTCTGGGCAAGATGCTCGGTTCCATCAATGCTCCGACATCCAACTTTGTCGGAGTTCTTGCCGCTATTCCGCGCTCACTGGTGCAGGTTCTCGGTGCGATACAAGAACAAAAAAGCGCCTGAGTATCTACCGGCTAACAATTTACTCATTTAAAGATAATATCTACATAATGGAGACAAGCAATGGCTGATATCACTAAAGAACAAGTTATAGAGTTTATTGAGAACATGACAGTTCTCGAACTGGCAGGCCTCGTAAAAGAACTTGAAGATAAATTCGGTGTCTCTGCTGCTGCCCCTGTAGCTGTGGCGGCTGGTGCTCCGGCTGAGGCTGCTGCCGCTGCGGAAGAGCAGACAGAGTTTGATGTTGTTCTGACGGGCGTAGGTGATAAAAAGATCAATGTCATCAAAGTGGTACGTTCCCTTACCGGTCTTGGCCTGAAAGAGGCTAAAGAGTTGGTTGATGGTGCACCCAACACCGTTAAAGAAGGCGCATCAAAAGATGAAGCCGAAGATATGAAAAAACAGCTTGAAGAAGCTGGCGCTTCTGTCGAACTTAAATAACGAGCCAAAGCATAATTCCCTGCTTAAAAGCCAAGGTCGCATTGCGGCCTTGGCTGTTCTTCGTTCTTTTCCTAAGGAGTGATCATGGCTTATTCGATTGCGAATAACCAGTTGTTGCGCAAGCGTTTTTCTGACGTGAAGAGCGTCATTGAGATGCCCAGCCTCATCGATATTCAGAAAAATTCCTACAAGCGTTTCATGCAAAAAGATATACCTGCGGATCAACGGCAGCTTATCGGTCTTGAGGCAGTTTTTCGTTCGGTGTTCCCCATCAGGGATTTCAACGAGACCTGCTCACTAGAGTATGTGTCTTATGTGCTTGAAGCCCCTAAGTATGACGTAGATGAGTGTCATCAGCGCGGTATGACGTATGCAGCTCCAGTTAAAGTGCGCGTACGTCTAGTTTCGTGGGATGTGGACAAGGATACTGAAGTTCAGTCTATCCGAGACATCAAGGAGCAGGAAGTATATTTCGGCGAAATACCGTTGATGACTAAAAACGGTACCTTTGTGATTAATGGTACAGAGCGGGTAATTGTTAGCCAGTTGCATCGCTCGCCCGGAGTTTTTTATGACCACGACCGCGGTAAAACCCATTCCAGCGGCAAGTTTTTGTACAGCGCACGGGTTATCCCGTATCGCGGCTCCTGGTTAGATTTTGACTTTGACCATAAGGATCTTTTGTACGTACGCATCGATAGAAGGCGCAAACTGCCTGCGACTGTATTGCTGCAGGCTTTGGGGTACAGTGCCGAAGAGTTGTTGCGTTACTACTACGATACCGAAGTGGTGCATATAGGTGAAGACAGTTTCACCAAAGAGGTAAAGCTTGACCTTCTGGTCGGGCAGCGTACCGTCCTTGAAATCAAGGATGCAGAGGGAAACGTCCTGGTGCGTTCGAACCGGAAATTTACCAAAGGGACGGTCAAGAGAATTGCCGCCGCAGGGCTTAAAACGATACCAGTTACGCACGAAGAGGTGGTTGGGCGCTACCTCGTAACAGATGTCGTGGATGAGACGAGTGGCGAGGTGCTGCTGGAGTGTAATCAAGAGCTTACCGAATCTGCCCTTGAAACATTGCGCGAAAAAGGGATCAAGTCAGTGGAGGTGCTTTTTATTGACCATCTCTACGTTGGTTCCTATCTGCGCGATACCCTCGCGCTGGACTCCGTGAAAACCCCCGAAGAAGGAATAATAGAGATTTACCGCCGCCTTCGACCTGGGGATCCTCCTACACTTAAAAGTGCTAATACACTGTTTGAAAACCTGTTTTTCAGTGAGGAACGCTATGACCTCTCCATCGTCGGGCGCCTTAAACTGAACTACAAACTCGGCCTGGACAAACCGCTGGAAGAACGCACCCTGTCCAAGGAAGATATTCTTGAAGTTGTGCGCTACCTGATAGAGTTGCGTAACGGGCGCGGTTCCATCGACGATATTGACCATCTGGGCAATCGGCGTGTCAGGGTTGTGGGCGAATTGCTGGAAAACCACTACCGCGTTGGTCTGGTGCGGATGGAGCGTGCCATTAAAGAACGTATGAGCCTGCAGGAAGTTGACAGCCTCATGCCCCATGACCTAATCAACTCCAAACCGGTTTCAGCCGTGGTCAAGGAGTTCTTCGGCTCTTCACAGCTGTCACAGTTTATGGACCAGACCAATCCACTTTCCGAGATCACCCATAAACGGCGGTTGTCCGCCCTCGGACCTGGTGGTTTGACCCGTGAGCGTGCTGGTTTTGAGGTGCGCGACGTTCATCCTACCCACTATGGGCGCGTATGCCCCATCGAGACCCCGGAAGGCCCGAACATCGGCTTGATTGCATCTCTGTCCACTTATGCACGTATTAATGAGCACGGCTTTGTGGAAACACCCTACCGGGTGGTAAAAGATGGACGCGTTACAGAGGAAGTGCGTTATTTTTCAGCCCTGGAGGAAGAGGGTAACACCATAGCGCAGGCCAACGCGCTTCTGGACGAAAACGGGCACTTTGTGAACGATATCATCAACGTGCGCCAGAACGGCGAGTTTTTGCTGCTCAAGCGTGAAGAGGTTCAGTTGATGGATGTTTCACCCAAGCAGCTCGTGTCCGTTGCAGCGGCGCTGATCCCTTTTCTGGAAAATGACGACGCTAACCGCGCCCTTATGGGTTCGAATATGCAGCGGCAAGCCGTCCCTCTCCTGCGCGCAGATGCGCCACTGGTAGGTACCGGTATGGAGCGGAAGGTGGCCCATGATTCTGGCGCCGCCGTGGTGGTACAGCATGATGGCGTAGTCGATTCAGTCGATGCATCCCGCATTGTAATAAGGGTAGATGAAGGGCAGACTGAGACCACCGGAACCGGGGTCGATATCTATAATCTTACCAAGTTCGTCCGCTCTAATCAAAACACCTGCCTGAATCAGAAGCCTGTGGTTGAAGTTGGTGACCGGGTAAAGCGTGGTGCCATAATTGCTGATGGCCCTTCTACCCAGTTTGGGGAACTCGGTCTTGGGCAAAATATTCTGGTCGCATTTATGCCTTGGGAGGGATACAACTTCGAAGACTCCATTCTTATTTCGGAGCGTCTGGTCAAGGACGACCGCTATACTTCTGTTCATATAGAAGAGTTTGAATGTGTCGCGCGGGATACCAAGCTGGGCAAGGAAGAAATTACCGATGATATCCCCAATCTCGGTGATGACGCCCTGAAAGACCTGGATGAGAGTGGCATTATCCGCACTGGAGCCGAGGTAAAGCAGGGTGATATTATGGTTGGGAAAATCACCCCGAAGGGTGAGACCCAGCTGTCGCCGGAGGAGAAACTGCTGCGGGCCATCTTTGGTGAAAAGGCCGGAGATGTGCGCGACACGTCCCTGCGGGTTCCACCCGGAGTTGAAGGGGTGATTATCGGAGCGCGGGTGTTTTCCCGTAAAGGTTCGGATAAGGATGCGCGTACCGAAAAGATAGAGCAGCAGGAGATTGAAAAGCTCCTGAAGGACCAGAACGATGAGATCAGGATTGTGCACGAATCTGCGCGCAATAAGCTTACAGATATCCTCAAGGGCAAACGTCCTGCCGTTTCTATAGCGGATAAAAAGGATCGGATCGTGCTCCCCAAAGGTGAGCCTATTGAGGCGGAGAAGCTTCTTAAGCTGCCCATGGAGCGCTGGAACGAGATATCTCTGGTGGATGAAGCCGGGGCTGAGGCATCGGTTGCCGGTGTTCTGGAACATCTCAAGGAGCACGATGCCCAGATCAAGGCAATTTTTGCCGAGAAAATTGACCGGATTAAGCGTGGAGACGATCTTCCGCCTGGTGTGATAAAAATGGTCAAGGTCTACGTCGCCATCAAACGGAAACTCTCGGTTGGAGACAAGATGGCCGGGCGCCATGGAAACAAAGGGGTGTTGTCACGAATCCTCCCTGAAGAGGATATGCCTTATACTGAAGATGGGACGCCGGTGGAGATCGTTCTGAACCCGCTGGGGGTACCGTCACGTATGAACATCGGGCAGATCCTTGAAGTTCACATGGGGCTGGCCGCGCGCGGACTAGGTGCGCAGATTCAGGCAGAGCTCGACCGCAGAGCCAGCAGCGATGAGCTGCGCGCCAAGATTAAAGATATCTACGCAGATAAAGAGCTGGATCCATTTGTGGACAATCTCTCCGAGCGCGACGTGAACAAGCTGGCTATGCGCCTGTCCCGCGGGGTGCCGATGGCAAGCCCGGTATTTGAAGGGGTGAGTGAAGAGGACGTCAAGGCTCTGCTTACCAAAGCCGGCTATGCTACCTCCGGCCAGATGACGCTGTATGATGGCAGGACAGGTGTTGCGTTCAAGGAAAAAGTCACCGTCGGGATCATGTACATGCTTAAGTTGCACCATCTTGTTGATGATAAGATTCACGCCAGGAGTATCGGGCCCTACAGCCTGGTTACACAGCAACCTCTCGGCGGTAAGGCTCAGTTCGGTGGTCAACGTTTGGGTGAGATGGAGGTCTGGGCCCTGGAAGCCTATGGCGCAGCCCATGCATTGCAGGAGTTCCTCACGGTGAAGTCGGATGATGTGGCCGGCAGAACCCGGATGTACGAGGCTATCGTGAAGGGCCGGCATACTCTTGAAGCCGGTCTGCCGGAGTCGTTCAACGTATTGCTGAAAGAACTTCAGGCCTTGTGTCTCGACGTTGAATTGCTTGAAACTGAAAAAGAATAGCACTGCCATCCCTTAAGGAGATGAGTTTTGGAAGATATTATCAACCTGTTTGAGCGCCCCAAGGATCCGTTGAGTTTTGATACCATCCGCTTGTCGATCTCGTCACCTGAAACGATTCGCGAGCGCTCCTTTGGGGAAGTTAAAAAACCCGAAACCATAAACTATCGCACCTTCAAGCCAGAGCGAGATGGCTTGTTCTGCGCCAAGATTTTCGGCCCTGTAAAGGACTATGAGTGCAATTGCGGTAAATATAAACGCATGAAGCACCGGGGGATAGTGTGTGAGAAATGCGGGGTAGAGGTTATCCCCAGCAAGGTGAGACGCGAGCGCATGGCGCACGTCGACCTGGCCTGTCCGGTAGCGCATATTTGGTTTCTGAAGTCGCTACCGTCACGCATTGGCACCTTGTTGGACATGACCCTCAAGGAGCTGGAAAAGGTTCTGTATTTCGAAGCGTATATCGTTCTCGATAGTGCGGATACCGAGCTTGAGGTGGGGCAGGTTCTGCCGGAAGACAAGTATCATGAACTGATGGCGGAATATTCCGGTCAGTTTGTCGCAGGCATGGGTGCAGAGGCGATTCGTGAGCTTCTTGTCGCACTTGATCTTGAAAGTATCTCGCAGGAACTGCGTATTGAGATGCGCGAAGCCACCAGTGAAGCTAAAAAGAAGAAGGTTGCTAAACGCCTTAAGGTGGTCAATGCGTTTCTGCGCAGCAACAACCGCCCGGAGTGGATGATTCTGGAAACCCTGCCGGTTCTACCACCGGAACTGCGCCCCCTGGTGCCTCTGGATGGCGGCAGGTTTGCAACCTCTGACCTCAATGACCTGTACCGGCGCGTTATTAACCGCAATAACCGGCTCAAGCGCCTTATGGATCTACATGCGCCGGAGGTGATTATTCGCAACGAAAAAAGGATGTTGCAGGAGGCGGTGGATGCGCTGTTCGACAATGGTAGGCGTGGACGTGCCATTACCGGGCCCAATAAACGTCCGCTGAAATCGCTCTCTGACATGCTCAAAGGCAAGGGGGGACGTTTCCGGCAAAACCTGCTGGGTAAGCGGGTTGACTACTCGGGGCGGAGCGTTATCGTTGCAGGACCGGAGCTTAAACTGCATCAATGTGGTCTGCCCAAGAAGATGGCCCTGGAGCTATTCAAGCCCTTTATTTACAACAAACTCGAAGAGCTGGGGCTGTGTACCACCATTAAAAGCGCAAAGAAGATGGTGGAGAAGGAAAAAACCGAAGTATGGGATGTGCTTGAAGATGTAATCCGTGAGCATCCGGTTATGCTGAACCGCGCCCCGACTCTGCACCGTCTGGGCATCCAGGCGTTCGAGCCGGTGCTGATTGAGGGAAAGGCTATCCAGCTGCATCCGCTGGTGTGCACCGCTTTCAATGCCGACTTTGACGGGGACCAGATGGCAGTACATCTGCCGCTCTCCATCGAGAGCCAGATCGAAGCGCGGGTCCTGATGATGTCAACCAACAATATTCTCTCGCCGGCCAGTGGAAAGCCAATTATAGTGCCGTCTCAGGATATGATTCTTGGGTTGTACTATATGACGCGAATCCGCCCTTTCATCAAGGGGACGGGTAAAATATTCAGTTCGCCGGATGAAGTGCGCATTGCATATGACTCTGGAGCCGCTGAGTTGCAGGCCGGAGTCAAGGTGCGCATGTGCCCGATTGCCGGGGGGAAGCCGGAACTTATCGATACTGCTGTTGGGCGCGTTATTCTGCGTGAAATTGTCCCAGATGTGATCCCCTTTGATCAGATCAACCGGGTAATGACCAAAAAGCAGGTGGCAGAACTCATTGATGCCAGTTTCCGCCTTGCAGGGAATAAGCAGACCGTAATCCTGGCAGACAGGCTCAAGCAGATCGGGTATCGCTACTCGACTCTGGCCGGAATCTCCATTGGCCTTGATGACATGGTAGTGCCGGAGAGCAAGCAAGACTATATTGATGCTTCGATGTCAGAGGTTAAAGAGATCCAGGCTCAGTATACAGACGGTCTGATTACTGATGGAGAGCGTTACAACAAGGTCGTGGATATCTGGGCAAAGTGCACCGAAGATATTGCCACAACTATGCTGAAGGATCTGTCCACAGACCGGTTTGAGTCTGAAGATGGAGAGGTCGTGGAAGCGCCTTCGTTTAACGCTATTCACATGATGGCAGACTCTGGAGCGCGAGGTAGCGCACAGCAGATTCGTCAGCTGGCAGGGATGCGCGGGCTCATGGCCAAACCTTCCGGGGAGATTATCGAAACCCCCATCACCGCGAACTTTCGTGAGGGGTTGACGGTGCTACAGTATTTTATATCGTCTCACGGCGCGCGGAAGGGTCTGGCAGATACCGCTCTTAAAACAGCAAACTCCGGGTACTTGACCCGCCGGCTTGTCGATGTTGCCCAGGATGCCATTATTACCGAATACGATTGTCATACCCTTGACGGTGTTGTGATCTCTTCCTTGATTGATTCTGGAGAAGTTATTCAGTCACTTGGGGATCGTATTCTTGGCCGAAGTGCCCTTGACGATGTGTGTGACCCGGTCACTGGCGATGTGATCGTAAAGGCCAATCAGGAAATCACAGAATCGCTGGTGCATGAAATCGAAGATGCCGGCATCGAACGGGTCAAGATTCGCTCAGTATTGACTTGTAAGAGTAAAAAGGGAATTTGCGCTTCGTGCTATGGGCGAGATCTGGCGCGCGGACATATGGTCAACCTTGGCGAAGCCGTCGGGGTAATAGCGGCGCAGTCTATCGGCGAGCCGGGCACGCAGCTTACCATGCGTACGTTCCACATAGGTGGTACGGCGTCCAGAAGTGCTGAGCAGACATCCCTTGAAGCACGCTACGATGGGGTACTGCGTTTTGACAACCTGAAGTCAGTTCTCAACCGGGATGGGCACCATATCGTAACTAATCGCAAGGGGCAGATAGTCATCGTAGACGAGACCGGGCGCGAACGCGAACGCCACGAGTTGCTTTATGGTGCTAAGCTGCTGCATGGTCCAGGTGCGGAGATTGCAGCTGGAACTCACTTGGCAGAGTGGGACCCGTACACCATGCCGGTTCTCACTGAAGTTGGCGGGCGCGTACAGTTTGGCGATATTATTGTCGGCCAGACCATGGATGAAAAAGTTGACGATGTAACCGGGCTGTCACGGAAGGTTATTATTGAGTCTAAGGCATCCGATAAGCGCCCCCGCATTATTCTCAAGGATGAGGAGGGAAAATCAGTCAAGCTTCCTAATGGCATGGTGGCACGTTACATGCTGCCGGTGGGTTCGAATATCAACGTAGCTGAAGACGTTGATGTTGCGCCGGGAGACATTTTGGCCAAGATTCCGCGTGAAACCACCAAAACCAAGGACATCACCGGTGGTCTTCCACGTGTAGCCGAACTATTTGAAGCGCGCAAACCAAAAGAGTTTGCCATCCTCAGTGAGATTGACGGGATTGTAACCTACGGAAAAGATACGAAAGGCAAGCGCAAGGTTGTAGTAACCCCTGAGATCGGCGAGCCGATGGAATACCTGATTCCTAAGGGCAAGCACATCAGTGTGCAGGAGGGTGATCTGGTGATCGCTGGCGAGCCTCTC
>CAYUJC010000066.1:11303-13495 GCA_964444945.1 uncultured Desulfuromonas sp.
ATGGCTCAAGAAATCCGCACGATATTCTGCGGGTGCTCGGAGAAAAAGAGTTGGCCAAGTACCTCGTTGATGAAGTTCAGGAGGTCTACCGCCTCCAAGGGGTTAGTATTAATGATAAACATATCGAAACCATTGTGCGCCAGATGCTCCGTCGCGTAGCAATCCGCGAAGTGGGCGATACCGATTTTCTTATTGATGATCAGGTGTCCCGTGCTGAATTTGAAAAAGAAAACGAGCGCATGATGAGTGAAGGAGGCGCGCCTGCAGTCGGTGAGCCGATAATGCTTGGTATCACTAAAGCGTCGCTGTCAACAGAATCATTTATATCCGCAGCATCCTTCCAGGAGACTACAAAGGTCTTGACCCAGGCCTCTATTGAAGGCAAGGAAGACAACTTAGCCGGCCTGAAGGAGAATGTCATTATGGGTCGCTTGATACCCGCTGGCACCGGGATCTCAGAATACCGGTCGGTGCAGCTGATTTCACCAGAGTCTGAGGATGCGCCTGCGAGTGAAGTTTCTGAAAATGACTCGGAAAAAAGCTCAAAGGAGGCTAAGGAGTCAGCTGTAGTTTAGGTAGCCCCCGGTTCTGTTTGAAACTAGTGCGCAGAACCGGGGTAAAATAAATGGTGGAAGAAGAACAACTGCTTGACTTTGGGGTCAGCAATTGTTATTGTCCGCGAGTTTTCCCCTCTTTAGGGTAAAGTTCTTTCAATTTTGTGAATAGTAATTTCGGGAGTAAGAAATGCCGACAATCAATCAATTGATCAATAAAGGGCGCAAAAAAGAGGTGCGGAAAAGTGCCTCGCGTGCGCTGCAAGCCAATCCGCAGCGTCGGGGAGTGTGCACCAGGGTGTATACTACCACGCCGAAAAAGCCGAACTCGGCACTCAGGAAAGTTGCCCGTGTGCGTCTGACCAACGGAATTGTGGTTTCATCCTACATTCCAGGGGTGGGACATAACTTGCAGGAGCACTCCGTTGTGCTAGTGCGCGGTGGACGAGTAAAAGACTTACCGGGTGTGCGCTATCATATCGTTCGCGGTGCGCTGGATCTTGCCGGTGTGCAAGGGCGTATGCAGGGTCGTTCCAAGTATGGAGCTAAGCGTCCTAAGTAGGACATGGCGATAAAAGAGGTCGTTTAAGATGCCTAGAAGAAGAGAAATTGCAAAAAGAATCGTTCTCGCTGATCCCAAGTACAATGATCGCGTAGTGACAAAATTCGTAAACCACCTGATGCTCGGAGGCAAGAAAAGTGTCGCCGAGGCGATAGTGTATGGCGCTTTTGATTTGATTGCCGAGCGTAGCGGAGAAGAGCCTCTGGAGGTGTTTAAGAAGGCGTTCGAGAATATACGCCCTCTCTTGGAGGTCAAGTCCCGCCGCGTTGGGGGCTCAACTTATCAGGTGCCGATCGAGGTTCGTGCCGACAGGCGTAATGCTCTGGTTATTCGCTGGGTGCTCGACGCAGCGCGCAAGCGTGGTGAACGTACCATGCGTGAACGTCTGGCCGCGGAGTTTCTTGATGCGGCCAACGGTCGTGGCGGAGCGGTAAAGAAAAAAGAGGACACCCATCGCATGGCCGAAGCGAATAAGGCTTTTGCCCATTATCGCTGGTAGCGAACTGAGTCTGGAGGAAGTTGAGCAGTGGCACGTAAAGTATCTCTAGAAAATACACGAAATATCGGCATTATGGCCCACATCGACGCCGGTAAAACCACCACGACAGAGCGTATTCTGTTCTATACGGGTATTTCGCATAAAATTGGCGAAACCCATGACGGTGCAGCTACCATGGACTGGATGGAGCAGGAGCAGGAACGCGGAATTACTATCACTTCAGCAGCAACAACCTGTTTCTGGAAGGATCACCGCGTAAACATTATTGATACCCCCGGCCATGTGGATTTTACCATTGAGGTTGAGCGTTCATTGCGCGTACTTGACGGCGCTGTGGCGGTATTCTGCTCAGTTGGTGGCGTTGAGCCGCAGTCGGAGACTGTCTGGCGTCAGGCCGATAAGTATGGTGTGCCTCGTCTCGCCTTTATCAATAAAATGGATCGTATCGGTGCCGACTTTACCCGTGGTATCAAGATGATGCGCGACCGCCTCGGCGCTAATCCTGTCCCCATGCAACTTCCTATTGGCAAAGAAGAAGGTTTCCGTAGCGTAGTCGATCTGGTATCCCTGCAGTCCA
>CAYUJC010000067.1:0-13445 GCA_964444945.1 uncultured Desulfuromonas sp.
AGCACTTAGCACTTAGCACTTAGCACTTAGCACTTAGCACTTAGCACTTAGCACTCAGCACTCAGCACTCAGCACTCAGCACTCAGCTCTTAGCACTCAGGTTTTTTCTGAAAGGTTTTATGTTGAAAGTTCTTCATATTCTTGATCACAGCTTGCCGTTGCACAGTGGCTATACCTTTCGGAGCCAGAATTTGTTTCGAGCGCAGCGCAACCTGGGTTACGAACCGGTGATTGTTACTTCGCCAAAGCATGAACAGAGCTGGAAAGGGGCATGGGACGAGAAGGAAGAGATCAACGGCTTCAGCTATTATCGCAGTGGTGCCACCCGTTCATTGCCGGGGCCTATCACCAGCGAAGCCTGGTTGATATATGTCCTGGCGCGGCGCATTTATCAGGTTGCGCTGCAGGAGAAGCCGGCTATTCTGCATGCCCACTCGCCGGTGCTCAACGCCATTGCTGCTTTGTGGGTAGCGCGCAAGCTTAAACTGCCGCTGGTGTATGAGATTCGTGCCTTCTGGGAAGACGCCGCCGTTGATCACGGCACCACGCATGAAGGCTCACTGCGGTATCGCATCACCAAGAGCATTGAAACCAGGGTATGTCGGCGGGTGGATCATGTCGCAATCCTGTGTGACGGCCTTAAAAATGATCTGGTGGAGCGCGGCATCCCGGCACAGAAAATCACCCCGGTCTTCAATGGGGTCAACCCGGACGATTTTAAACCCTGCGCTGTAGATGCAGAATATCTGCAGCAGTGGGGCGTTGCGGGTAAGAAAATAATTGGCTTTATCGGCTCATTTTATCGTTACGAAGGGCTTGATCTGCTGGTGCGCGCATTTGCCCGCATCGCCGCACAACAGCCTGATACGCTGCTGTTGCTGGTGGGTGGTGGCGAGATGGAGGCCGAGCTAAAAGAGCTGATTGCGGCGCTGGGGCTGACGGAACGCGTGGTGCTGCCGGGGCGGATCCCCCATGAACGTGTGCCAGGGGTCTACGCCATGATTGATATCCTCGCCTATCCACGCTACTCCATGCGCCTGACCGAGCTGGTTACTCCGCTCAAACCCTTAGAAGCGATGGCCATGGGCAAAGTGCTGGTGGCCAGTGATGTGGGTGGGCATAAAGAACTCATTCGTGACGGCGAGACCGGCGTGCTGTTCAAGGCTGGGGATGAAGCGGCGTTGGCGCTGAGCCTGCAGACGCTGCTCGACAATGATGCGCAGCGCGAGACCTTGCAGCAACAGGGGATGCGCTGGGTGCGTGAACACCACTGCTGGCACCAGACTACAGCGGTGTATCAAGATATCTACGCTCCCCTCTGTGGCCATCCCTGTGATCACAGGGGGGCCGATATCCCCCAACAGGTACGCGGATGAAGGTGCTCTCGTTCTCATACTGTTTTCCTAAGGCGGACAATCCCTCCTGGGGAATCTTTGTCTACCAGCGTCTTGCCGCCCTGGCGCAACATACGGAGCTGAAGGTGTGTGCGCCAGTGCCCTGGTTCCCTTTGCTGACAAGAGCGCCGCACCAGAAAAGCGCACAGCGCTGGAATGCGCTAGCGGTGTTTCGGCCGCGGTTTTTTTATGTCCCGAAATTTCTCAAAAATTACGATGCCAGATTTTATGCTGCTGGAATAACCCCCTGGTTCGACTCGGTGCAGCAAAGCTGGAAGCCGGATCTTCTCGACGCCCACTTTATCTGGCCGGATGGGGTTGGCGTGGCCTTGCTGGCGCAAAAATTCAAGATTCCATATGTGATTACGCTGCGCGGCAAACTGTACGAATGCCTGAAGAGTAACAACCAGACCCGCCAGTGTGCCACGGCTCTGCAGGGTGCCCAGGCGGTGATCAGCGTCTCGTCCCGCATGGGTGAAGAAGCGATCCGTCTTGGTATGGAACCGCAGCGTCTGGTGGTTATCCCCAATGGGGTGGATTTGGAGCATTTTCAGGTGCGGGATCAGCAGGAGTGCCGCCAGAAGCTCAATTTGCCGCGCACGGGGCGGTTGCTGGTGAGCGTGGCCCATCTCGGGCACCGCAAAGGGCACCACGAAGTGATCGAAGCGTTGGCTTCCCTGCCCGAGGATGTACGTCTGGTCATCGTCGGCGGTGGAGCGCAGGGGGGTAGCAAGGAGCAGCTGCTGGAGGTAGCCCGAACCCACGGCGTTGCGGAGCGCCTGATCTTGCCCGGCCGCCAGGCGTACGATTTGATCCCCTGTTTTTACGCCGCCGCCGACGCCAGCGTCCTCGCGTCCTATCGGGAAGGGTGCCCCAACGCAGTACTTGAAAGCCTGGCCTGCGGCATACCAGTAGTGGCGACCGATGTCGGCGCCGTTCCCGACATTCTCCCCCAGCCCCAGTGCGGACGGATAGTGCCACCGCAGCAGGTTGCGCCATTGCAACAGGCCCTGCAAGAGGTGCTGGAAACCCAGTGGGATGCGCAAACAGTCCGAACTGCCAGCGGTGTGCGTAGCTGGGATCAGGTGGCGGAGGAAGTGATGGAAGTTTTTGAAAAAGTTCTGAGTCCTTAGTCCTTAGTCCTTAGTACTTAGTAAAATTCTCAGCACTCAGCACTCAGCACTCAGCACTCAGCACTCAGAACTGGAGTTTTCATGCAACAAGTAAAATCCACCAACCATAAGCTTGTACAGAATGATCGCTCCCGGCGCGTTCTCGCCATCGTCGGGGATACCCAGGTCGGGTTGTGGGTGGTGCGCAGTCTGGCGCGGAATGGCGTCGAAGTGCATGCCATCACCAACACTTCACAAGGGCAGTCAGCCCACAGCCGCTACAGCACCAGCGCCTGGCTTTTGGAGCATAATCCGAGTCAGCCTGGTTTCGATGCGGAGATTCTAGCCTTGGCCCACCAGCTGGATGTCGGCTCTATCATGCCAGTCTCGGAAGGACTCCATAATCGCCTCATCACATTGAGGGAGCAACTCGAGGCGGCGCAGATCCATCTTTTTTCCCCCTCGCGGGAGAACTTCGATAAAGCCACAGACAAGGATTATCTCCACCAGCTGTGTCTGGAGCTGAATATTCCCGTGGCGAAAGGGATGCGCCTCGATGAACTGATGGAGGCGGGGCCGGAAACAGCGCTGCAATATCCGCTGGTGTTGCGCACCCGCAGGCAGAATGTCGATGCCGGGAAAGTGCCCGTTAAGGCGGCCTACGCCCGTAATTTGGAAGAACTTCTCAAGTTGCAGCGCCAGTATGAAGCGTTCGCCGACAATGTTCTGGTGCAGGAGTATCATGCAGGGGCAGAGGAACATGTGCAGATTTTGATGCATGACGGTGAGATGTTCATGAGCGGTGACTACATCGGGGAACATCACATGCCCCTGTCCGGAGGCGTCACGGTACAGCGCAGCAGCTGCCATCATCAGCCGGTGATTGACGACACAGTCAAGCTCCTCAAGGCCCTCAACTGGCAGGGGATCGCCGGGGTGCAGTTCCATTACGACCCCGTGACGGGGAAGTATATCTTCCTTGAGATCAATCCCCGCTTCAGTGGCGGGCTCCCCACCGTGGTTATGGCCGGATTCGAAGCGCCGTTCAACCTGTGGCAAAGCCACTTTGAACCGGAAAAGATGGTTAAAACACCATATAAGCTCGGGCTACGCTCCAGAATCCTCGGCGGTGAAGCCAACTGGCTCCTGGGCCAGCTACGCCGCGATGAACTGCCGCCGGGGCAAACCCACCTCGGCCGCATAGAAGCGATCCTGACGGTGCTATGGCACTGCGGCCCCTGGACCAAAGATGACTCCTGGCTCCTTGTCGACCCGAAACCGTTCTTTGTCGATTTTAAACAGATGCTGAAAAAACTCGGCGCGCGCGGACATGAAATTGTGAATTGATAATGCTGAGTGCTGAGTGCTGGGAAGGACGTTATGACTAGAGTTCGGCGTTTTGAGGACTTGATCGCTTGGCAAAAAGCCAGAGCGCTGACACAGCTGATTTACTGGCTGACGCGCGAAACGCCGCTGGCACAAGATTTTGGTCTGCGAGACCAGATACAGCGGGCAAGTGTTTCCGTATTATCGAATATTGCAGAAGGGTTTGACAGGTCTACACCGACCGAATTTCATCGTTTTTTGGTGATAGCTAAAGGTTCATGCGCTGAAGTTCGGGCACAACTTTACGTCGCGATGGATGCGCAACTGATAAGCATCTCTCAATTTGAGAAGGCGAAAATGTTAGCGGAAGAAACCTCACGCGTCATTGCTGGATTACGCCGATCAGTTGAAACGCAGAAAATGACTTTAACTAAAACTCAGCGCGAAAACACGAATACTAAGTACTAAGCACTCAAATACTAAGGACTTTTTGTTATGAATTCCGGTGTTTACATAACTTTCGACGTTGAATGCAGCATGGGTGGGGCGTGGCAAAACTCCCAGCTCAAACCGATTCCGCCGCGCCTGGGCATGATGGGGGAGTATGGTGACAAGCGTTACGGGATTCCGTTGATTTGTGACATCTTGCGGGAGCGGGATCTCAAGGCGACGTTCTTTGTGGAACCGTTTAACGCCGAGCTCGGTTATCCGGGGGAGAC
This sequence comes from uncultured Desulfuromonas sp., assembly GCA_964444945.1. GTDB lineage: Bacteria > Desulfobacterota > Desulfuromonadia > Desulfuromonadales > Desulfuromonadaceae > JAIVHC01. The sequence goes on from CAYUJC010000067.1 coordinate 4,552, forward strand.
GGAACCGGTGGTGCATTGTTTGCTGGAGCAGGGGCAGGATGTACAACTGCATATCCACCCCAACCACATCCACTATGGGCAGCAGCAGGCGGGCCACTCCCACGCCCAGACCGATCAGATGGCTGATCTCTCCATGGAGGTTCAGCAACAGATGGTTGAGGAGGGGGCCAGGCTGCTGCAACAGTGGAGCGGAATCCGTCCCGTGGCCTTTCGGGCCGGAAATATGGGCGCCTCGGAAGAAACCCTGGCAGCGCTGGCGGCGGCAGGGTTGTGGCTCGACAGCAGCTACTGTTTCCCCTATGTCGGGGGCCAATGCCTTTTCAACGAACAGCAACGCTACAATGGATGTAAATGGTATGGCCAGGTGTTGGAAGTAGCCCTTTCCGCCTATCGCCAGCCCAACATTCCAGGATTGCACCCAGCTAAGCCTGTTGATTTGATGGGTTCATCGTTTGAAGAATGTCGCGATGCGGTGCAGATGATTTGTGATGCTGGCGCTGAGGCGGTGTTGATTCTGCACAGCTTCAGCTTGTTCAAGGTACGGGATAAGCAATACGCTGGCGGCAAATTGAATCGGATTGTCACGCGCCGATTTGAAAAATTCTGTGACTGGTTAGGCGACAATCGAGATAACTACCCGGCGCGAACCTTTGCAGAACTGGCCCATCTGATCCAAGAGCAGGACTATCAGCCCAAAGCGGTTGAACCCTGTATAATCAAACGCCCAGTGCGCGCCCTGACCCGGAAAGCGGTGCAGGGGTTGAATAATTTTTATTGGTTTTGAGGGGCGAAGTACTGAAGTTCTTAGTACTGAGCACTAAGCACTAAGCACTAAGCACTGAGCACTAAGCACTAAGCACTGAGCACTAAGCACTGAGCACTAAGCACTGAGCACTGAGCACTGAGCACTGAGCACTAAGCACTAAGCACTAACGCTTTAATCTTCGAGGTTTTTATGTTTCCAGTAGTTGCACGTCAACTCTTTAAATTGCAGGAACACTTACTTGGGCGCGACAGCTTTACGCTTCTGGCGCAATTGCTGGAGTCCGAACGCTGGGAGCGGGAGCGGTTGCAGCAACTGCAGCTCGAGCGCCTGCAGCAGAGCGTTGAGCTTGCCTACCAGCACACTCCGTACTGGCGCACCCTCATGGATCAAAATCAGGTGCATCCGCACAGCGTGCAGTCTCTGGCGGATTTGCAGCGCCTCCCATTGCTGAACAAAGAGATCATTCGCGCTCACTGCGAAGAGATGGTGTGGAAGGAGGAGGGGAAACGGGTGCAGCTGGTGCGCACCAGCGGCTCCACCAACGAAGCGCTGGAGTTTTACACCTCTTCCACCCGCGAAGCGCATATCAACGCGGCGCGCATGCGTGGGCATGAATGGGTGGGGATGCGGCGCGGAGAAAAGGAGCTCTACTACTGGGGTTCACCCATTGAACTCAGCAAGCAGGACCGGATTAAACATCTGCGCGACTGGTTGATCAACGATGGGTTGACCAACGGCTTTGAGGTGACTCCAGAACGTTTGAAAAGCTATTTTGCGCAATGGCTCAAGTGGCGCCCCAAATGCATTTTTGGCTACCCAAGTACCTTTGTCCTCACGGTCAGTATGGCGCAAGCACTGGGGATCGATCTTACCGCACTGAAAGGTCGAGGTTTGGCGCTGATTGCCACTACCAGCGAAATGCTCTCCAGCGTGGATCGGCAGCTGATTGAAGAGGGCTTCGGGGTGCCGGTTTACGATTCCTACGGGTTGCGCGAGGCGGGGCTTATCGGGCACGAGTGCGCCCACGGCACCATGCACTGCATGGATGAGCAGGTGCTTCTCGAAACCATCAACCCTGAGACCTTGCAGCCCACCGCAGGAGAAGGGGAGCTGGTGGTCACCAACATCGTCGGCCCGGCATTTCCCATTTTCCGCTATCGCACCGGCGACATCGTCACCCTGGCACAGGAGCCCTGTGCCTGTGGCAGGACCCTCTCCTCCATCTCCATCAGCGGGGGGCGCGCGGTTGAGTTTATCGTCACCAAAGCGGGGAAGTGGGTGGTTGGCTACTCGTTTATCTATATCGCCCGCTCGGTCAAAGGGATTGATAAGTTCCAGGTGATTCAGGAACAGCTTGGCTCCATCCTGATCCGCCTGGTGGTCAACGAACAGTTCCCGCCAGACGGCATCGAGCAGATTAAAGGAAAAGCGGCCCAGCGTCTCGGTGGAGATGACCGGATCGACGTCGAACTGGTCGAAGATATAAAACCCGCACGCTCAGGTAAATATCGCCCCGTAATCAGCAAAGTGGCGGAAGAGATGTATCAAAAGAGAGAGTTCTAAGTATTAAGTGCTGAGTGCTTTAGTCCTGAGTTCTAAGTACTTAGTACCGAGTTCTAAGTACTTAGTCCTGAGTTCTAGGTACTTAGTTCTTAGCTTAGTACTTTCAACTCAGAACTAAGAACTGGAATATTTATGAAGTTTATGCTTGCCGTTGATTGTGAAGGAGTTGCGTGTGTGGTCGGTGAACCCGGCGCCTCTCTGAGTCACTCCGCCAATATGCTGTTTGCCCGCGAGCAAGCCACGCGCGAGACCAATGCCGCGATCCGTGCTTTGTTCGAGGGTGGCGCTGCGCAGGTTGTGGTGTGGGATAATCATGGCGATGGCGCGAACCTGATTTTTGCGCACCTTGATCCGCGCTGCGAGATTGTGCTGGGAACCGGCTTTGCGCGCCGCTTTCCAGAACTGGACCATACGTACTCCGGGGTTCTGCTGCTCGGCTACCACCCCAAAGCGGGCACCCCCCAAGGTGTGCTGGCACATACATATTGTTCTGCGGCGTACAAATGTATCCGCGTCAACGGGGTGGAGGTAGGAGAGATTGCCCTGGATGCAGCGGTAGCGGGGGAGCTGAATGTCCCCCTGATTTGTGTGGCCAGCGATCAACACGGCTGTGACGAAGCCCTGCACCATATGCCGTGGGTGGAGACGGTGGTCACAAAGCAGGGGTTCGGCCGTCATTGCGCCCGCAGCAAGCATCCAGCCGTGGTTGAGCAGGAGATTGAACACGCGGTTGTGCGCGCAGTTGCAACCCTGGCTGAAAAAAAGCCGTTCCGTTTTTCCTCCCCGCTGGTTATGGAACTGGAATTCACCAGCTGGAGTCGGTGTCTGAAGGCAATGATCCGGCGCTCGGGCTGGCGCATCAGCGGCACAAAAACCTTGCAAAAAACCTTGTCGAGCATGCTCGAATGGCAGTGTTGAAGAACTCAGCACTCAGCACTCAGCACTCAGCACTCAGTACTAAAGCACTCAGAACTCAGGACTCAGTACTAAGCACTCAGTACTAAAGCACTCAGAACTCAGGACTAAGGCCTAAACCAATGCCCCTGCAAATTTTATCCATACTGATCCTGCTCCTTTTCGTCATACCCATCCCGGTAGGTGCAGTAACGCCTTCACAGGTATTGGTATTGTACAACGCCGATTGGAACGGGGATGAACCGCTGACCGCGCCGGGGCAGGATTCCCTGGAGATCGCCACGCACTATGTGGAGATGCACACCGACCCGAACAGTGGGGAAAAACCTTACATGCTGGGGTTACACTGTAACCATGGCATTAAAATTCTCGACGAAGCCCGCCATCTCAATGCCCATCATCTGGTGGAGGAGAGTGACGACAATCAGGCGGGGGTGGTGTTTAAGCGCACCCGGCTGTTTGGTCCCGCGCTGCGCGATGATCAGTTGCGCGACAGCCGCCTGGTGGAATTTATTCTGCCGGGGGAGCGCACCAACTGGCACATGGATAGCCTGCAGTTGACCCTCGTGCCCGAAAAAGGGAAGGATCTGGTCCTGGTCAAAGATGGCTCGATTGTGGCGCAAGGAAAGATTGCCATCAGCACCACCGCTACCTGGACTGTTCGCCTGAATGGGAAAAGTTTTGCTGCCGGCATGTTGACTCTCAAAGCTTCCTGCACCGACATCCAGGGTAAGGTTCATTCCTGGCAGGCTGACTATGTCGACATCGATACGGTGGAACTTTCACAGAGCGGACGTGACGGGAAACGGGATGACCGAAATTTTCTCGAAGATGTGGCACAACCTGTCATAGCATTTCTGGAAGATCCGCAACATGCGCGCCCCGATGGCACCCTCCTCAAGGATCACATCCTGTTCATGGTGGTGTGTTACGGGCTGCCGCGTACTGCCGTCGCCCCGGATGGCATCGCGCGGGGAATAACAAATAAGATCGGCAATTTTGGTTCCATTATCGATTTCGGCCAACGGCTGCAATTACTCTATTACGATCTCGACACGGTCTCTGGCGGCAAAATCCAGAGTTACCATTTTGCGACAAAGGAGCCTTTCAGCTCTTATTTCCTCCGCTCTCCACAAGCCTGGCCTTTGTTGGGCACTGCCAACCTTTTCGCCCACCCTCAACTTTATACTGCAAACCCCAGCTTCGATAACGGCCCGCAGCCGTTAGCCTTCAATGCGAGTAACCGCAAGCAGCATCCGGAGCGTTTTCTTTACTTTGTCAGCCGCATCGATGCTCCTGAGCCATTGCAGGCCAAAGCCCTGATTGATCGTGCGGTGTATGCCTCGGCGTATGCCGGGCCCGCCATGGGGATGTTGCCTGAACAGGATTACGTTCAAGGTAAAAAACGCACCGGGTATTTGTCTCGCTCCAAGGCCGGGCTCGACTTGTGGGAGCGTGGCTATCGCCATCTCTATTACGGCGGCCAGGGCAAAAATCTGCTCGAATGGGGGCGTCTTGCCCCTGAAGATGGTTTTTTAAACGAAGATATCTCCTATCTCCCCGGGGGAATCGCCGCAACAGTGATTTCGCACAACGGTTGGAAAAAGGGCGAGATGGTTAGAGATCTGAAAAATGGTGTGACCGCCACCGCTGGAGCCGCCAAAGTCTACCGTGGCGCACCCCATATCCATAACAAAAGCTGGTGGGATGATGATGTTTTTTATCCGGCGTTGTTGCGCGGTAACACTCTGGGGGAAGCCTGGCTTATGAATCAGATGAACCTGGGCTGGATCACCACGTTTGTGGGCGATCCACTCATGCAGTTGCCCGCAACGCCAGCGGTTCCCCAACCTCTGCACATCGATGTAGACACCGATGTCAGTTTTAAAGTGGTAAAGAATGCGCACGGAGTGAAAGAGGTGTGGCTGCAGGTCGATTTACACTCCACTGCGGCGCACCCGCAGGTGGCACAGCTGATGGCGGTATCCCAAGGAGGAATGAAGGTGGTCAGCCCAACCTTTGATGCACGCCCGACTCTATCTCTGGGTGATAAGCCTGTGTGTGGGGAGGAATGGACCCTGACGCTGATGGATACGTTTGGACGGAAACACGTGCAAAACATTGTGGCTGATTGTGTCGGGGCACCATAGACTTTCATAGCAAAACCGGAAAGTCTTAACAGACAGGAAAAGGAAGAGAATCTGTATGAAAATCGCCGCAGTTTTTGGCTCTGTAGGACCGCATTCGCCAAAAGAATATGTAGAGCGGATGTGTCAGGCACAAGTTGTTCACCAATGGCATTCGGTTGAGGTTTTCGAAGTTTCGGGTGGCGCTATTGGAATTGTTAGAACCTCAGAACGCTATGGGGCCATCCCGATGTTTTTTAAAAGCATGAACGGAAACCTGCTGGCTATTTCAGGTGTGCCGACCAAGTTGGGGCAATTAAAAGCGTTCTTATCTCAAATAGTAGAGATGAATACTGCACAGGCATTTGAGGCACTGACTGAAATGGATGGTGCTTATGCCGCGGTTTTCTGGCACGAAAGAGAGAAGAAAGCTCTCATAGTGCCTGATTTTATGGGGTTTCAACCAGTCTATCTTCACCGAGCCCATGGAGGTATTGCTCTCGCTTCAGAAATTAAAGCTTTTTCCGTTGCGGGAATTGTCCCCGTGAAGCCAGATCCGGCGGGGTGGGGGGCTTTTGTTGTCTTTGGCCATACGGTTGGAGAACATACCCAGCTGGCAGGGGTTTCCAGGCTCAGAGGAGAGCGTATCTCCTACGATCCTGAAAACAACAATTTAACCAAAGAGCGCTATTGGGAGTGGCCACAAAAGCAGGTGGACATAACATACGATAATGTACCAATAGAACCCATCGTCAACTGTTTTAAGTCAGATATAGATGCATACAAAGAATACGGGGTCGAAAATTCCACCCTGCTGATGAGTTCAGGTTTTGATTCCAGACTGCTTCTTTGTTTGCTAGATGAGAAAAAAATTCCTATCAAAAGCCTTTCAGTACAACAGCCAACACATTTTTTTGGTGCGGAAGGGAAATTGGGGCAGATAGTCGCCAAACAGTTTGGGATCAAAGATGCCAAGCTAGTTTTGCCGTTTACCGGCTTTGAAGAAGAACTAGCTTCAATGCAGTATCTTATAATGAATGATGTTGCTTCTCCAGGGTTGTCACTTTTTATCAGTAAAGTGGCAGGCCATGTCTCTGCCATTTCAGGATCGATATGGGAAGGCTGGGCTCCTGGAAATATCGCAACTCAATTCACTTGTAAAAATATAGATGATTACCTTAGATCAAAATGGAAAAGTAACGAACGCATATGGGATGGTGCGGCAAATATTTTTACGCTTGATTTCCTTGAACAAATGCAAAAAAACCTAGACGAAAAACTACAGGCTGAGATTGGTTTGTGTGGAAATGATGATTATGGAATAAAGAGGTTTTTTTTAAAAAATAGAGCACTGAATAGAACAACACCAAATCCGCTAAAAGTTTATTCAAATACAGTAATCCCTTTTATGCCCGGTCTGTCGAAGGAAATTTGGAATAACGCATTGAGACTGCCCCCTTACCAGGCAAGTAGCCAGAAGACACTTTCACTGAGAATTTTTAAAGATATTTACCCAAAGGCCACGGAATTTCCATTTTGCAACGAACAAGGTTTGTACATGATTAATGGTAAGTTAAATGTGCCCATGGTGCTGAAGAATATTCTTTATGATATTTCCTATAAGTGGGAGCGCAGACATAAAATACCCTATATCGGACCGCTGATTGGCAAGAAACTTACGCAGAAAAAATCGGCTCAAAAAACATTTTACGCGGAAGTTCTCAATCAAGCCAGACACCTAAATTCAGCGGATAGCTGTCTTAACTATTCAAAAATAAATTCACTCCTGACAGCGGATATTTTAACCCAAACGCAACGCAAATCTCAAAATTTGCTTTTCTACTGGGGTTTGTGGCACCTCGTGATGGCTGGCGAGATTAAGGTCAATGATTGCCCTGCGTGGCTTGCTGAAGTTCAGAGGACTTTGTGAAAATCCTATACCCTATCCTTTATGTGATTGACTGAAGCAATGGTTGGTACTCGTAAACCGCGTAAGCATATTGTCAATCTCGCAATCAATTGGGGTGGTCATCTTTCAGCCCTGGTAGTGATGTTTTTTTTGTCGCCCTATGTGGTTGGCAAACTTGATGCGACAGAATACGGAATCTGGAGTCTGTTGAGCGTACTTGCTGGCTATATGGGGATTTTTGATATTGGCGTGCGTAGCAGTGTGGGCCGGCATGTCGCCTTGTATTTAGGAAAGAAGGACAGGGTTGGGGTAGATGAAACCATCCGGGCCGGCTTCGGAATTTTCACCCTTACCGGTGGTCTGATTCTGGCGGTTGGTGTTTTGTTGGGGTGGTTGTTTCCATTTTTATTCAAAGGAATTGATCCGGAACATTACAGTACTGTTCGCTTCTTGTTGCCTTTGATGGTGGTCAATATCTGGCTTTCGGCCATTGCTGCAATTTATTCTAGTGTACTTACCGCCTATGACCGTTTCGATATCGCGCGTGGTGTTGATTTTTTCGTGTTGTTGGTGCGAACGGTTGCAACGGTTTATGCCTTGCACAGAGGCTGGGGATTATGGGGCCTCGTTGGCGCGATCATCTTGGGGAACTTCTTTGCACTTATCGCCAACCGTATTAATGGCGGAAAAATTCATTCAGGATTGAGGAGTTTTCCGCTTCTTTTCTCTCGCTCAAGGATGAAGGAACTTTTCGGGTACGGAATTTATTCTTTTATCTCAAGTGTAGCATTCAGGGTGATTGGACAAAGCGACCTGGTCATCGTCGGGGCAGTGCTAAGTGTTGCGGCGGTACGTGAGTACAGCGTCGGAGCAATGTTGATTTATTACTCATCACCATTCATTAGCATGATAAGTGCGACGTTTTTTCCCTCCGTTCAGCGAAAAGTAGCGGGAGGTTCGATGAACGACGTTCAACATCTCTTATACAAACAATTGAAGATTTCCATGTGTTTCGGTTTGGTAACGTATATAGGGCTAGCGTTTTACGCGCAGTCGTTTATCCGGTTATGGATGTTTCAAGATGGCTTTGATATGGGAGCCGTAGTCGAAGCAGCTACGGTCATGAGTATTCTGGCCCTTTCCAAATTACCTTCATTATATCTCATCCCATGCCAGAGTGTTTTGAATGCCATGGGGTATGCACGTTTTAATGCTATTCGTGCCATTACTGAGGCCGTTGTCAACGTTTCATTTTCGTTGTTTTTCGTATTGTCCTTGGGATGGGGAATTGCAGGAGTTGCCGCTGGGACACTTGTTGCCCGTTTGCTGGTCGCTAGCATTTCAGTGCCAGTTTTTCTTTGTTCAAGGGCAAATATTTCTCTTAAATACTTCATAACTACAGTAATTATTCCCGGATTTCTATCGGCAGGACTGTTTTCGGCAATCTGCTTTGCTTTGACTTATACCTGGTCCATAAGCACCTGGGTGGATTTTATTTTTCAAGTTTTGGCGGCAATATCAGGGTGGGGTGTTATTTCGTTTTACCTGCTCTTGACTAAAGATATGCGCCTGGAATTGAAAAATATATATTCGAAAAGATTTTCAAGTAAAAACG
>CAYUJC010000068.1:0-13295 GCA_964444945.1 uncultured Desulfuromonas sp.
GCACCCAACGACCACATCCACAACCGCCTGATTCACTCCATCGAAGTAGCCAGCGTCGGGCGTTCCATCGCCAAAAAGGTGCAGCACTTTCTGCGCGAACAACACCCGCAACATGCTGCGTTGTTTAAATCACTCCCCTTGATTGTCCAGGTAGGGTGCCTCATCCACGACATCGGCAATCCTCCCTTCGGCCACGCCGGAGAATATGCCATCCGGGAATGGATGGAGGCGCATGCAGGGATGATATGCCCACCCGAGGTCTCCAGCGCTACCCGCCACGACCTGCTTTTGTTCGAAGGCAACGCCCAGGGCTTTCGCCTTGCGGCGCGGGCAGATAATCCATGCAGCGGGTATATGCGTCTGACCTTCGCATCGCTGGGGAGCATGATCAAGTACCCGTGGCCCAGCACCGACCCGCGCGCGCAGGAGACCAAAAAGTTTTCTGTTTTCACCAGTGAAGCAGAGATCTTCTCTCGCATGGCGCACACCATGGGGCTATTGCGCGCGGACGGGAATGTAGCGCGCCATCCTCTCTCATTTCTCTCCGAAGCTGCTGACGACATCTGCTATCGCATCCTGGATATGGAAGATGCTGTATCGATGCGGATCTTCCCGGAGAAACCGGTCAAGGACCTCTTTTTGCGCCTTGCCGGGTTAGACACAAATACAGATTTACCTATAGCCAAGGCGCGGGGCAAAGCCATAGCAGCGCTTATTGATGAGTCGGTGCGCGTATTCTGCCATTTCTACCCCGCCATTATAAACGCGGAGCGCACCTGTGGCCTGAAACGCGATTTCTCCTCCCGCTTTGACGATGGTTTTGCCGAGATTGCAACGATGTATACCGAGATATTTTCGCACCGCGCTAAACTGCGCTACGAACTTGGTGCCTACAAGATGGTGGGGCGTATTATTAAGGCATTCTCCCTGGCATTGCAGTCTCTGTGCAGGGTTCAGGACTATCATGCCTCCCCCTTCATTTCACGCAAATGCCTGGATCTGGCCTGGGATGTTGACTACATTCAGCAGCATCGATTGAAGGATTACGAATGGTGGCTGCGGCAGGCGTTTGACTTTGTTTCTGGCCTTACCGATAACTACGCCATCCAGATCTCCAGTGAGATTGAAGGGATCCTGACCGCGTAAGCGCATATAGCGGTGAAAAGTTGGAGATAAGCGCTATGTCTCCGTGCGCACCCTTTCCTGCGCCGTGGTCTCCATAATATGCGCTGCAGACCATTCCAGCACCTGCGCGCTCAAGGTTGCCGCCGCGCGATTAAACGCGCGCACCACGGCGTTAACCTCAGCCCCGTCGCTCGGCTGCAGCACGGTAAAGTTATGCTGCGCTAAAATTCTGTTGCTATCAGCCTCGACCAATTGCACGGCAAGCTCCACCTCTATTACCGGATTGCCGCCGTTTTCAGCCGCGCGGACATAACTGCTCTGAAAGGAGCGCAGGGTGCTGTCCAGATAGAAGTCGGCCTCTACCCTGCTTTCTGAACTGAGTACCGCGCTAAAAACTGCGGCGGAGCGCAAGGTATCAACAAGGTAATCCTGTACCGCGCGCGGCAGCACTTCATCCCAACGCACCCCCTTGTACACACTGAGCTGTTGCGGCGCCGGCATAACCACTATTTTAGAGCTGTTCAGCATCCCCCCGGCTTTGGGTCTGTGCACCTGCACGGTATGCGCACACTTGGGGATCTGGGTTTCAAGCGCATTCGGGTGTAATACATACACCGCAAGAGGTTCGCTGGACGGGAAAATTGAACAAGCGCTCAGAACAAATATGGCGCCGGCCACGATTACCCCACGGGCCCCACGCACGAAAACAGCGCGGGCGCGCCGCCAATTTTCCGCGGGATTACGTTCTGAGGAAGTCTGTTCAGAGGAAGTACGTTCGGGGGGGACATGTTTCTGAATACAGATCACGGCGAAAACTCCTGTACAGAACCGCGCCCGATAATGAATTCGGCCGGGTTTTCTTCAATATGGCGGGTAATCCGATTGAGATTTTCCAGGGTGGCCCGGAGTTCATGCATAACCGGAGCGATCTCGCCGAGCCCTTTGAACCCCTGCGTCAGTGAACCTTCGTGCGCGCTCAGCAACTTCTGCAGCTCCACTGTTATTGCATTCAGATTATCCATGCTATGCCGCGCAGATGCGAGGGCCAGCGCTCCATCTCCTTCAATCAGCTGCTGTGCGGTGTTCCCCACCGCGGTAAAGCCGGTAAAGGTCTCCTCCGCCCGGTTAGCGGCGCGCTCGACCGCATGCAGGAGTCCAGCGACGGCATCCGCCTGCCCAGACAATTCTCCACTGAGGGTCTCAAAATTGGTAAGAATATGGTTAAAAGTTTCTACATTTTCGTGCGAGAGCAGGGCGTTGGCATTGGTGAGAAGCAACCCCACCCGCCTGACCACATCCTCTCCATTTGCGAGTAACGAGCTCAGGGGCGAGGGCTCGGCGCGTATAATCGCAGGATCATCCGCATCGCTGTGCAGCAGTGGACTCTGGGGCGTCCCGCCACTGAGCTGGATACTCATACTGCCGGTGATATTGACCAGAGTAAGTGAAGCGGTGGTGTCTTCTCGTATGGGAATATCGCGGTCGACACGTATCTCAGCCCGTACCAAACGCGGATCGTCCGGGGCGAGACCGAGCTTGACCACATCTCCAACCTTGATTCCGTTATACAGCACCGAATTACCCTCGGATAGCCCGCTGACCGCCTGACTGAAACATACAACATACCGGGTATATTCGCGGTCACCATCTGAATCCCTGAGCCACATGGCAAAGAGCAACGCCGCGGCGACACTGAGCACTACAAATAAACCAATTAAAACATGATGAGCTTTTGGTTCCATATCAGGCATCCTTTACTGCAGCGGTCGTTTGCGCTGCACGTCCGCGCGGTCCGTGGAAGTATGCTTGTACCCAGGGGTCATCAGTAGCGGCCACCTCATCCAGAGTGGCGGCAACCAGCACCCGCCGCTGCGCCAGAACCGCAACGCGATCGCATATACTGTACAGGGTGTCGAGATCATGGGTCACGAGAAATACGCTGATCTCTAAAGCATCCCGCAGGGTAAGGATCAACTGGTCAAACGCCGCCGCCCCGATGGGATCAAGCCCGGCGGTGGGTTCGTCCAGAAACAGCACCTCCGGATCCAGCGCCAGGGCGCGCGCTAAGGCCGCACGCTTAATCATCCCGCCTGAGAGTTCCGCAGGGTATTTGAGCGCCGCATCAGGTGGCAACCCGGCCAGAGCCAGCTTCAGGCGGCCGAGGTGTTCGGCATCCACACGGGGCAATCCAGCGTGTTCAATGAGAGGCAGGGCGACATTTTCCTGCAGATTCAAGGAGCTGAACAGCGCTCCACGCTGAAACAGCACCCCGAAACGCCGCTCCACCCGGGAACGCTCTGCACCGGAGAGCTGCTGCATATCCTCCCCGAAGATCGTCACCGAACCGGCGTCAGGGTGCAGCAGTCCAACAATACTGCGTAATAACACCGACTTCCCCGAACCAGAGCCTCCAACTACGGCGAGGATTTCACCGGGATACATGTCCAGATTCAGGTTTTCATGCACCACATGGGTCCCGAATCGATTCCCGAGGTTGCGCACCCGAATAAGCGGTTCTGGCGTAGCGGTATCGAACGATCCCGTTTTTGTCATCACCACCCCATCTGCATGAAAAACAGTGCCGCGATGGCGTCGAGCAAGATTACCATAAAAATCGACTGCACCACGCTTGAGGTGGTGTGCTCCCCTACGGACTGGGCGCTCCCACTCACTTTAAACCCCTCCAGACACCCGATAACGGCAATAACACATGCAAAGACCGGCGCCTTTACGATCCCCACCACAAAATGGGTAAGGGAGATGTCACGTTTAATGATACTGACAAATTGCAACAAAGAGATATCCAGCGAGACCACACACACCACCGCTCCGCCCGCAATACCACTAAGCATACCGATAAAAGTCAGCGCCGGCAGGGTCACACACATGGCCATTACGCGGGGCAACACCAGCACCTCTATCGGATCCAGCCCCAGGGTGCGGATAGCATCGATCTCCTCGTTGGCCTTCATGGAACCAATCTGCGCGGTAAAAGCACTGGCGGTACGTCCGGCGAGCATAATGGCCGCGAGGAGCACCCCAAATTCGCGCAGAAACGCAAACGCCACCAGATTGACCGTATAGATGGTGGCGCCAAAATCCTCTAGAATCGTCGCTCCCAGAAACCCCGTCACCGCACCGACCAAAAAGGTAAGCAATGCCACAATGGGGACCGCATTGGGGCCAGTCTGCTGGATATGTGCCACCATAGAGGTGATCCGCCATCTGCGTGGCCGTACCAGTGTCGTAGCCATAGTAGCAAGGGTCAAGCCGGCAAAACCGAACAGCTGCCACTGCTGGCGCAGCACCGCTTGAGTCCGCTGCCCGACTCCGTCCAGAAACAACAGCAGCAACGGGGCTTCTTTCTGGGGCGGGGCCAGAAAATCAGCCATGGTTGCCGCCACCGCCTGCAACAGACGCCGGCGCTCCGGGGCTAAATCCTGCACAAGTGTATCGCTTTGTTCCAGCCAGCGCTGCCCCAGAAGATCCAACAGGACGGCGGCCCCGGCGGTGTCGAGCGCCGCTATCCCGCCAAGGTCGATGGAGCGCTCCTCCCCTGCCTGTGCTACGAGGCTCCGCGCTGCCGCGACCTCTGTGCACAGTTGCTGATAGTGTTGCAGGATCCAGGCTCCGCTGATTATCAGACGCTGCCCCTCTCTCTGCACTCTACCCGGCTGTCCCCCCTGCTGCGCCTTCAACCTCGCCTCACCCCCCAAATATAAAAATCCAGATGAAACCCAATTGATACAGGGGCTTCGACATGGGTGTCAATATGTTTCGCCCGGCACTCCCGCGCGCCCACTTTGCTCCACCCCTTTACTCCCGCGGATATCCTTTGCTATTGTGCCCAGATAGGTTAAATTTCGACAAGCTACCTATATACTTCTATGCCACTGTAGAATTCCACCCCAAAGGATGAAACCAGATGTTCATGTCGCACATGCCCACCCCATGCGCACCTTCCAAGCAGCGCGCCGGAACACCACCTGGTGACCGGAGAAAAAACAAAACCAACCAGGCTGTTCTCTTTCTCTGTAGCATGGTGTTCCTGATTCTAGCATGGAGTGGCAGCGTGGCAACTCCCAGCTTTGCAGACCCCTTCCCGCCGGATAATCTTCCTCCAATATTGCAACCCTGGTGCGCTTGGGTTCTGGCTCAAGATGAAGATATAAACTGCGCCCTGACCTGGAATGAGACGGAAAAGCGCCAGTGCACCTGGCCGAGCCAGCTGCAGTTCAATGCCGATTCAAGCGGAGCAGAATTTACCCTGCAGGGATATCTGGGGAAAAAAGGGTGGGTAATTCTACCGGGATCGCCGCGCTACTGGCCGCAGAATGTCACCAACGGCGGAGAAGAAGGCACCATATTGCGCCAGCAGCAGCGCCCGGCGCTGCTGCTGGAAGCTGGTTCCTTCACCATCCGGGGTCGCCTGGTTTGGGATCACCTCCCGGATTCTATCCCCCTCACCCCTGATGTCGCGTTGCTTGACCTCAAACTTGATGGAGAGCCTGTTGCGCTCCCGGCATACAGCCGCGGGCAGCTGCAACTGCGCCAGGATCACCCCCTAGTGCAGAGTGTCGAGGACGAGGTTAAGTTTCAGGTTTTTCGCCTTCTGGAAGACCGCATTCCACAAATTCTTACCACCAGGATAAGGCTGCAGGTATCGGGCACTGAACGTGAAATTCTCACCTCCAGCGTGCTGCCTGCCGGATTCGCAGCGCTGGATATTAACAGCGCTATCCCGGCACGCCTGGAGAGTGACGGGCGTCTGCGCCTGCTGGCACAGGCCGGGGAGTATGAAATAGAGATCCGCGCCAGAGCCGTCGCCTCCCCGGGTAAACAGGAGTCCTTCCGCCGCCCCGCTCTCAACGGGCCCTGGGCCGAAGATGAGCTGTGGAGCATCGAACGCCACGCCGAACTGCGGTCTATCTCCATCAGCGGCGCGCCGGCACTGGATCCGGCACAGACAGATATTCCCCCCCAGTGGCGCCATCTACCTGTGTACCTGATGCACCCGGATACCGTGCTTGAATTTACCCAACACCACCGTGGCGCTGAACCTGCCTCATCTGACCGGCTCAGAGTCCAACGCGAGGTGTGGCTTGATTTTGGCGGAACCGCCTACAGCGTCAAGGACAACATTAACGGCGAACTGGGAGCCAGCTCCCGGCTGGAGACCGAACCGGAACTTAAGCTGGGGCGGGTTAAAATGAACGGCCAAGAGCAGTTCATCACCCGCCTGCATGAAACTGGGGCTGCGGGGGTCGAAGTGCGCCAGCAGCAGTTGAAGCTGCAGGCAGACAGCCGCATTACCCCTGCCCAAATCTCCACTATCCCCGCCTTTGGCTGGAAATTCAGTCCAACAGAATTGCACACCCGCCTCCATCTTCCCCCCGGCTGGCGGGTACTGGCGGCGTCTGGAGCTGACAACACCTTCGGGACGTGGATTCAGCAGTGGTCGCTGCTTGATCTGTTTATCGTCCTCCTGCTGAGTCTGGGGTTCGGCCGCATGTGGGGCTGGCAGTATATGCTGCTGGCGTTGGGCGGACTTATTTTGACCTATCAGGAACCAAACGCGCCGCAGTTTATGTGGCTCCACCTTCTTGGCGGGGCGGCGCTGTTGCGCGTAACTCCGCCCGGACGCCTGCACCGTCTGGTTCGCATCTATACGGGAGGCGCGGCGCTGGCGCTGGCGGTACTGTTGCTGCTCTTTGCCACGCAGCAGATGCGCACCACTATCTATCCCCAGCTGGAACCTTTGCCGCCTCAATACTCTGGCAGAGATCACCCGACAACGGAAAATGTGCTGCATGACAGTGTGGTTAAGGAGCGCGCGTATTCAGAGGCACAGCTCCTGGGCGCTACCGCCGCGCCACGCTTGATGCAGAAAACCGCTCCGTACCCGGAATATACCGAGGGACTGGAAACCCAGACGGGTCCGGGCATTCCAACCTGGGAATGGCGCAGCGTCACCTTTGACTTCAACTCCGGAGTGGAACCGGATCAACGCCTGCGCCTGGTGTATTTAACCCCATCCATGACCAGGGGATGCCTGGCTGGAGGGGTGCTGCTGCTTTTAGGCATGTTTGCCCGCCTGGGTTCGTCCCTGCGCAACAACGGCAAGAACAGTGACGGCTCCGGAGCTAAAACACCGCCGCGGGAAAAGTGTGCCCGGCGCATCAATCTACTCCCGCATACGCTGCTAAGCACTTGGGTAATACTGACATCGATGGTGGCCATGTTGGCCGCACTGGCCATCCTGCCACCCCCGGCAGATGCGCGCAGTGGCGCCGACTTTAACGCCGATTTCGCCATAGTTGGAGCAGATGGCCGCACCGATCAGGGCGGGCTGATTCCATCCACCGAACTGCTGGAGGAGTTGCACCGCCGTCTGACCCTGCCGCCTGCTTGCGCCCCCGACTGTGTCGCGCTCCAGCAGATAAGGGTCACAATCTCTGACGAAACCCTCAGCATTGAACAGTGGCTGCACAGCGCAACCCTGAGTGCGGTGCCGCTAGCCTTTCCGCTGCAGGAACTCCAGCCGCACCAGGTCGATTCAAGCAGCGCCAAGGAGCTGTTTTTACTCCGCAGCATGGATACCCAGCTCTGGGCTCGAGTCCCCGCCGGGCTTACCCACATTACCCTCAAGGCGATAATCCCCGCGGGGCTGAATCAATTAGACATTCCGCTGCCGGTACCGGCGGGGAACATTCATCTCGCCACCGGTCCCTGGGAGGCGGTGAATAAACTCACCGGCAACGTCAACACCATCAGCCTCAGACGTCCCAGCGCTCATCTGCCAGCGGGGGAAGCCGCAGCGGAATTCGCCCCAGAACTCCCGCTGTATGTCGAGGTTAAGCGGCGCCTTGATCTTGGCGTGGAGTGGCAGGTTGAAACCACCCTTACCCGCTTGAGCAAGAAGGGGAGTGCCGGGGTAATTGAGGTGCCCCTGCTCGAACATGAACAGATCACCACTGCGGGGATAAAAACCCAAGAGCGCCAGGCGCTGGTAGAGTTTGGCCCTGAGACCGAAAGGGTGCGGTGGAGATCGAGCTTGGACATGCACAGCCCAATCCGGTTACAGGCCAGAGGCTCCAGCCAGTATCATGAAGTCTGGCAGCTCGAATTGAGCCCCCTGTGGCACGCACAATATGCAGGCACACCGCTGATACACACCTATCAAAACGGACGCTGGCTGGCACAGTGGCAGCCGCGGGACTACGAACAGCTGCAGGTGGATATCCTGCGGCCCCAGGGGGTACCGGGGCAACACATCACCGTGGAAGGGTGTACCCTGAACCACACGCTGAGCCACAGCCCGAACCATACCGGCAGCGCACAGCAGCGCAGCGAATCGAATCTGCGTCTGAAAATTCGCAGCAGTATGGCCACGCGCCACCGCATAACCTTGCCCGCATCCGTTGTCGAAGTGCGTCAGGTGCGCATCAACGGCAGAGATACGCGCATAGAACAGCAAGGAACCGAGCTCACCGTGCCGCTGCAGGCGGGGGTGCAGCAGATTGAGATACGCTGGAGCAATCAGCAGCTACCAGGGCAGATCCACAAAACGCCCCGGATAGATCTTGGCGCGCCCGCGGTTAACCTCGATCTCAACTTCACCCTGCCCCAGACACGCTGGATTCTGTTTACCGGTGGCGCCGGCCTGGGACCAGCGGTCTTGTTCTGGGGGGTGATCCTGGTCAGCGCTGTGGTATCGATCCTGCTGGGACGCTACGCCCCCACTCCGCTGCGCTGGTGGCACTGGTTTATTCTAAGCGCTGGCTTAAGTCAGGCACCGCTGTCCGCTCTGCTCCTCGTGGGGCTGTGGCTTATTCTGCTCGGAATACGGCGAAATCATGGCGCCTCCATCCACAACCCGGCCGCCTTCAATGCGCTTCAATTGGGCCTCGGGGTTCTGAGTATCTGCGCCATGCTCGCCCTGATTACTGCGGTGCAGCATGGCTTGCTGGGGCTGCCGGAAATGCAGATAGCAGGGAGCAACTCCAGTGCGTGGAATCTGCACTGGTATCAGGATCGCAGCACGGCGGTGATCCCCTCAGTCTGGGTACTTTCAGTCCCCATGCTGGTGTACCGCATCCTGATGCTCCTGTGGGCGCTGTGGCTGGCCATGGCTCTGCTGAGGTGGATGCGTTGGGGCTGGGGCTGCTTCAGTGCGGGACAGCTCTGGCGTCCGCGGCAGCGTCGCTCTACCACTACAGGGGTACCGCCACAGCGCGCCACCCCCAAAGGTGACAGATGAAAACGCCCTTTTGCGCTTCAATGCTGACGGCGCTATGCCGACAACATGTGGGAGAAATTATCCATGGAACAGCTTGAACAGATAACACGCACCATTGCGTTAAGTATGGGAGCGGCATGGGCCAGCGGCATCAATCTCTATGCCACCATTCTGATGTTGGGGCTGCTGGGCAACTCCGGCGCTATTGTCCTGCCTGAAACCCTGCAGATTGTCCAGGAACCGCTAGTGCTCTGGGCCAGCGCCTTTATGTACGCGGTCGAGTTTTTTGCCGACAAGATTCCTGGGGTTGATTCAGGCTGGGACAGCCTGCACACCTTTATCCGCATTCCGGCCGGGGCCGCGCTGGCGGCGGCGGCGGTAGGTGATGTCAATCCGGCGGTGGTGCTGGCTGCCGCACTGGTTGGTGGGACCCTCACCGCGGCAACCCATGTCGGGAAAAGCGGTTCACGCCTGCTCATCAACACCTCCCCTGAGCCGGTGAGCAACTGGGGGGCTTCCCTCGGCGAAGACCTGGCCGTGATCGGAGGACTGTGGGTCGCCCTTACCCATCCGGTGGTGTTTTTGCTCGGGTTGCTTGTGTTTATCCTGTTACTTGTCTGGCTGCTGCCGAAACTCTGGTACCTGATTAAGGGTATATTTTCTACCCTGTGCAGATGCTTCGGACGCACCAAAAACACCCCCGCACCAGAACCGCTATCGCCCGTGCATGCACGGGAGATACAGCAGATTCAGGACGCCGAAATAATCGACCCGGATAAGGACTGCACTCATGGATAACTTTATGCGCCGCTTCATCACTACCGCCCTGTGTATGGGCTTGATCCTGTTCTTCGCCGCCCTCAGCAAAAACAGCTGGGAACGCGCCATCGCCCTTGCGGTTATCGGCGGGTTTTTATTTGGCGCTTTGGTGGCGCAGCTGTGGGGTGCGTATGAATACTTTAAATCCAAACGGGACCCAAAATAGGGCAAAAAAAGCGGCACCGCAACTTAGCAATAGTTACCGGTTGGGGCGGGTTAAATATCGCGCCCAGCACACTGCACTGCGTTCGGGTCGTGTGCATGGCACGGGGTAACCCCGTACAGCAGACCACACTGTGGGCACAAACTTGCGTAGGTCTGCATCGTAAAAACGCTCCCGCAGCCTTCGCAGGTGATGCTTAACTCAGCGGGCATGTTCTGGGTGTCAAAGCCCATCATGCGCAACTTGCGGATCACATCTACTCCTGAAGCGAAGTTCCCGCTGCATCCGGCGTGGCCATCGTGCATAGTTTTTCTCCTGTAAATAACGTGGTTAAAGTTTCCGGGGTTTTCAGAGCTGCTCTAACGTCTCGCCATTGCGAATCCGCTGACGCAGCTCCAGCATGAACCGGTCCATCCGTTCAAGTTCTATCAGGTTCGCCCGTTCCGCCGCACTGGTATTAATCACCTGCTTAATCCCTCCGTTGCTGATCACCAGGCGTTTCTCCCCCAGCAGGGCCAGAATCGGATCATGGGTGGCGATAAGGACGATCTTCTCTTTCTGTACCAGCAGTTCCAGCGCTTTTTTGCGCTCAATGCCGGCGTTTTCAATCTCGTCGATGAGCACTACCGGCGACGAACTTAAGATGGCGATATCGGCAATCATCAGCGCACGCGATTGTCCTCCACTCAACGCGGTAATGTGGGTCGTGGGTGCAAAGGGCTCTCCCGCCAGCGCGTTGGCCAAATCCTGCACCTGTTCAATCTTCTGTTCTAGGTCAGGAACGAAGCGACTTTCCCCATGGACTCGAATAAATTCCTCCACCGTAAGATCCATGACAAAATTCATATTCTGTGACAGCTGCGCCACCAGTTTGTGCCGCGTGGAAAAGCGCCACTTCGGATCTGGTTGCGCACCATTCAGGAGAATATGTCTGCCGGTTGGGGTATCCCCCTGCGCCACCCATTCGATGTCGGCAAGGAGCCTGCTCTTCCCCGATCCCGTCGGCCCGACGATAGACACGATCTGTCCGGGGACAAGCTCGAGCTCAAACGCTTCGGCGTGGCCATCTTTATCCCGCCCCGGTAGAATGCGAATCGAACGCACTCGGCTGTCATCCGCGTCCAGTGCTTCAATCCCAGTCACGTAATCCTGCAGTGCGGTTCGAAGTTGCGCCTGGGTCATCCCCAGGTGTTCAATCTGCGTGGCGGACAGCGAGGCAAGCAGGGTATCCACATCTGCCGCATAGTCCGCGACATCAAGCCCGAAGGAGGCAAAAAAATCGCTCAACTCCGGCATCTGGGCACACAACTGGTTGAGCGGAGTGGTAAACAGCTCGGCCTGCTTCATGGTTTCGGCCCCTCCTCTTTCCCAAGTTGAATCTTGCGCACGTTGCCCATCTGATACTGCTTGCCTATCCGCTTCTCTCCCAGACAGTATGAACACAGCGCGGCAGGCATGGAATAGCGCAGGGAGAACCCTTGCAGGTTGTCGGTCTCCGGCGCGGCGTAAAATACGGTGCTGAGCTCATACGCGCCCTGACCGGTTATTCCGTTGATATGCATGGTCAGTGCCGAGGGGTTGACCTGCACCACGCGGGAGGCAAACACTTCCCGCTCCGCCTGGGAGACGATATCGCCCTTGGTTATAACCACCACGTCCGCAGTCTTCAGCATCGGGCCGATCTTTTTCGGGGTGCCGATACCGCTGAGGTTATCGATGACACACACGGCGGTGATCCCTTCGATGTGGGGCGAACAGCGGTTACACAGCCCGGCACTTTCGCTGATCAGCACGTCCAACTTTTGGCTGTGCCCCCACTCAAGGCATTCTTCCACGTTGCTGACAAAAAAGTGATCCGGACACAACGGCCCCGCAAGCCCCTTGCGCACCGGGACACCATGGCGCGCATACAGCACATCATCATCGGTGGCGAGACAATCAAACTTCACCACCCCTACCTCGATGTTGCGCTGTTGCATGGCCTTGATCACCTGCAGAATAACCGCGGTCTTACCCGAAGATGGCGGCCCGGATACAGTGATAAACTTCATCGCAATACTCCATAGTTTTTGCGTCTGTTTTTATTCTTCAACCCTGCCACGCGTGTAGTTCTAAGCCCCTGCGCGAAAAGCGGTATGAAATACTTCGTCCAGCTGTTTGATCCGCGCGGCGACATCCCCGCTGTAGATGTAATCCCACCCGAGCCACTTCCACTTCGCATTAGCGGGCAAGTTATTCTCAACCTGCGGATTCAGGGAGGGGAACCGCCCCTGCTGCGCCAGGATGGTTCCCACCTCATCCCCGGCTAAAAACTCAGCCAGTGGAGCAATCGCCTTGTGCTGCGCCGCGCGTGCAAGCATGAAGATAGGACTTATGATCGCGCCATCCTCAGGCCAGACGATCTCAACGTCGGGGATATTCTGCGCCATCCGCGTGAAAAAATAGGGCATGATGGTGACCGCAGGCTTACGCTTTGATTCGCCCTGCCCCATCTGAGCCGGATGCATCGACTCCAGCATCGAGCGCCCCAGGCGTTCAATCCCGGCCGTACCAAACTCCTTGTGCAACGTAAGCAGCATAGCATTGAAGAGGTCAAAATCTGCCGTCGGCAGCGCCACCTTGCGCTCAAACTCCGGCTGGAGCAGAGCCTCCCAGGTGCGGGGTACTTCTGTATCCAGTTCTCTGAGATCCACCATAAACACCGCAGGCACCACCGCGATTATGGAATAATGTCCCCGTGGATCTACCATACCCAGCCCATTGAAATCAGGGTTGATGGCTGGGTAATCAATGGCTTGAAACGCCCCTGCCGCGCTGTATTGTCCAATCCCTTCCGGGTCAAAGAAGGTGTCAAAACCGGCCGAAAGAAAGATATCGGGCAGATCCGCTTCCGTTTTGGCGGCATGAATCTCCTCTTCTATCCACTCCGCCCCGCCCGATGCCGCCCTG
>CAYUJC010000069.1:0-13040 GCA_964444945.1 uncultured Desulfuromonas sp.
CGCTGGTGCTAATACCCGTTTTGTATTTCCACGTGTATCGCAAACGCTGGGGCAAAAAAGAAGCAATATAACTACTGTCCGGTTAAAAAAACCGTACAGTCTTGTAACATACTGAAAAAATAGTCTTTTTGCCCAGATGCTTAATTTATTCAATAATTAACCGGACAATATTTGATGCCAGATACTTATTTTTCGCCACGCTTCAGGCTTACTCCAGCACTTTCACTCATCCTGACGCTGCTGCTATTCATCTCCATAGTGCTGTTGTCAGGATGTGCCTCGCCTGTATCTTCTGCCACGAGCGCTGCTCCAACCCTGGATGAAAAGATCGGCCAGATGCTGATGGTTGGCTTTCGCGGGATGGAGGTCGACGCCAATCACTTTATCGTGCAGGACATTCGAGAGCGTAACCTTGGTGGCGTCATTCTGTTTGACTACGATGTGGTCAGCGCAGAGCACAGTCGCAATATTGAGTCGCCCGCACAAGTCAAAGCGTTGGTGTCCCAGCTCCAGCAGGCCGCGACCACGCCGTTGTGCGTTGCCGTCGATCAGGAAGGGGGCATCATTACACGTTTGAAAGAGCGCTATGGCTTCCCCCCTACCCGCTCACATATGGATCTGGGCACGCAGGATGATGAGCACCTCACCTTAACCGTGACCGGCGCGCTCGCCACCACTTTGAACGAAGCTGGATTTAACCTCAACATGGCGCCGGTGGTCGATCTGTGCATCAACCCTGATAACCCTGTCATCGCCAGATATGAACGCTGCTTCTCTGTCGAGCCGCAACAGGTTACTGCGCAGGCCTTGAGCTATATCGCCGCGCACCACCAACGTGGCGTGTTGACCACGCTGAAACACTTCCCCGGACATGGGAGCTCGCAACACGATTCTCATCTCGGTCTGGTGGATGTCACGCAGAGCTGGTCCGAGGTTGAACTGCTCCCCTACCAGAACATTATCGCGGCCGGGCAGGCCGACCTGGTGATGACGGCGCACGTTTTTAACGCTCAACTAGACCCCGAATATCCTGCGACTCTCTCGCGGGCAACCATTGATGGCATATTGCGTCAGCAACTTGGTTTCGACGGGGTGGTGATTTCCGACGATATGCAGATGGGGGCGATTGTCGATCATTACGGCTTTGAGACCGCCATTGCCCAAGCGCTTACAGCCGGGGTTGATATCCTGGTTTTTGGCAACAATCTGCGTTACGACGAAAATATAGTCCCACGCGCCATTGCCACAATCAAAGAGCTGGTACACAACGGCACCCTGAGTGAAGCACGCATCGATCAGGCCTATGAGCGTATTATGCTGTTAAAAAGGCGCCTCAACTGACTCCATGGACGCTTCCACTGATTCCACGGCACCAATCCTACGAGATAGAGGCCACGATAACCTTATAGATTTACAGCACTATATGGACTTAACCTGAGTTTACAAGGAAGAGTTAATACAGAATCGAAAAAAGCCAAACCAGCTAAGTTCCTGATTTGGCTCTTAATTTATGGTGCCCGGGGCGGGAATCGAACCCGCACGGCTATACAGCCGAGGGATTTTAAGTCCCTTGCGTCTACCAATTCCGCCACCCGGGCTCTGCAGTCGGTAGTTGTAATGCAAAACGCCAACCGGTGTCAAATGAAAAGCTCTTCACGCCCCTATTATCCATGTGCTGTTTCAGGAGGAAGCGGGAACAAAACAAATTTCCGGTATGTGGGGTAAAAATTCAAATTTGTGGCAGTAGTGGAAAAACAACTTCAACCCTTCAATATGTAATTCATCAAGATCGTAGGACATCGCATGCCAGTAGGACACTAACTGCTCTGGGGTTATCCAACTACGCTCTGGTCGATTTCGGGCTAACTCCATAATGTTCTGCTGCGCCCGTGTACGGGCGCAGCGCAGTTGTTTCGGCAGAGCCTGCAGAGGGGCTTTTTTTTCTTCTGCCAGATCAGCCCGCACAATCCATAGGGCGAAGACAAACGGCAATCCGGTATGCATGGCCCATAGTTGTGCCAGATCGTAACAATACCAGTTTGTCGCATGAAGCCTGGTACGTTGCTTAAGGGCTTTATCTCCGATGAGTAACACTGGCTTGCCTTCGTCTATCAATTCTTCTGCTGGCTGTTGCGGCACTATCCCCTCAACGTCACCCCAGGCGTAAAATTCACGTAATAAAACTTTGAGCAAATGTACCGATGTGGCCGATTCTCCAGTCAGATAGATGGGGGAATCCTTAATATCCGCTATAGAATCACGACTGAAGAGGATGACGCTCTGCACCTGATTGAAGGCGCTGATGGAGTGACCCGGCAAGAGGAGGTAGTTGGAGAAATTACGTCCGTATTCAAACGAAGATGAAGGGCTGGCGTCAACCAGACCTTCGGCCAGCATCTTATTTAACTGTGCCGGTACCCCCTTGCGGATCTTCCCGTGGAAACCACAGGTGCGTAAATAATGAAAAAAAGGGACACAGTTCAAATAGTCTATATGGCCAAGCGTTAATTCCATCTAAATTCTCCCGTGCCTGGGAGCTTGTCGGGCTCCTTGTACATAAGGCAAAAGCGGCAACCGAAGTTGCCGCTCTATGTGTGGGTATAGTGTACGTAGATATTACAGTTTGGTGCGTTCAAGGAATCCGGTATCAATATTGCCTTCGATGAAATCTTTGTTGTTCATCACCTTGCGGTGGAAGGGTATCGTGGTTTTAATCCCTTCGATAATGTATTCCTCCAGCGCCCGATCCATGCGGCGAATCGCTTGTTCACGATTTTCCGCATGGACAATAAGCTTGGCAATCAAGGAGTCATAGTAAGGCAGCACTTTATACTGGTCATATACGGCGCTATCAACCCGAACGCCAAACCCGCCTGGAGCATGGTAACCATCAATTCTACCGGGACAGGGGGTGAACTTGTCCGGATCTTCTGCATTGATACGACATTCGATGGCGTGGCCTGTAATTTTGATGTCGGCCTGAGTATAGCGCAGCGGTTTTCCCGCAGCAGCGAGTATCTGCTCTTTGACAATATCAATGCCTGTGACCATTTCAGTGACAGGATGTTCTACCTGTATCCTGGTGTTCATTTCCATAAAATAGAACTTGTTGTCACTGTCGAGGAGGAATTCGATAGTACCTACGCTAGAGTAATTAACTGCTTTCGCGGCGGCAACGGCGCAATCACCCATCTCCTTGCGCAACTCTTCAGTCAGCACTGAGCAAGGAGCTTCTTCAATCAGTTTCTGGTGGCGGCGTTGAATGGAGCAATCGCGCTCGCCCAGATGGATGACGTTACCGTGCTTATCGGCCATGATTTGAATTTCGACATGACGCGGACGCTCACAGTATTTTTCGATGTAGACCTCAGGGTTGCCGAAGCCTGCCTTGGCTTCAGAGCGTGCCGCTGCGAACGCATTGGGAATCGATGTCAGGGAATGGACTATCTTCATGCCTCGGCCACCGCCACCTGCTGTTGCCTTGATAATAACAGGACAGCCTATCTCTTCTGCAATCCGTACTGCCTCTTCTGCACTGGTGACAGCATCGGTTGTGCCGGGCAAGATCGGCACACCAGCTTTGGTCACCGTCTGTCGGGCACTGATTTTATCTCCCATCAAGCGCATGTTTTCTGCAGTGGGTCCGATAAAGGTCAGACCACAATTCTGACAGATCTCCGCAAACTCGGCGTTTTCGGCCAAAAAACCATAGCCAGGATGAATCGCATCCGCATCTGCGATCTCAGCCGCGCTGATAATTGCCTTCATGTTCAGATAGCTGTCTGCACTGGCTGCGGGACCGATACAGACACTCTGATCCGCTAATTTGACGTGCAGGGCTTCACTGTCCACGTCTGAGTGAACGGCAACTGTTTTTATCCCGAGCTCTTTGCAGGTGCGAATAATCCGCAGGGCAATTTCCCCACGATTGGCAATAACAACCTTGTGAATCATAGTCACTCCTGAACACAAACCTGCAGTTTTTCAAGATGAAAAAACACAGGTCAAGGATAAAATCTAAATTTTTTCTACGATAAAAAGAACATCGCCAAATTCTACCGGCTCGGCATTGGCTTTTACGATCTCTACAATTTTGCACTTATATTCAGCTTCGATCTCGTTCATGAGCTTCATAGCCTCGACAATACACAGGGTTTGTCCTGCACTCACCACATCTCCAACGTTAACATAGGGATCAGACTCCGGAGAAGGTGCGGCATAAAAGGTACCGACAATAGGAGAGGTAACGCGCTCCTGTTTATCTCCAAGGGCTGTTTCCGCACTGGAACCTGGGACATCAGACATTACCTGCTGTGCCACCGGCGGGGCTGGCGCAGGCGCCGCAGAAACTGGAGCAGCTACATGGATAACTTCCTGTTGTGAGCCACGCTTTATAAATACACGATCTTCATCTGTTTCCATTTCAAATTCAGAGATATCTGTATCAGAAATAAGTTTTACCAGCGCTTTAATGTCTTTGATGTCCATATAAAATCTCTCCTGCAGGTTCATTCAATGGGTAATGAGCGTAGTTTTTTGGGTACAGAAGTCAATGTTCTGTATCCGTCGTTGGTCAATAATACAGTGTCCTCTATGCGTACCCCGCCAAAGTCGGGGATATAAATGCCGGGTTCGATGGTAAAAACCATCCCGGCGCTAAGTACCGCTTCAGATCGGGGGGAGAGGGTTGGCCCTTCGTGCACCGCAAGCCCTATTCCATGCCCCAGGCCATGGCCGAAATATTTGCCGTAGCCGCATGCTTCAATGTGGTCGCGCGCTACCCGGTCTACATCTCGTGCCACAACTGATGGGGCCAAGGCTGCAAGCGCAAGGTCGTGAGCCTTGAGAACACAGGCATGAATATCATGCAATTCCTGTCTCACCTCACCTATGGCTAGCGTCACGGTTTCATCTGAATAGTAACCCGATTTGCGGGTGCCGAAATCTATGGTAACAAGCTCGCCCGCTTGTACCATTTTATCGGATGCAACTCCATGGGGATAGGCTCCGCGCCAGCCGGATGCTACAATAAAGTCAAAAGCTTTATCCTCTCCGCCACAATAACGCAAAGCATATTCCAGCTCTATCGCGATTTCACGTTCCGTCACACCAGGGCGGATGAACGGCAAAACTCTATCAAACGCTGTTGCATTAATGGCCGCGGCCTGTTCTAAACATTCAAGCTCGGCATAATCTTTTACCTGACGCAACTCACCCAGGTTTTTCAAGGGTTCCCAGACGAGAGCAGAATCAAACTCACTAAGCTGATTTAACTCCGCCACACTGAGCTTTGTAGCATCGAACCCCACCCTGTTAACACCTGAACGCCGCAGTAGCTCAATCACCTTAGCATGTTTGGTTGTGTATGCTTCTATAGAAGCGGCGTTAACTTCGGCCGTAGCCTGGGAGATATAGCGCGAATCGGTACGAAAATGGCACTGATCGAGAGTAACAACAAGGGCGCCGTCACTGCCACTGAAGCCTGAATAATACCGCAAATGGACAGGATCCAGGAGCAATACGGCATCCAGTTTGTATTTTTTAAGCTCTTGGCGCAAACGAATAAGTCGAGAATCTAGCATAATCAGAAATTTTCAGCGAGAGTAAAATATTATTCTATTTTTCATTCAGGGTACGCAAATGCAGAACCAAACCTTCGAGGGCAAGGCTGTAGCCATTGGCCCCAAATCCACATATTTGCGCCAGCGCTACTGGCGCCAGCCAAGAGTGGTGTCTGAATGTATCTCGCGCATGGATATTGGACAGATGCACCTCAATAACTGGCAGCGCAATAGCTGCAACAGCATCACGTAGCGCGATGCTGGTGTGGGTAAAAGCTGCAGGATTTATGATTACACCATCTGTACCTGCACCAGCTGCCTGGTGCAGAGCATCAATTAAAACACCTTCGTGGTTCGACTGCAAAAAATCTACCTCTACCCCAAGCTCATGGGCTTTCGCCGCTATAAGGCCGTTTATATCTGCAAGACTCTGATAACCATAGTGTTCCGGTTCACGCTTTCCAAGCATGTTGAGATTCGGACCGTGAATTACCTGGATATGCATTTAGATCTCCTGATCCAGACCGACACGCAGACGTCGCGCCTCACGTTTAAGCAGATAAGAGCCTTTCCCGCTCAGAGAATCTGGTTCTAAAAGCAGGACGACAAAATACTCAGCGCTGAGGATATGTATCAACAGGCTGAGTTTTTCATAGTGAATGACAACCTCATTTAAGGCGCCGGCTTCCAGCACATCAGCCGTCTGACGTATATTCTTAATTCCGGCCGCCAGTTCTACAACCAGCGCCAGCTGTTCCTCTGCCTCAGCGTGACTTGCGCGCACCTGCTCAATAACGATGCCGTCGTCACCAAGCAGAAAAACTCCCAGCGCAGCGTCGCTTTCGTCCAGAATTGTTTGCAAAATGGGTTTAAACATTATTCTCTCCTCTGGCTCCCCGGCCTTTCAAGCTTTTGCTGCTCAATAGCTCGCAACCAGGCGCCCAACTGCTCCTGCACGCCTGAGTCGCTTAATGGTCTCTGCATACAGACGCGAAGCTCCTCAAAGCGGCGCCGCAGTGCAGCATCTTCAGGGTTGCGGATTACGAGTTGGCCCAGTGCTGCGACCGCTTTTTCCTGCATCCCCTGCTGAAGATACAACTCAACCATGGTTTCAGTGACAAAAGTGATCTCTGCGGGATCAGCATTATAACTGCACCGTTTGCGCTTGAGTTGGTGGCGTAAATCAGCAACATTGAGGGTACCACCCGGAGCACCGGCGGGAACACCACTGGAAGCAGCAGCAGACTCCGCCCGGCACAGCCAATTGTCGGCACGCTGAAAATTGCCTGCCTCAATTTCAATTTCGGCCAAAGTGCAAAGAGCGGAACTGCAGGTGGAATCAAACGACAAAGCTCTCTCAAGAGCAGCGCGTGCCTCATCGATCTCCTGCCGCCTGAACAGCACCTGTCCCAGTGCTGCCAAAGCCCTGGAATGGCGGGGGTGGTGGCGCAGCCCCTGCTGCAAAACATCCGCTGCCGCTTCATAAAGACCACTTTCCAGATAAGCGCACGCCAGAGGATAAAAGGCATCTGTCTCTGGGCTATTCTCCCACTCGGTCTGCAGTTGTTTTAGGTCGATTTCTGCCATAATCTACACCATCAGACCCGGTTTGTGCGCTAAAATTGCAGCAAAAGTCTGCTCTGGAGCATCGATGTCATGAACAGCACTCGAACCGATCCCGTGGTTCAACACCATCCGCAGCTTGCCCGAACTCACTTTTTTATCGCGCATCATGGCAGCTACATACTGCTCCGGGCTGAACTGTGTGGGCACGGTGGTTGGCAAACCGCAGTGGTGTAAAACGTTGCCCAGCCTAGTGACATCAGCCGAGGTGCACAATCCTATGGCCGCAGAAATACGCGCGGCGACCACCATTCCGATAGCCACAGCTTCTCCATGGAGAACTACGCCGTAGCCGCTGAGTTGCTCAACTGCGTGGCCAAAGGTGTGGCCGAAGTTAAGTAATGCACGCACAGACTGCTCCGTTTCGTCTCGGGCAACGATATCAGCCTTGATGCTGCAACAGCGCATTATGGCATGGCTCAGCGCCGCCGGTTCCTTGCGCAACAGTGCCGTCAAATGGTCTTCTATCCAGGTGAAAAACTCTGCGTCAGCGATGACACCGTATTTCACCACCTCGGCCAGGCCTGCACAAAAATGCCGTTTTTCGAGCGTGTTCAGGGCAGATGTGTCGATAATGACCTTGAGAGGTTGATAAAAAGCCCCGATCATATTTTTACCCAGGGGGTGGTTGATGGCTGTTTTCCCTCCGACGGAACTATCCACCTGCGCCAGGAGAGTGGTCGGGATCTGTATAAAGGGGATGCCGCGCATATATGTAGCTGCTGCGAACCCCGCTATATCACCTATCACGCCGCCGCCCAAGGCAATAATAGTCGTGTGCCGATCGCAAGCGCGCTCCAGCATGTAGGTATAAATACGGTCCAAGCTGTGCCCATTTTTATGTATTTCCCCATCGGGGAGAACAATGGTATCAACTCGGTAGCCAGCCCGTTTCAGCTCCTGTTCAACTTGGGAGCCATACAGCGGCGCCACTACATCATTGGTGATCACCACTACATGTTCAGCCAATTGGAGTGGAGCCAACAATTCTCCCAAATGGGCAAGCAAACCATCTTCCTGAACGATGAGATATGCGCGCTCAGCCAGCTCTACCGTCATCTGCTGCATAATGACATAATTCCCCGCGGCATAATTTTTAGTGGCAAAATTCCAAGGCAATATTGAAAAATCCTGAACTGGAGACGAGCTCAACCAATGTCAGGCAGTAATGCAACGTACTATATTTTGTGCGATGGCTCGTGGGCCAAGATCAGCAGTCTTAATTATGAAATCAGCGTCCTCATACAGCGGCAGGCGTTTTTGCCACAGCCGTTGCAACCTGTCTGTCTCAACTTTGTGTGCAAGGGGTCGATTGGATCCCCCCTGCAAACGGTTGCTGATCTCTGTCCAAGGGGCATGCAGATAAACCACGGTGCCATGCTGGCGCATCATCTCCCGGTTCTGCATACGTCCCACCATCCCTCCACCGGTAGCAACTATCCGATAAATTGACCCGGCGGATGATACTGTATAGTTACCCTTAACCAACCTCGAATTGGGATCAGCACAACACAATTCCTGCAATACAACGGTTTCACAGGAGCGGAAGTACTCTTCTCCAAAGTGGGCGAATATTGCCTTGATGCTCATGCACAACCGTTGCTCGATTATGGTATCAGTGTCAATAAACTGGCCCTCAAGCATGTGGGCCAGGATCCGCCCAACTGTAGACTTGCCTGCTGCCATAAAACCAGTTAAAAAAATATATTTTTCCCGCATGCTAACCGTTTGCTTGCTAAAAAAGGGATCTGTTATTAAAAATACAAGTAAAAAAAGACAGGCAGCGCCTGTCTTTTTTTACCGCATGTTGCTTGACCCAGCCTCAGTCGACTATACGGGGAGTAATGAAAATCAGCAGCTCGTTTCTGGTGTTGCTCTTATTGCGTGACTTAAACAGGTGGCCTAAAAAGGGGATATCTTTGAGGATTGGGGTTCCAGTTTCACTATCTTGCTGATTTTCCACATAAATCCCACCGATGACCGTGGTTTCCCCATTTTTAAGGAGAAGTTTGGTTTCAGCTTCCTTGGTATCAATGGATGGGGCGCTGCCAGCACCAGTGGAGACCGTATTTCCTATAGTGCTGTTGGAGGCTTTAATTGCAAGGATGATGGTATTATCCGGATTAACCTCAGGGGTCACCACCAGAGCCAGAGTGGCATCTTCGAATTCGGTGGTGGTACCATCTTGGCTCACGGATTGATAGGGGATAGATGTGCCCTGTTCAATTCTGGCTTCTTCCCCATCAAGGGTCAGAACTTTAGGCGAGGAGACCACGCGTCCTTTACCCGCGGTTTCCAGCGCTGAAATCCGAAGGTCTAAAACCGTAGAATCAAAACCTAAGCGCCCAAAAGTAAGTTGGCTACCTAAACCGGAGGTTCCTGTGGTAGTGGGCAGAAGAAATCCCCCCCCCAGAGCAACATCGGCCGAGTCCAAATTCTGTGTACCGATGCTACCTGATGCGTCATTGTCATAACTGAATCCCCAGTTAACTCCAAACTCTAACCCTTCTGAGGTGTTTGCTTCCACGATCCGCGCCTCAATCATTACCTGGCGGGCCGGTTCATCCAGCACGCGGAGGATATCTCTGACTTCATCCAGCTTCGAGGGAATATCGTTGACCATGATCTTCTTGCTGCCCTTAATCACCCGAACCTGGCCCTGATCTGAGAGCATATCTTTAATCACATCTTCAAACGATTTTGCATCTTTATAGTTTATGGCAAATATTTCGGTTTCGGTCTCTTCCAAACGCTTTATTTCCTGCTTGGCGCGCAGGCGCTCGGTTTCCATAGCCTGAATCTTCTTCAGGGGGAGGACATAGAAGACATTACCCTTCCGAGTCATCCCCAATTCCTGGATTTCCAGGACAAGATCCAGCGCCTGATCCCAGGGGACATCCTGCAGACGTAATGAAATATTGCCCTGCACCTCTTCCGCCACAATCAGATTTATGTCACTGATTTCGCCGAGGAGACGCATAATCTTGCGAATGTCCGCATTATCAAGCACCAAGCTGATCGGTTCGCCGGTGTAGATCTTCTCGGTCTCTGTTTTTAATGGCATAGCCTCGGTTTGCGCATCAGCTGACAGTGCTTCGAGCACCGCTCCAACAGTGAGATTATGCTCAATTGTGTCGAAGGGCTCATCCTGATACGGCGGTGTGCGCACAGCTTGCCCTGACTTCGCCTCATCCGCATCGGAGCCGAGTCTGGCCATATCTACACTGAGCTGCATATCTGCAGGAGCCAAGTCAGCAAAAACACTGTTATTGCACCGAAATTCCAGCGCCCCCTTATGCAGCACAACCCGGTATTCCACCGCATCTTTGAGTTGCACTGCAAACATTACGTTGCGCACCCCGTCTACTATGGTGGAATATGGGGTTATCTGCAAAACGGAGCTGGGGAATACCGATGCATCAATCACCCGGCGCAGACTTCGAGGTATTGCCGCATTGGTGACCCCGAAGCGCACTGTATTACCCTGGGTCCGCGGCTGAATCAATTCAACCGGCTGTGCTGCACTGGTAAAGTCTGCCACAAAAACTGATTCGGCCCCCTCAATATCGAAATTAAGGGCGGTCACCACTGCCAGTGCTCCGGTTGCAGGAGAGATGGTGTTTTGTGCTGCTACGATCTTAGTCCCGGTCTTTGTCTGGGTAATAGCTTTCGCGCCGCTACGCCTGTCTGCCTGCCCGGACCAGTCAACAACTATTTCCCGCCCATCGACATAAACTTCTGCATGGGGCGAACTGCCAGCTACAGCATCAAAGACAAACCGGGTTTTATCGGCATAAACCCCAACGCGCATCGCACTAAAGCTGGAATCCAGGCCGGGGTTAAGCATAAACGAGCGTTCCGCAAATGCCGGGGTGACTTGCTTTACATCCACCACCAACCGTTCAGGAGCCCCAAGGGTGTAGGTGCTAAAAACAGGATTATCCATATCTGTAACAATGGATGCCGTATCGACCCCAAGCTGCACCGACGTAACCATATTCAACTGTGCATATGCAGCGCAGGGTGTCAGAACGGGCAGTAATAAATATACAAGCAATAAAACCGATAGCACTGCTGACGGAAAAACATTTTTCAACCTCATATTCATTCCCCTTCCCCTTGAGGGATCACTATGCGCTTAATTTCCGTCCGCGTTGTTCCGGCAAAATCTCGAAAGCGCTCCTCAACAATTATTTCATCTGGAGTTATGGCCTGCACAACCCCTTTATTCCTACCGATTTTAACTCCAGGAGTCAGGGTATATGCCTTTTTGTCCGGTGCCTCAACCATAGCACGTGGTTCATCTTTACCGATCACTATTGCAATAATGCGTAGCTCTTTTAAGCCAAATTTCTGCAAAGGTGTCAGAGGTTCAGCATCATCTGTAACCGGCTCCTTTATGGCCAGCAGAGACGTAAAGGGATCACGCCGCCCTAGTTCGTTATACACAAACTCAGGTTTTTCAGGTTCCGGCTCTGCCGAGGGAACCTCTTCAGCTGCAGCGGGTGCTGTGGGCATAGGCGCTACGGCACTTCGGGTCTGCACTGGCTTTAACTCTGTTGGCTTATCATCTGAACACCCTGCTACCATCCAGAAGGCAAGGAAGACAAAAATTGCAGCGTATCGGTGCATACTTATTTCCCTTTCTCTGCACTGGATGCTTCAATGAAACGATAGGTGACGGTGCGGCAGGCTATGGACAGGGTTGTGATGCCGGAGCCCTGCTGTGGCTTGCTTAATTTCATATCTTTAACATTTACAATGCGCGCTATCCGCGCTACGGCCTGACAAAAAAGCGCCATCTGGTGATAACTGCCTTTAAGATCCAGACTGACAGGGACCTCGGCATAGAAATTCCTTGCCACCTCGTTCTCGGGCTTAAACTGCAAAACTTCAAGCCCATTGTCTCGCGCCAGTCCGGCTATACTGCTGAGTAAAGAGGGAATTTCTTTTTCATTCGGCAGTTCATTCAAAGCCAAGTCCAGACGCCTCTTCATCTGCTCGTATTCCGCCTTGAATTTAGGCAGATTGTTGGCAATTCGTCTGCTTTCCTGCAATTCAACCAATAACTTATCATTCTGAGACTGCTTACTGGCAAGCTCTTCACGTGCGGGATTATAAAAGAAATAAACGTATGCCCCCACCAGCAGAATCGACACTGACACCAGAATAAGGACCCGTTGATACAGGGGCAACTTCAGAATTTTTTCTATTTGCGGGTTCATGGTTTACGCTCCCCTACTTATCGTCATTTGCTACTGCAGGATTTTCTGCCCGGCATGACAAGTCAAAACTCTGCAATCTCAGACCATCCTGAACTTTCTGTTTTGTGACTTTAAGATCCACCCTGGAATAATAGGGAGAGCGTTCCAAGTTGGTCATAAAAGTCGCCACATCGTTCTCTGTAAGGCCAACTCCACTAATCATGACCGCTCCACCTTTTTCAGTAAATGAGGTGATCCACAGCTTCTCCGGCAACGCCTTTATTAGTTCATCCATCAGATGAACAGGTCCCGACTTGGACGCCCGCAGCTCATCCATGATCTTAAGTTTGCTATTTAACTCTTCCTGCAGTTTCTTGAAACGATTGACCTCGCCTATCTTTTTTTTCAAACTGTTTATCTCGCGCCGATTGTCATTTACTTCCTGCTCCACAGCAGCAATATCGGAAGTAATCGAAGCATGCAAGACATAGCAAACTCCACCCACCAACAACAGCATCGCCACTGTCACTAGCAGATTATTCCGCATTTGAATCTGCTTCTGTACCGCCTTTACCGGAAGCAGGTTAATTTTAATCATAGCTTGTCTCCGAAGGTTCTTGTAGCCAGACCGGCTGCGACGGCATAAAAAGCA